>NZ_WWIQ01000022.1:182379-387702 GCF_009862985.1 Streptomyces sp. SID5464 | reverse complement strand
GCCCCGAGCGGCACGACTGCCCGCAGCTGAGCGGGATCGGCGGCCGCGGCTGAGCAGCTACTGCGTCACTGTGAAGTTGCTCAGGATCGCCGCCGTCAGGTCCGGGTCGCCTTCCGACTTCACCCTGTCGGTCACCGACTCGGGCGTCACGCGGCCGCAGGCCAGGCGGACGTACGTCTCCCAGTCGAGGGTGAGGGTGGCGGCCGGGCCGAGGGCGGGGGCCGTTTCGAGGGTGCCGCGGCCCTGGATGTCGACGCGGATCGTGCGCAGGAACTCGACGGGGCCGTGGACGTCGAAGACGACGGCCGAGCTGCGTGGTGCCTGCGCGTCCTCGGCGACCACGCGCGGGAGTTCGCCGAGCAGCACGTCACGGGCGACGTGCGCGCCGGGGGAGTCGAGGTTGCCGGGCCGGCCGAGGGCCGTGCGCAGGTCCTGCTCGTGCACCCACACGTCGAAGGCGTGCCGGCGCATGGACTCCTCGAGGGTGAGTTCCGTGCCGAGCGGGCCGCGCACCTTCGTGCCCGGGTCGCGCGACTCGTTGCGCAGCTGCCGGTTGCGGCGGATGATCACGTACTCCAGCTCGGAGGTCATCTCCGGCGCCGTGTGGTGACGGCGGACGTCGACCTGCATCTCCATGTAGCGCTGGTGGTCGTTCGTCACGTGGAAGAGGTCGCGCGGCAGCGTGTGGATGGGCCGCGGGTCGCCGAGCATCTCGCAGTCCAGGCCGATGACATGGGAGACCACGTCCCGCACCGACCACCCGGGGCACGGCGTCCGCCGGTTCCACTCGGCCTCCGCGAGCGGCTGGAGCAGCTCGGATATCGCTTCGATGGAGTGGGTCCAGGCGTCGGCGTAGGGCTGGAGGGTGGGATGCAGACTCACGGAACGGGACCCCTCGGCGGTCGGTGCACGGGCAGGTGGTGGCGGCGTTGCCAGTGGGAGGTGGCGGCTGTCGGCGGGTGTCTTGGCAGCTAAGTTACGCTGCTGTGAGGCACCCGGGCAGTGCTTTCGTGTGACGATCGTAGGCCCGTGGGGAAGCCCTTGTGGACGGGTCGAATGCCAGGACGGTGGTAGTGTGCGCGCCTCTGTGATCCAGATCGCCGTAGACGAGGGCGAATCGGTCGAATCGCGCCGCCGACGGGTGGCCTCGATGGTCCGGGACCAGGCCGGGGCCGATCTCGTCGTCCTGCCGGAGCTGTGGACCACGGGTGCCTTCGCCTATCAGGACTTCGGGCAGGAGGCCGAGCCGCTCGAAGGGCCGACCCACGAGGCGATGGCGAAGGCCGCGAGCGACGCGGGGGTGTGGCTGCACGCGGGCTCCATCCCGGAGCGTGACCCGGAGGGTCCCCTGTACAACACCTCCCTCGTCTTCTCCCCCTCCGGCGACCTCGCCGCCGCCTACCGCAAGATCCACCGCTTCGGCTTCGACAAGGGCGAGGCCGTGCTGATGGGCGCGGGGGCCGAGCTGGTGACGGTCCGTCTGCCGTCGACCACCCTGGGCCTCGGCACCTGTTACGACCTCCGTTTCCCCGAACTCTTCCGCGGTCTCGTCGACGCCGGTGCCGAGACGCTCGTGGTCCCGGCGGGCTGGCCGGAGCGCCGCCGGTCGCACTGGACGCTGCTGGCCCAGGCGCGGGCGGTGGAGAACCAGTCGTTCGTCGTCGCGTGTGGAACGGCCGGGACGCACGCCGGAGTTCCCCAGGCCGGTCACTCGATCGTGGTCGACCCGTGGGGCGAGGTGCTGGCCGAGGCGGGCGCCGGCGAGGAGGTCCTGACGGTGGAGTTCGACCCGGGGAAGGTCGCGGCGACGCGGGAGCAGTTCCCGGCGCTGAAGGACCGGGTGCTGGGACTCCAGCCACCTCGCAGGCCCTGAGGACGGCCACTCAGGGCATCAGCGCCCACACAGGCCCACAGGGACGCGCCCTCACTCCTCCCGCTCCTTCTCCGCCAGGTGGATCACACACACCGCCACCGCGATCAGCAGCGCCGGATCCGCGTCCTCGCGGACGACGTCCACGCCGTAGGTGTCCCGCACGGTCAGCCACCGCCGGGAGATCACCGCCAGCAGTTCCCCGTCGTACTCGACGGCGAACTCGCGATCGAGGATCTTGCCGCTGACGTCCAGTTCGTTGCCGTCGGCCAGGGACACCCGGTAGTGGTTGCGCAGCAGGGACAGCCGTTTCCGGCGGATCGTCGCCAGCGGTTCGCCGCCCCGCTGGAGCACCATCGTGTCGCGCAGGGCGAGCATCTTCTGGTGGATGTCGACGAGGACGCGCCCCTGGGTGTCCTTCAGCTCCCAGGTGTCCCGCAGCCGCAGGGCCTTGCCGTCGACGAGGAACACCTTGGTGCCGCGGGCGTCCTCGATCCAGTAGTCGTCGCCGAATCCGAGGAGCCGGTCGTACACGAGGAATCTCATGAGACCAGGGCTTCCCCGCCGCCCGCTCCGAAACGCCGTCGATAGGCCGACGGGCTGAGTCCGGTCGCCCGCCGCAGCCGTGCCCGCAGGTTGGCGGCCGTACCGAGCCCGCTGCGGGCCGCCACCACGTCCAGCCGTTCCTCGCCCCGCTCGATCAGCCGGCAGGCCAGCGCCACGCGCTCCCCGGTCAGCCACGCGAGCGGCGTCGTCCCGAGCTGCGCGCGGAAGCGCCGGTGGAGCGTGGCCGGGCTGACCCGCGCGCGTGCGGCCAGGTCCGCCACCGTCAGCGGCTCGCCCAGCCGCTCCTGTGCCCAAGCCAGCAGGGGTGCCAGGGACTCGTCCCGCACGTCCGGCACCGGTCGTTCCACGAACTGCCGCTGACCGCCGTCCCGGTGCGCGGCGAACACCAGCCGCCGGGAGACGTGGTTGGCGATCTCCGCTCCGTGGTCGCGGCGCCAGACGTACAGCCCGAGATCGAGCGCGGCCGCGCTGCCGGCGGCGGTGAGGATGTCACCCTCGTCCACGAACAGCACGTCCGGTTCCAGCAGCACCTTCGGGTGCAGTCGGCGGAAGGAGTCCGCCCAGCGCCAGTGGGTCGCCGCCCGCCGACCGTCCAGCAGTCCGGCTTCCGCGAGCGCGAACGTGCCGGTGCACAAGCTCATGACCCGGGCGCCACGCGCGTGTGCGTGCCGGATGGCGTCGAGCACGGCAGGGGCGCGCGGTACGACGTTGTCCGGCCGGCCGGGCACGACCAGCGTGTCCGCCCGGTCCACGGCGTCCAGGCCCGAGGCGCCCGTGAGCGTGAAGAACCCGTGGTTCATCCGGATCTCCGGCGCGGGCGCGCACAGCGTCACCTCGTACAACGGCCGCGGCAGCCCCAGCTCGGGCCGGGGCAGCCCGAACAGCTCGGTGGCCACCCCTACCTCGAAGGGGTTGGTGCCCTCGTCGACGATCACGGCGACCTGGTGCGGGCGGTGCGAGGATCCTTGCGGCATGTGCGATTTCTAGCACTCGTGCGAGAGGCACGGCACCCCGGAAGATCCCCTCATGACCCAGGAACCCGTCTCCCTCGCCCACGCCCTGGACTCCTTCTCCGAGCTGTGGAGCCCGCGCATCGTCACCGCCGTCAACGACTACGACGTCCGCGTCGCGAAGGTCGAGGGCGAGCACGTCTGGCACGTCCACGAGCACACCGACGAGTTCTTCCTCGTCCTCGACGGCGAGCTGCACATCGGCCTGCGCGAGCCGGCCGGAGAGCACACGGTCGTGCTCCCCAGGGGCAGCGTCTTCACCGTCCCGCGCGGCACCGAGCACAAGCCGTACGCTCCGGTGCCGACCGCGATCCTCCTGTTCGAACCCACCGGCACCCTCACGGTCGGCGACCGCCACGACGACGTGCCCGAGCACGTGGACGCCACGACCGGCCACGCGCTGGAGGGGCTGTCAGTGCCGGATGACACCCTGGACGCATGAATGACTCCGCACCCCGACGTGCCCGTGTCCGCGCCCCCGAGCTGACCGGCAAGGGCGGCTGGCTGAACACGGGCGGGCAGCAGTACACCCTCGCCGACCTGCGAGGACGCATCGTCATCCTCGATTTCTGGACGTTCTGCTGCATCAACTGCCTGCATGTCCTGGACGAGCTGCGCGAGCTGGAGGAGAGGCACCGGGACACGGTCGTGGTCATCGGGGTGCACTCGCCGAAGTTCGTGCACGAGGCCGAGCACAGCGCGGTGGTGGACGCCGTCGAGCGGTACGGCGTGGAGCACCCGGTGCTCGACGACCCGGAGCTGGCCACGTGGAAGCAGTACGCCGTGCGGGCCTGGCCGACGCTCGTCGTGATCGACCCCGAGGGGTACGTCGTCGCGCAGCACGCCGGTGAGGGGCATGCGCACGCCATCGAGCGTCTGGTGACGGAGCTGGAGGCCGAGCACGAGGCCAAGGGGACGCTGCGGCGAGGGGACGGGCCGTATGTGGCGCCGGAACCGGAGCCGACGGTGCTGCGGTTCCCGGGGAAGGCGCTGCTGCTGCCGTCCGGGACCTTCCTGGTGAGCGACACCACCCGGCACCAGCTGGTGGAACTCGCCGAGGACGGCGAGAGCGTCGTACGGCGGATCGGGTCCGGCACGCGCGGGTTCGCCGACGGACCGACCGGCACGGCCGCCTTCAACGAGCCGCAGGGGCTCGCCCTGCTCGACGAGGGGTCGGTGGTCGTCGCCGACACCGTCAACCACGCGCTGCGGCGGCTGGACCTCACCACCGGCGAGGTCACCACCCTCGCCGGCACGGGCCGGCAGTGGTGGCAGGGCTCACCCACCTCGGGCCCGGCCCGCGAGGTCGACCTCTCCTCCCCCTGGGACGTCGCCCTCTGGCAGGGCAAGGTCTGGATCGCCATGGCCGGCGTCCACCAGCTGTGGGCGTACGACCCGGCCGAGGGCACGGTCGCGGTCGCGGCCGGGACGACGAACGAGGGGCTGGTGGACGGCCCGGGGGCCGAGGCCTGGTTCGCGCAGCCCTCGGGCCTCGCCGCCACCCCCGACCGCCTCTGGCTCGCCGACTCCGAGACGTCCGCCCTGCGCTGGGTGACCCCCGACGGCTCCGTCCACACCGCCGTCGGCACCGGCCTGTTCGACTTCGGCCACCGCGACGGCAGCGCCGGACAGGCCCTGCTCCAGCACCCGCTGGGCGTCACCGCGCTCCCGGACGGGTCCGTCGCCGTCGCCGACACCTACAACCACGCTTTGCGACGCTACGACCCCGCGACCGGTGAGGTCACCACCCTGGCCACGGACCTGCGCGAGCCCAGCGACGCGGTGCTCGTCGGCGACGACATCGTGGTCGTGGAGTCGGCCCGGCACCGGCTGACCCGGCTGCGGCTGCCGGAAGAGGCGGTGAAGGTGCCGGAGGTCGCCCACCGCACGCAGCGCGAGGCCACCGAAGTCACCCCTGGCCGGCTCCGGTTGGACGTCATCTTCCAGGCCCCCGCGGGCCAGAAGCTCGACACCCGGTACGGCCCCTCCACGCGCCTGCTGGTCTCCTCCACCCCGCCGGAGCTGCTGCGCAGCGGCGAGGGCGCGGGAACCGACCTGTCCCGCGCCCTCGAACTCGACCCCTCCGTGCCGGAGGGCGTGCTGCACGTCTCCGCGATGGCCGCCTCCTGCGACGACGATCCGTCGAACGAGTATCCGGCTTGTCACGTCCACCAGCAGGACTGGGGCGTCCCCGTCCGCCTCACGGAGGCGGGGACGGACCGGCTTCCCCTGGTGCTGGCCGGGATGGACGCCTGATCCTCCGGGGCGTCAGACCCCGTACCCGTCGCTGTAGCCGTCGCGTGTGTGGTGTCGTCCGTCGTCCACGACCGGCGTCGTGGGTGGCACCACCACGCGCCGCCGCCTGGCGATGCTGCTGAACGTCGTGACGCCGATCAGTCCGACGATCATCAGGATGATGCCGACCAGGTCGAGGTTGACCCCCTGCATGTCCCAGTCGGTCGCGAACGTGAGGATGGCTCCCACGGCGATGAGGATGATGCATCCGCCGAGGCCCATGTTGTGTCGCCTCCCTGTACGGTCCGGTCGTTCCGGTCCGCACACCGGGTACCCCCGAGGGGAACACCCATGCGGTGACGGCCCGTTCTACCGCTCCAGGAACGCGGTCAGCGCGTTCGCCAGGAGGAACGGGTCGTCGGCGCCGCACAGTTCGCGTGCGCTGTGCATCGACAGGATGGCCACGCCGATGTCGACGGTCCTGATGCCGTGCCGGGCGGCGGTGATCGGGCCGATCGTGGTGCCGCAGGGCATGGAGTTGTTGGAGACGAAGGACTGGAAGGGCACGTCGGCCGCCTCACAGGCCGCCGTGAACTCCGCGCGGCCCGAACCGTCCGTGGCGTAGCGGTTGTTGACGTTGACCTTGAGGATCGGGCCGCCGTTGACGCGCGGGTGGTGCGTCGGGTCGTGCCGCTCCGCGTAGTTGGGGTGGACGGCGTGCCCGGTGTCGGAGGACAGGCAGACCGTACCGGCGAAGGCGCGGGCCCGGTCCTCGTAGGAGCCGCCGCGCGCGAACACCGAGCGCTCCAGCACGTTGCCGAGCAGCGGCCCGTCCGCGCCCGTGTCCGACTGGGAGCCGTTCTCCTCGTGGTCGAAGGCGGCCAGCACCGGGATGGACGTCGGCTTGGACGCACCGGAGGCCACGGCGGCGAGGGCCGCCGTGCCGGCGTGCACCGACAGCAGGTTGTCCATGCGCGGGCCGGCCAGCAGTTCGCGGTCACGGCCCAGGTAGGCGGGCGGCTCGACGGAGTGCGTCATCAGGTCCCAGCCGGTGACCTCGCCCGCCGGGATGCCGGCCGTCTCCTCCAGGAAGGCGATCAGATCGCCGTCGCGGACGTCGTGGCCCAGGCCCCAGACCGGCTGCATGTGCCGCTGCTTGTCGAGCTTGAGGCCGTCGGCCGTCACCGAGCGGTCCAGGTGGATGGCGAGCTGCGGGACCCGCAGCAGCGGCCGGTCGACATTGACCAGGCGCGTCGAGCCGTCGCGCAGGGTCAGCCGGCCCGCGAGGCCCAGGTCCCGGTCCAGCCAGGAGTTGAGCAGCGGTCCGCCGTAGATCTCCACGGCCACCTGGCGCCAGCCGTGCGCCCCGCTGTCGGGGAGCGGCTTGACGCGCAGGTTGGGGGAGTCGGTGTGGGCGCCGACGATCCGGAACGGCGTGTGGGGTGCGGCGTCCTCCGGCACGTACCAGGCGACGATCGCGCCACCGCGCAGCACGTACTTGCCGCCGCGCGTCCCGTCCCAGGCGTCCGTCTCGGCGACCTGCCTGAAGCCGGCCTTCTCCAGCCGCTCGGCAGCTGTGGCCACGGCGTGGTACGGCGACGGGCTCGCCGCCAGGAAGGTCATGAGGTCGTCGGTGTGGCCGCGGTCGAAGCGGGCTGGTTGGGTCATGGCTTCACCTTAACGACGGACGAGGGCCTGTTCCCCACGGTAGGGAACAGGCCCTCGAACAGAGGACGTGAGAGATCTAGAACGCGGCCTCGTCCAGCTCCATCAGGTCCAGCTCGACGCCCTCGGCCACCTTGCGGGCCAGGGTGACGCCCGGCAGGACGTTGGCGGCGAAGAACTTCGCGGCGGCGATCTTGCCGGTGTAGAAGGCCTTGTCCTTGGCGGTGGCCGTCTCCAGCTTGTCGGCGGCGACCGCGGCGCCCTTGAGCAGCAGGTAGCCGACGACGACGTCACCGGAGGCCATCAGCAGGCGGGTGGTGTTGAGCCCGACCTTGTAGATGTTCTTGACGTCCTGCTCGGTGGCGGCGAGGTCGGTGAGCATCAGGCCGACGATGGCCTCCAGCTCGACCGCGGCCTTGGCGAGGTGCTCGCGGGCCCCGGCCAGCTCCTCGCCGCCCGTGCCGAGGGCGAGGAACTTCTTGATGTCCTCGGCGAGGGAGTTCAGCGCGGCGCCCTGGTTGCGGACGATCTTCCGGAAGAAGAAGTCCTGGCCCTGGATCGCCGTGGTGCCCTCGTAGAGGGTGTCGATCTTGGAGTCCCGGATGTACTGCTCGATCGGGTACTCCTGGAGGAAGCCGGAGCCGCCGAAGGTCTGCAGCGACTGGGCGAGCTGCTCGTAGCCCTTCTCGGAGCCGTAGCCCTTGACGATCGGCAGGAGCAGGTCGTTCAGCGCGTGCTCGGTGGAGGCGTCCTCGCCGGCGGCCTCCTTGATCTGGATGGCGTCCTGGATCGAGGCGGTGTACATCACCAGGGCGCGCATGCCCTCCGCGTACGCCTTCTGCGTCATGAGCGAGCGGCGCACGTCCGGGTGGTGCGTGATGGTGACCTTGGGCGCGGTCTTGTCCATGAAGTTCGCCAGGTCGGGGCCCTGGACGCGCTCCTTGGCGTACTCCAGCGCGTTCAGGTAGCCCGTCGACAGCGTGGAGATCGCCTTCGTGCCGACCATCATGCGGGCGAACTCGATGATGCGGAACATCTGGCGGATGCCGTCGTGCTTGTCGCCGATCAGCCAGCCCTTGGCGGGGTGCTGGTCACCGAAGGTCATCTCGCAGGTGTTGGAGGCCTTCAGGCCCATCTTGTGCTCGACGTTGGTGGCGTAGACGCCGTTGCGCTCGCCCAGCTCGCCGGTCTCGAAGTCGAAGAGGTACTTCGGGACGAGGAAGAGGGACAGGCCCTTGGTGCCGGGGCCGGCGCCCTCGGGGCGGGCCAGCACGTAGTGGAGGATGTTCTCCGACATGTCGTGCTCACCGGAGGTGATGAAGCGCTTCACGCCCTCGATGTGCCAGGAGCCGTCCTCCTGCTGCACGGCCTTGGTGCGGCCGGCGCCCACGTCGGAGCCCGCGTCGGGCTCGGTGAGCACCATCGTGGAGCCCCACTGCTTCTCCGTGGCGATCTTGGCTATGTGCTTCTGGACCTCGTTGCCCTCCTCGAAGAGGATGCCGGCGAAGGCCGGGCCCGAGGAGTACATCCACACGGCCGGGTTGGCGCCCAGGATGAGCTCGGCGTACGCCCAGATCAGGGAGCGGGGCGCGGTGGTGCCGCCGATCTCCTCGGGCAGGCCGAGGCGCCAGTACTCGGAGTCCATGAAGGCCTGGTAGCTCTTCTTGAAGGAGGCCGGGACCGGCGCGGTGTTGGTCTCCGGGTCGAAGACCGGCGGGTTGCGGTCGGCGTCGGCGAAGGACTCGGCCAGCTCGTTCTCCGAGAGGCGGGTCAGCTCCTCCAGGATGCTCTTCGCGGTGTCGACGTCCATCTCCTCGAACGGGCCGGTGCCGTACACCTTGTCGCGCCCGAGTACTTCGAAGAGGTTGAACTCGATGTCGCGGAGATTCGACTTGTAGTGCCCCATGGCGACGGCTCCCGGCTCCCTAGAGAGATCGGCGAGGCACTGGATCCTCGCGCTAGTTCACGTACCAACAAGTAGCTACGATGATGCTACCCGCCAGTAATAAGATGCAACCCCGTCCGGTCATCTGTGACAGGTCACACCGGAACGGTCAAGGCCGCGGTGTAGCCGTCCCCCGTGCTGCCCGTCATCGTCGCCAGCTGCCGGTCGTGGCCGTCGCTGAAGATGCCGTCGCTCTCCAGGGAGAGGCCGCTCAGGTTCCGTACGCTCTCGCCGTAGCCGTCCGTGGCGTACACCGTGTCGCAGACGTCCTTCGGGAAGGCGAGCTGCGAGGTGTTCGTGATCGACGTGGCCGCGGTGGCGTCGGCCAGGCTGCCGTAGACCTCGAAGTGGACGTGCGGCCAGCGGCCCGGGTAGCAGCCGGGGAAGATGCTCGTGAACGTGACCTGGCCCTTCTCGTCCGTCTCCTGGACTCCGCGCAGGTAGTTCTCCTCGGTGACGCCCTCGGAGTACAGGGAGTAGGCGCCGTCCCGGTCGCAGTGCCAGAGGTAGACGGCGGCGCCCTGCTTCGGGGTGCCGCACCCCGAGGCCGCGTCCACCACCGTCAGCATGATCGTCAGGGGGACGCCCTCGGCGGTGCCGTCCGCGGAGTCGCCGAAGCTCCGCGTGATGTCGCTGCGGACGACTCCGCTCTCCTTCAGTACGTTCACCCCGTTCGAGCCGTCACCGGGGAAGGGCCCGGCCGTCTCCTCGGGGATCTCCGCGCACCCGGCGGACGAGGAGGAAGAGGGGGAAGAGGGGGAGGAGGAAGCCGTGGTCCGGTCCTCCGCCGTGCAGCCCACCAGCGGGACCAGGCTCGCGCCCGCCATCAGCCGGATCATCCGGCGGCGGGCGAGGACGGGCAGGTCGTGGGAGAGGCCCCTGTCGTGCTCGTGCGGGCCTTCGTCATGGCGTCCGTTCATGGACCGACGCTACGAGCGGCGGGCGCGGCGATCCACAGAGCCGGCGCTGTCAAGTCGCTGTCGGTCTGCCGGGCCTGCCGTACCGGCCCGATCGCCCGGCCGCTCTCGGTACTCTTGCGCTCATGTACGGCTACGACCAGACAGCGGGCCCGCAAGGGCAGTACGCCCCTCCGCAGCAGCCGATGTCCGGCGGGTACGGACAGCAGCCGCCGCTGTACCCCGAGCCGTCCCCGCCCTCCCTGACGGACGCGGTGCGCGCGTTCACGACCGGGCAGATGACCGCCGAGGACTTCCAGCAGGTCTTCGCGACGTCCAAGGTCTACTGCCCGCGCGGTGACAACCCCGGCTTCCTCGCCCTGCACAACACCCAGCAGCCGGTGATCCCGATGTTCAGCACGCTCAAGGAGCTGCGCCGGTACGCGGGCAAGGAGTCCAAGTACTTCGTGATCACCGGCGCCGAGGTCCTGGACCTGCTGCCGACCGGCTACGGCTTCGTGCTGGACATGGAGGGCGAGCACCGCATGGTGTTCGACGCGAAGGCCGTCGAGCAGATGGTCGAGTTCGCGATGCGCCGGATGTACGGCTAGACGCCATTGCCGTGCGGACGGCGGCTGACCCCTACTTCGGCAGGCGCAGCGCCAGGCCGTCCAGGACGACCTCCAGGCCGTAGGCGAACTTGTCGTCGCGCAGCTTCGCGGGGTCGGCGGCCTGCGCACTGGTCTCGGGTCCGGCGGCCGCGAGGTGGTCGTAGCCGGCCGAGACCTGCTGGGCCGTGGGCAGCAGGCGCGCGACGAACTCCGACTCCGTCTCGCCCGAGCGGGCGACCGTGGTGAGCCAGGCGGCCTCCGTGGTGGACATGCCGATGACGTACGAGAAGACGGCGTCGATCGCCCGGCTCGGCTCGGGGAATCCCGCGGCCGTGAAGAGGGCCGCCAGTCGTTCCGAGAAACTCATGTAGTTCGGCCCCAGGTAGGCGAGCCCCGCCTGCCCCAGGACCAGGGTCAGCCAGGGATGCCGTAGCGCCGTCGTGCGGAAGGATCCGGCCGCCTCGGTGACGGCCGCGCGCCAGTCGGGGCCGCCGGCCGCCGGGACGTGGATCTCGGCGGCGACCTCGTCCACCGCGAGCTCCATGAGCTCGTCCTTCGTGGCGACGTGCCGGTACAGCGAGGTCGCGCCGGCGTTCAGACGGGCGCCCAGCTTGCGCATGCTGAGCGCCTCGATGCCGTTCGCGTCGAGCATCGCGATCGCCTCGCGGACGATCGCCTCGCGGCTGAGCGCGGGCTGGTCAGCGCGGCGCTGCTCACGGGCCCAGACGGACGGGATCGGGGCCGCCTTCTTCGTGGTCCTGGTCATCGGTGTCCTCCCTGGTGGCCGTGCAGCCGCCTTCATGCGAACAGTGTGCGCAACCAGCGTACAGAACTTCATGGTTGCGCACACTGTTCGGCCATGCGTACAGTGTGCGCATCGAAGGAACGGTGTACGCGGGAGGGAACTGAAATGGACGCTCGTCATCCACGCCGCTGGTGGATCCTGGTCGTGCTGTGCCTCAGCACGCTGGTGCTGGTCGTCGACAACATGGCGCTCACGGTCGCGGTACCCGCGCTGACCGAGGACATCGGGGCGAGCGCCCAGGACATGCAGTGGATCCTCGACTCCTACACGCTGGTCTTCGCCGGGCTGCTGCTGACGTCGGGGAGCCTGGGGGACCGGTTCGGACGCCGGAAGGTGATGCTGATCGGCCTGCTGCTCTTCGGGGCGGCCTCACTGGGGGCGGTGTTCTGCTCCGGCCCGGGTGAGCTGATCGCGGTGCGGATCGCGATGGGCGTGGGCGGGGCGCTGATCATGCCGTCGACGCTGTCGATCCTGATCACCGTCTTCGACGAGGACGAGCGGCCCAAGGCGATGGCGGCGTGGGGTTCGGTGTCGATGCTGGGGCTGGTGGGCAGCCCGGTCCTCGGCGGTGTGCTGATCGACCACTTCGCCTGGCAGGCGATCTTCCTCATCAACGTGCCGATCGTCGCGCTGGCGCTGCTGGCCGGTGTGCTGCTGATGCCGGAGTCGAAGGCGCCCTGGCAGCGGCCCGACCCGCTGGGCGCGGTGCTGTCGGCGGTGGGCATGACGGCCCTGGTGTGGTGGATCATCGAGATTCCGCAGCACGGCGCGTTCGGCGGCCGGTCCCTCCTCGTCCTGGCCGCCGCGGTGGTCGCCCTGGCCGGCTTCGTGATCTGGGAGAACATCACCCGCTCGCCGATGGTCCCGCTGGTCCTGTTCAAGCACCGCAACTTCAGCGGGGGTTCGCTCTCCCTGGCGCTCGTCCAGATCGGCAACGCCGGTCTGCTGCTGGTCCTGACCCAGTACCTCCAGTTCGTGCTCGGCTGGTCCGCGGTCGAGGCGGGCCTGGCCTTCCTGCCGCTGGCCGTGGCAGCCCTGGCGGGCAACGCGGCCGGGGCGCAGCTCGCCGTGCGGATCGGCAACCGTTTCGTCATCCTCGGCGGCATGCTGCTGATGGCCGCCTCCTTCGGGCTGCTGACGACGCTCAGCGCGGACAGCGGCTTCACGGTCCCGGCCGTGGCGCTGGGGATCCTGGGCCTCGGTGCCGGTCTGGCGATGCCGGCCGCGGTTGCCGCCCTGATGAGCACCATCCCGGAGGAGAAGGCCGGCGTCGGCTCGGCCCTCAACGACACCATCCAGCAGTCCGGCACCGCCCTCGGCATCGCGATCCTCGGCTCGCTGCTCTCCGGTGGCTACGCGGCCGAGATGCCGGCCGGTGCTCCCGAGCGGGCCAGGGAGTCCATCGGCGGGGCCCTGGCGGCCGCGGGGGGTGACACGGGCCTGGTGCGGGCGGCCCGGGAGGCCTTCACGGCCTCGATGGCGACGACCTTCACGATCAGCGCGGTCGGTGTCCTGGCCGCGGCGGTCGTGGCCACGGCGGTGATGCGGGACCGGAAGGCCGGGGCGGTCCGGGCGGGGAGCGAGGAGCCCCAGCTGGTCGCCTGACGCGGACGTGTGAAGGCCGGTACCCCGGTGCGGGGGCCGGTCTTCCGCCATGCCCGTGTCCCGTGGTTCGCTGCGCCGTCGCCCGGGAATGCCCAGCCGGTTTTCTCCGTTAGGGGTGGCAGAAAGTTCAACGCTCAACTAAACTGGGCGTACACGAGGAGGAACCGACATGCCTGCTGTGACCGTCGAGAACCCGTTGACGCTGCCCCGCGTGACCGCGCCGACCGATGCCGTGGCACGTCCCGTGCTCGCTGTCACGACCGCCCCGAGCGGTTTCGAGGGCGAGGGCTTCCCGGTGCGCCGGGCGTTCGCGGGGATCAACTACCGCCATCTCGACCCGTTCATCATGATGGACCAGATGGGTGAGGTGGAGTACGCGCCGGGCGAGCCCAAGGGCACGCCGTGGCACCCGCACCGCGGCTTCGAGACCGTCACGTACATCATCGACGGGATCTTCGACCACCAGGACTCCAACGGCGGTGGCGGCACCATCACCAACGGTGACACCCAGTGGATGACCGCGGGCTCGGGTCTGCTGCACATCGAGGCCCCACCGGAGCATCTCGTCATGTCCGGCGGGCTCTTCCACGGCCTCCAGCTGTGGGTGAACCTCCCGGCCAAGGACAAGATGATGGCCCCGCGCTACCAGGACATCCGCGGCGGCTCGGTCCAGCTGCTCAGCACCCCCGACGGCGGCGCGCTGCTGCGGGTCATCGCCGGTGAGCTGGACGGGCACCAGGGCCCCGGCATCACGCACACGCCGATCACGATGATCCACGCGACGCTGGCGCCGGGCGCCGAGCTCAACCTGCCGTGGCGCGAGGACTTCAACGGCCTGGCGTACGTCCTGGCCGGGCGCGGCAGCGTCGGCACCGAGCGCCGGCCGGTCCACACGGGCCAGACCGCCGTCTTCGGCGCGGGTTCCTCGCTGACCGTCCGCGCGGACGAGAAGCAGGACTCCCACACGCCGGACCTGGAGGTCGTCCTGCTCGGCGGGCAGCCGATCCGCGAGCCGATGGCCCACTACGGCCCGTTCGTGATGAACACCAAGGAAGAACTCATGCAGGCCTTCGAGGACTTCCAGAAGGGCCGGCTGGGGACCATCCCGGCGGTGCACGGCATGACCGCGAGCGGACCGCAGGACTGACGGGCCGTCACCCGGGCGGGTCGTCCTGACGGGACGGCCCGCCGCGGGCGTGGTCGGGTGGAGGGGTGCAGGACTCCGAACCGACCGCTTCGGGCTCCGGTCCGACCGCTTCCGGGACCAGGCCCCTCCTGCCGGACCCCCTCCGGCGGCTCGCCGCCTGGTGTGCGCTGCTCCTGCTCGTGTCCGGAGTCGTCTACGTCGGGATCCGGCTGTGTGACGAGTTCCGGACCGCCGTCGTGCCCGTGCTGCTCGCGCTGCTCGGGACGGCCCTGCTCGGGCCCCTGCACCGGCGGCTCGTGAAGGCCGGGGTGCAGCGGTCGGTCGCGGCCGGGCTCACCTGCGTCGCCGTCGTGGCCGTGGTCGGCGGGGCCGTGTACATCGTGGTCGCCGCGCTCATCGACACGGGCGACGAGATCGTCGCCTCGCTCAGGCAGGCCGCCCGGGGCGTCTCCGAGCACTTCGGGGCGGCCGGGACCTCGCTGGACGACCTGGCCTCCAACGCCCGGGAACTCCTGGGCAAGTTCGGCGGCTCGGCCGCCTCCGGCGTGATCAGCGGGGTCAGCGTGGTCGGCGAGACCATCGCCATGGCCGTCCTCGCGCTGCTCCTCGTCTTCTTCTTCCTGCGCGACTCCGACAAGGCCGCCGGGACGCTGCGGGCCCTGGCCCCGGGTGGCTCGGCCGACACCCTGGAGGCCATGGCACGGCGGGCCTTCCACGCCGTCGAGGGCTTCATGCGCGGCACCACCTTCATCGCGCTCATCGACGCGCTCTGCATCACCGTCGGACTGCTCGTCCTCGACGTGCCCGGGGCGGCCGGGCTGGGGGCGCTGGTCTTCGTCGGCGCCTACATCCCCTACCTCGGCGCCTTCATCTCGGGCGCCGTGGCCGTGCTGGTCGCGCTCGCCGACCGGGGGTTCGTCATCGCGCTGTGGGCGCTCGGGGTGGTCCTCGCGGTGCAGGTGCTGGAAGGGCACGTGCTCCAGCCGGTGATCCAGAGCCGGACCGTGCAGATGCACCCGGCGGTGGTGATGGTGGCGATCACGGCCGGGGCGTCGGTCGCCGGGGTGCTCGGGATGCTGCTCGCCGTGCCGCTCACCGCGGCCGCCTTCGGCGTCCTCCAGGAACTGCGCACCCGCTACGGGGACCAGGAGCCGTCGGCCGAGCCGTCGACGGACTCGTAGAGCTCGAACCAGATGCTCTTGCCCTCGCCGCGCGGGTCCACGCCCCAGGCGTGCGCGAGCAGTTCGATCAGCACCAGGCCGCGGCCGGAGGACGCCAGCTCCCCGGGTCTGCGTTTGTGCGGCAGGTCGTCGCCGGTGTCGGTGACCTCGATCCGCAGCCGCCGCTCACCCTCCTGGCCGGTGATCTCGGCGACGAGCAGCGCGTCGGAGTCCGTGTGCACGAGGACGTTCGTCAGCAGCTCGGACAGCAGCAGCACCCCCGAGTCGACCTGGTCGGGTGAGGCCCAGTCGTGCAGCAGCTCGCGCAGTTGCTGCCGGGCCACCGCGATCCGTTCGGGCTCGGCCTGCGCGATCGTCAGCATCGTGCGCCGCACGGGGGCCCGCACGATCACGGTGTCACCGCAGCCGCAGCCCTCGCCCTCCCTGCTCAGCAGCAGCAGTGCTATGTCGTCCTCGCGACGGTCGGCCAGGGGGCCGGTGGTGTGGTGCGAGGAAGGCCCGTGCACGGCCTGCACCAGGGTGTCGGCGAGCTCCTCCAGATCGCCCTTGTGGTCCTCCAGGATCTCGCGCAGCCGCCGCCACCCGGAGTCCAGGTCGTGCCCGCCGGTCTCGATCAGGCCGTCCGTGCAGATCAGCATGGTCTCGCCGGACTCCAGGGCGAGCCGGGTCGTCGGGTAGTCGGCGTCCGGGTCGATGCCCAGCGGCAGGCCCCCCGACGTCGGCCGCATCAGCACCGTGCCGTCGGACATCCGGATCGCCGGGTCCGGATGCCCGGCCCGGGCGATGTCCAGCACGCCGTTCGCCGGATCGACCTCGACGTACAGACAGGTCGCGAAGCGCGGGTCGGCGGGGTCCTCGTCGCTGATGCCGTGCAGGAAGCGGGAGGCGCGGGTGAGGACGGCGTCGGGGCGGTGGCCCTCCGAGGCATAGGCGCGCAGGGCGATACGGAGCTGGCCCATCAGGCCCGCCGCCCGCACGTCATGACCCTGGACGTCCCCGATGACCAGCGCGAACCGTCCGCTGGGCAGCGGGATCACGTCGTACCAGTCACCGCCGACCTGGAGGCCGCCGCCGGTGGGGACGTAGCGGGCGGCGACGCTCATGCCCGGGATGCGCTGCGGGCCGAGCTTGGGCAGCATCGTCCGCTGGAGCCCGTCGGTCAGCGCCCGCTCGCTCTCGGCCAGGCCCGCCCGGGTCAGCGCCTGTGCCAGCATCCGCGCCACGGTGGCCAGCACCGACCGCTCGTCCGGTGTGAAGGCGACCGGGTAGGTGAAGGCCGCCATCCACGCGCCCATCGTGCGGCCGGCCACGGTCAGCGGCAGGAACGCCCAGGACCGGCGGCCGAAGCGCTCGGCGAGCGGCCAGGTCAGCGGGTAGCGGGCCTTGTACTGCTCGGGAGAGGACAGATACACCGCCCGGCCGGTCCGTACCACCTCGGCGGCCGGATAGTCGGTGTCCAGCGGCATGTCGGAGAACGGGCTCTCGTCGCTCTGCTGCTGCCCGTGGTGGCCGATGATCGTCAGACGGTCGCCCTCCACACCGAAGACCGCCAGCCCGTCCGGTGAGAACCCGGGCATCGACAGGTTGGCCGTCACCCGCAGGACCTCCTGCGTGGAGCGGGCCTCGGCCAGCGCCCGGCCCGCGTCCAGCAGGAACGCCTCCCGGGAGCGCCGCCAGTCGCCGGTGACCGCGCTGCGCCCGGCCGGGGTGCCCGGGGTGGGCTCGGTGACCTCCTGGAGGGTGCCGATCAATCGGTACGCCTTGCGGGCCCGGTCGAAGGACGGCTTGGAGCGGCTGCGGACGACCCGGACGATCCGGCCCTGCTCGTCCATGATCCGGATCCGTACCTCGGCGAGGGTGCCCTCGGCGACGGCGAGCTGGATCACGCCGGTGATCTCGTTCCAGTCGACCGGGTGGAGCCGGGCCCGGGCCTGCGCCTCCGTAAGGCTGACCTGCTCTGCGGGCAGCCCGAGCAACCGTGCCGCCTCGGCGTCGACCGTGACCAGCCCGGTGGCGGTGTCCCAGTGCCACAGGCCGGTCGCGAGGGCTGCGAGAGCCTCCCCCACGGCGGGCAGGGGCTCGCCAGTGCGCATTGACCTACTTTAAGAAGAGGCGCTCGAACGCTGCCACCGAAGGCAGAAGTGTGCTCGATCGTTAACTGAGGCGAGCCGATCTTCGCCTGGCCGGTACGCTGGGGACCAGTTTCACGTGAAACACAGACCCCGATCAGCGAAGACTGGATGAACGACGATGCATCGGTACAGGTCCCACACCTGCGGCGAGCTCCGCTCCTCTGACGTCGGCACCGACGTCCGGCTGAGTGGCTGGCTGCACAATCGGCGCGACCTGGGCGGCATCCTCTTCATCGATCTGCGCGACCACTACGGCATCACGCAGCTCGTCGCCCGTCCCGGCACTCCCGCCTACGAGGCCCTCGACAAGCTGTCCAAGGAGTCGACCGTCCGTGTCGACGGCAAGGTCGTCTCCCGGGGCGCCGAGAACATCAACCCCGACCTGCCGACCGGTGAGGTCGAGGTCGAGGTCGGCGAGGTCGAGTTGCTCGGCGCGGCCGCTCCCCTGCCGTTCACGATCAACACCGAGGACGGGGTCAACGAGGAGCGGCGCCTGGAGTACCGCTTCCTGGACCTGCGCCGCGAGCGCATGCACCGCAACATCATGCTGCGCACGGCGGTCATCTCGGCGATCCGCCACAAGATGACGGCCCTCGGCTTCAACGAGATGGCGACGCCGATCCTGTCCGCGACCTCCCCCGAGGGCGCCCGCGACTTCGTCGTCCCGTCCCGCCTGCACCCGGGCAAGTTCTACGCCCTCCCCCAGGCGCCCCAGCAGTTCAAGCAGCTGCTGATGATCTCCGGCTTCGACCGCTACTTCCAGATCGCGCCCTGCTTCCGTGACGAGGACGCGCGTGCCGACCGCTCGCCGGGCGAGTTCTACCAGCTCGACATCGAGATGAGCTTCGTCGAGCAGGAGGACGTCTTCCAGCCCGTCGAGAAGCTGATGACGGAGCTGTTCGAGGAGTTCGGCAACGGCCGCCACGTCACCTCGCCGTTCCCGCGGATCCCGTTCCGCGAGGCGATGCTGAAGTACGGCTCCGACAAGCCCGACCTGCGCGCCCAGCTCGAACTCGTCGACATCACCGACATCTTCGAGGGCTCGGAGTTCAAGGCCTTCGCCGGCAAGCACGTCCGTGCCCTGCCGGTGCCGGACGTCTCCGCCCAGCCCCGCAAGTTCTTCGACCAGCTCGGCGACTACGCCGTCTCGCAGGGCGCCAAGGGCCTGGCCTGGGTCCGCGTCGGCGAGGACGGTTCGCTGTCCGGCCCGATCGCGAAGTTCCTCACCGAGGAGAACGTCGCCGAGCTGACCAAGCGCCTGTCGCTGGCGGCCGGCCACGCCGTGTTCTTCGGCGCGGGCGAGTTCGACGAGGTCTCGAAGATCATGGGCGCGGTGCGGGTGGAAGCCGCCAAGCGTGCCGGGCACTTCGAGGAGGGCGTCTTCCGCTTCTGCTGGATCGTCGACTTCCCGATGTACGAGAAGGACGAGGAGACCGGCGCGATCGACTTCTCGCACAACCCCTTCTCCATGCCGCAGGGCGGTCTGGAGGCCCTGGAGACCCAGGACCCGCTGGACATCCTCGGCTGGCAGTACGACATCGTCTGCAACGGCGTCGAGCTGTCCTCCGGTGCGATCCGGAACCACGAGCCGGAGATCATGCTCAAGGCCTTCGAGATCGCCGGGTACGACCGCGAGACCGTCGAGGAGAAGTTCGCCGGCATGCTGCGCGCCTTCCGCTTCGGCGCCCCGCCGCACGGCGGCATCGCCCCGGGCGTCGACCGCATCGTGATGCTGCTCGCCGACGAGCCGAACATCCGCGAGACCATCGCCTTCCCGCTCAACGGCAACGCCCAGGACCTCATGATGGGCGCGCCGACGGAGCTGGAGGAGGCGCGGCTGAAGGAGCTGCACCTGTCGGTGCGGAGGCCGCAGCCGAAGTAGGCGACCTGGAGGGAGTGGCTCGGAACCGGCGTCGGTTCCGGGCCACTTTCGTACCCAGGGCTCGTGCCCAGCTCTCACCCAGGCTCCTGACAGCCGGGCTCCCTAGCTTCCCTTCCCATGACGGGACAGGAAGCGGCCCGAGGGCCGAAACACACAAGGGATCTGACACGCCGTAAGGTCGTCGCCGCGGGCGCCGGGGCGGTGGTGGCGGCGGGCGTCGGCGGTACGTTCGCGGCGGGCGCGTTCGCCGGCGAGGACACGCGAGCCGCCAAGGGGACGGCCACCGGGGGCTCGGGCGAGGTCTGCTACAAGCTGACCTCCGAAACCACCGAAGGCCCCTACTACATCGACGCGGACAAGCTCCGCCGGGACGTCACCGAGGACCAGGAGGGCATCCCGCTCACCCTGCGCCTCAGGGTGGTCGACTCCGAGACCTGCGAGCCGCTCGCGAACGCCGCCGTGGACATCTGGCACTGCAACGCGCTGGGTGTGTACTCGGGGTACGAGGCGATGGGCAGCGGTGGAGGAGGGGGCGGCGGGGGTGGCACGCCGCCCTCGGGTATGCCGACCGGCACGCCCACGGGTGCGCCCCCGGGTGGTGGCGGTGGCGGTGGGCACCAGGAGCCCACCGACGACGAGCGCTATCTGCGCGGCACCTGGCGGACGGACAAGCGGGGGTTCGTCGAGTTCCGTACGGTCTTCCCCGGCTGGTACCAGGGCCGCTGCGTGCACATCCACACCAAGGTGCATGTGAACGGCACCTGGACGGACACCGGTTACGAGGGCGGCACGACCTGCCACACCGGTCAGCTCTTCTTCGACGAGGAGTCCGTACTGGCCTCCGCCGAGGTCGAGCCGTACTCCACCAACACCACGACCCGCACCACCCTCGACGAGGACACCATCTACCCGGGCAACGGCACCCAGGGCGGGCTGCTGAAGCTCCAGTACAGGAAGAACGCCATCGCCAAGGGCGTCGTCGCCACCCTCACCATGGGTGTCGATCCCACGGACTGACGGACGTATGTGGGGCGGACGTGTACGGCCGTCCGCCCCGCATTCACATACATGCACTTCTGCTCAACCCGTTGACCCGGAAGTTGGGCCTCCATAAAGTCCCTTCGAGAACGCGTACGTGACTGCTGTTCACGTATGTGCACATCGAGGGAGACAACGATGTCAGACGCCGCAACAGTCATACCCGAGGCCGAGCAGCGTGCGGTCGGCAAATTCCTGCGCCGCATGCTGCCGATCCTGGTCCTGATGCTGCTGGTCAACCAGATGGACCGGACGAACGTGGGCTTCGTCCAGAACGAGCTGCGGGCCGATGTCGGGGTGAGCGCCACGGCCTACGGGCTCGGCGCGGGCCTGTTCTTCATCGGGTACGCCCTGTTCGAGGTGCCGAGCAACATGCTCCTGGAGCGGTTCGGGGCCCGGGTCTGGCTGACCCGGATCATGATCACCTGGGGTGCGGTGATCGTGGCGATGTGCTTCATCCACAACGTGTGGATGTTCTACGGCCTGCGCTTCCTGCTCGGTGTCGCGGAGGCCGGCTTCTTCCCCGGTGTGCTCCTCTACTTCACCCAGTGGCTGCCGGACTCCAGCCGGGGCCGGGCCAGTGCGATCTTCCTGGGCGGCTCGGCCACGGCGTACATCGTCACCGGCCCGATCACCGGCGCGCTGCTGGAACTGCACGGCGCGGGCGGTGTCGCGGGCTGGCGGTGGATGTTCGCCCTGGAGGGCGCCTTCTCGATCCTGGTCGGCTTCATCGCCGGGTTCTTCCTCGTCTCCCGGATCCAGGACGCGAAGTGGCTGACGCAGGAGGAGAAGGACGCGCTGAGCGAGGCGGTGGCGCGGGACAAGGAGGCGCGTGACCGGGCGCCGTCGGTGTCGCGGATGAAGCTGATCTTCCATCCCCAGGTCGCCGTCCTGACCGCGGTCTTCTTCGCGATGGCGCTCACCGGCTACGCGATCACGTTCTGGCTGCCGAGTCTGGTGGAGGAGATCGGCGGACTGTCCTCCTTCCAGATCGGGCTGTTGTCGGCGATCCCCTGGATCTGCGCGGTGATCGCGATGTACACGATGGCCCACTTCACCGACCGGGCCCCGGACCGTCGCCCCTACCTGGCGATCGCCCTGGTCCTGTCGGCCACCGGCACCTTCCTCGCCACGCTCGGCTCGCCCTGGTTCGGCCTGGCCGCGCTCACGCTGGCCGCGGTGGGCGGCAAGTGCGCGGCCACGCTGTTCTGGCCGATGGCCCAGTCGGGCCTCGACCTGAAGATCGCCGCGCCGGGGCTGGCGCTGGTCAACTCGATCGGAAACCTGGGCGGGTTCGTGTCGCCCACGCTGTTCGGCTACCTGAAGGACACGACGGGGAGCACGAACGGGGGCCTCTACACGCTCTCCGCGGCGTCGATCCTGGCGGTGCTGGGTGTCGCGTTCGTACGCCACACCAAGAGGGGCGAGCGGCCCGGGTCCGCTGGGAAAGCAGCGGTGACGGGGGAGCCGGTTGCGGGGGAGGCGCGCTGAGCTGAGCGGACTCCGGGCCCGCCCCCTCCGTCGGGGACGGGCCCGAGCCGCTTGGCACCCTCACCCGGGCCCGGGCAACTCCGTCGACTGGCCCCCCGGTCGGCGGGAGGCGATGCCGGCTGCCCGCACGCGAGGACGGCGTTTCGCTACTGCGGTGCGATGACTTTGAGCCAGTCCTCGACGGCGAAGACGTCTGCCCACTGCGGGAACAGCTTTTCGGTGAGCATCGTGTGCACCTCGGGGTCGGTGTCGAGGCAGGCGTCCGCCAGAACGGTGAGGCCGAAGTCCAGGTCGATGGCGTGCCACAGGGTGGACAGCACCACAGCGCTGGTGGCGATGCCGGTGAGAACAAGGCTGTCGATATCGCGAGCCCTGAGTACCAAGTCGAGGTCGCTGCCCGAGAAGGCACTCCCTCGTCTCTTGGTCACCACGACGTCGCCCTGCTGCGGGGCGACGTCGTCATGGATCTCGGTACCAGGCTGCCCCTCGGTGAACAGGCCGGCCCGGACAATGTTTGTCATCACCTTGTTGCGGGGGCTGACTTCCTGGTCACCCGGCCGTAACCCGATCACCACGTAGATCACGGGGATGCCTGCGGCCCGGGCTCCGTCGATCGCCTGGCGCAAGCGCGGCAGATATCCGGAACCGTCGTCGGCGATGGCCACGATGTCCCGTTGCACGTCCATCACCAGAAGCGCACTGTTCGCCATGCTCCGTCCCTTCTCCGTGGAAGAACAAGAGCAGTCTGGTGGATCAACGGAGCCGTGGTGGGGGTTTCCGCAGGCCCTCCAGGCGGGCGAAGGCAAGGATGTCGGGGACTGCTTCGCGCAGGCTCCCGAAGTGACGGTGCACGCCGGCCACCGCAACCGGGGCGTTGACCCCCCACACCACCATGCCGGCCCGCAACCCTGCCTCGACTCCGGAGGGGGCGTCCTCAATGACCAGGCAGTCCTCGGGCTGGGCACCGAGCTGCTCGGCGGCCAGCAGGTAGGGCACCGGCGACGGTTTGCCCTCCTCTACTGCGGCGGCGTCGACTATGACGCCCGGGACCGGCAGGCCCGTCCGGGCAAATCGCCCGCGCACCCGGTGCTCATAGTTCGAGGTCACCAGCGCCCACGACGCCGCCGGCAGGGCGTCCAGCAGCTCGGATGCACCGTCGAAGGCCGCATAGACGCCGGACTGGACGTCCTCGTCCTCGAGTTCGTGCAGCGCAGTCAGGCACTCCCTTGGATCCTGGTCCGGAGCTACCTGCGCGAAGGTCTCCATGGGCCGCGTCCGCAGCGCCACCCGATAGACCTCATCCGCGTCCAGCCGGTATCGCCCCGCCCACATTTCCCAGACCCGGCGTTGGTTGTCCACGGCGTCGATCAACGTACCGTCGACATCGAAGAGCACGTACTTCCTGGGGCTGGGCTGCACAGGCTCGCTGGTCACGTCGTGATCATGCCAGCAAACCGTGAAATCATCTCAGCGTTGTCCGGGTTGGACCGAGAGATGATCGGGCTCAACTCCTGCGTTGAGCTCGCCGTCACCCCCGGCACCGTGCACGTCCGCGAGGGCTGGCGCAGGCCCGCTCCGTGCTCACCGGGCGGGCCCCCGGGCCTCTGGTGGTGCCGGACTACCTCGCCACGAACTGGGTCAGGATCGCCTGGACCTCGTAGATGTCGACTCCCTTGGTGAAGGTCTTCTCGATGGGGGTCGGGGTGCCGGAGATCCAGATCTTCAGTTCGGCGTCCAGGTCGAAGGTGCCGGCCGTTTCCACCGCGAAGTGGGTGATGCTGCGGTAGGGGACCGAGTGGTACTCGACCTTCTTGCCGGTGATGCCCTGCTTGTCGATCAGGATCAGGCGGCGGTCGGTGAAGAGGATGGTGTCGCGGATCAGCAGGAACGCGGCGTGGACCTGTTCGCCGTGGCCGAGGAGGCGGGCGTAGTCCTGCTGGGCCGATACCGGGTCGACGGTGTGTGCGTTGCCGAACAGTGCCATGGGATCCCCCGGGTGTGTGGCGGCGGCCGGGTGGCCGCGCTCACGCGATCTTCGCAAAGCACGGGGCCCGGGAGAAGGTTCTCGTCCTCCCGGGCCCCGTGCTGTAGCGAGCGTGTTACGGCCGTTACGCCGTCGGCTTCTCCTCCAGGCGCGGGAAGAGGACCGCGCCCTTGGTGACCGTCGTGCCGGCCGGGAGCCTGCCCCACTCGCCGGCCTCGCCGATCTTCTGGTCCGCGAGGGCGCCGAGGGAGGCGGCCGCGCCGAGCGAGTCCCAGAGCTTCTGGGAGGTCTCCGGCATGACCGGGTTGAGGAGGACCGCGACGGCGCGCAGGGACTCCGCGGCCGTGTAGAGGATGGTCGCGAGGCGCGCCTTGCCCTCGTCCGAGGTGTCCTTCGCGACCTTCCAGGGCTCCTGCTCGGTGATGTAGCCGTTGACCTGCTTGACGAAGTCGAAGACCGCCAGGATGCCGCCCTGGAAGTCCAGGTCGTCGCCGATGCGGCGGTCCGCCTCCGTCACCGCCTTCGTCAGGCCGTCGTGGATCGCCCTCTCGGCCTCGCCGTCGGCCGTCGACGCCGGCAGCTCGCCGCCGAAGTACTTGCCTACCATCGCCGCGACGCGGGACGCGAGGTTTCCGTAGTCGTTCGCCAGCTCGCTCGTGTACCGGGCGGAGAAGTCCTCCCAGGAGAACGAGCCGTCCTGGCCGAAGGCGATCGCGCGCAGGAAGTACCAGCGGTAGGCGTCCACGCCGAAGTGCGAGGTCAGGTCCTGCGGCTTGATGCCGGTCAGGTTCGACTTCGACATCTTCTCGCCGCCGACCATCAGCCAGCCGTTCGCTGCGATCTTCCCGGGGAGGGGGAGCCCCTGTGCCATCAGCATCGCGGGCCAGATCACCGCGTGGAAGCGGAGGATGTCCTTGCCGACCAGGTGGACGTCGGCCGGGAAGGTCTCCTCGAACTTGGCCTGGTTCTCGTTGTAGCCGACCGCCGTGGCGTAGTTCAGCAGGGCGTCGACCCACACGTAGATCACGTGCTTGTCGTCCCAGGGGATCGGGATGCCCCAGTCGAACGTCGAGCGCGAGATGGAGAGGTCCTGGAGGCCCTGCCGTACGAAGTTCACGACCTCGTTGCGCGCGGATTCGGGCTGGATGAAGCCGGGGTTGGCCTCGTAGTGGGCGAGGAGCTTCTCGCCGTACTCGCTCAGCTTGAAGAAGTAGTTCTCCTCGCTGAGGATCTCGACCGGCTTCTTGTGGATCGGGCAGAGCTTCTGGCCCGCGTACTCGCCCTCGCCGTCGAGGAGCTCGCCGGGGAGCTTGTACTCCTCGCAGCCGACGCAGTACGGGCCCTCGTAGCCGCCCTTGTAGATCTCGCCCTTGTCGTACAGGTCCTGGACGAACTCCTGGACGCGGTCCGTGTGCCGCTTCTGCGTGGTGCGGATGAAGTCGTCGTTCGCGATCTCCAGGTGCTCCCAGAGAGGCTTCCACGCTTCGGTGACGAGCTTGTCGGCCCACTCCTGGGGAGTGACACCGTTGGCTTCGGCCGTGCGCATGATCTTCTGACCGTGCTCGTCCGTGCCGGTGAGGTACCACACCTTCTCGCCGCGCTGGCGGTGCCAGCGGGAGAGCACGTCGCCTGCGACGGTCGTATAGGCGTGGCCCAGGTGAGGAGCGTCGTTGACGTAGTAGATGGGGGTCGAGACGTAGTACGCCTTCGCCCCCTGCTTCTCGGATCCAGTGGCCGCCATGGTCGAAATCCTACTGGTCCCCTGAAGATCGACTCACACGCGTTTCGGGGGGTGGACGGCCTGCCGTGTGCCGTCCACCCCCCGGGGGGTCTACGGACGCCAGTCCGCCAGTACGCCCTCGTAGAGCTCCTTGTCCGTGAGCTCGCGGGGGGTTTCGCCGGCGAGGAAGTGGGACGTGTTGGGGGCCTTGAGCTTGCGGAGGTAGTCGAAGGCCTTGTTCTCCGGGTCACCGAAGGCGACGAAGGAGAAGAAGACGGTGGGGTGGGTCCTGGCGGCCTCGGTGAGGGACTGGGTGGCGGGGGTCTTGGCGTCGGGGGCGCCGTCCGTCTGGAAGATCACCAGGGCCGGGGTGTCGGGGGTGGCTTCCTTGCCGTGGTGGGCGAGGACGGCTTCGACGGCTGCGTGGTAGCTGGTGCGGCCCATGCGGCCGAGGGCGGCGTGCAGGTCGTCGATCTTGTTCTCGTGGTCGGTGAGGGTGATCTCGCCGGTGCCGTCGAGTTCGGTGGAGAAGAAGATGACCGGGACGGTGGCCTCGGGGTCGAGGTGGGCGGCGAGGGCGAGGGTTTGTTCGGCGAGGGCCTGCGCGGAGCCGTCCTTGTAGTACGGGCGCATGGAGGCGGAGCGGTCGAGGACCAGGTAGACCTTGGCTCGGGTGCCGGTGAGGTTGTGCTGCTTGAGGGTGGTGGCGGCGGCCTTGTAGGCGGTGGTGAGGCCGGGGGCGCGGGTCTTGATGCGGGTGAGGGGGACGGCGGGGGTGGTGACGTCCGGCTCGGCCTCGCCTTCGGCTTCGGCCGTGTCGTTCCCACCCGCACCACCCGTGCTGCTTTCGTCGTCGGGTGCGGGTGGCCCCTGCGGGGCGGACTCGCCGTCGGCGGCTGCGGGAGCGTCCCCGGCGGCGGCCGCGGCCGCCGGCTCGGCCTCGGCCTTGGCCGGCGCCTCGGCCTTGGCCGTCGGCTCCGCCTCGGCCTCGGTCTCGGTCGCCGGCTCGGCCTTGGCCGACGGGTGTGACTCGGTCGTCGGCTCAGTCTTGGCCGGCGCGTCCGGCTCGGTCGTCGGCTCGACGTCGGAGGTCGCCTCGGGCTCGGCGTCGGGCGTGGTCTTGGGGGCAGCTCCGGGCTCGGGGGTGGCCTTGACTTCTGCCGTCGGCTCAGGCTCGGGCGTCGGCTCCGCCTCGGGCGTGGTCTTGGGGTCTGCCGTCGGCTCGGGCTTGGCCGTGGGTTCGGCTTCTGGCGTCGGCTCGGGCTCGGGTGTCGGCTGCGCCTCGGGCGTGGTCTTGGGGGCAGCTTCGGGCTCGGGGGTGGCCTTGGCTTCTGCCGTCGGCTCGGGCTTGGCCGTGGGTTCGGCTTCTGGCGTCGGCTCGGGCTCGGGTGTCGGCTGCGCCTCGGGCGTGGTCTTGGGGGCAGCTTCGGGCTCGGGGGTGGCCTTGGCTTCTGCCGTCGGCTCGGGCTTGGCCGTGGGTTCGGCTTCTGGCGTCGGCTCGGGCTCGGGTGTCGGCTGCGCCTCGGGCGTGGTCTTGGGGGCAGCTTCGGGCTCGGGGGTGGCCTTGGCTTCTGCCGTCGGCTCGGGCTTGGCCGTGGGTTCGGCTTCTGGCGTCGGCTCGGGCTCGGGTGTCGGCTGCGCCTCGGGCTTCGGGACCGCGGGTGCCTCGGGCTGTGGCGCGGGGGCCGGCTTCGTCTCGGTGGCCGACGGCTGCGCCGGTGTGTCGGCCTCGGCCGTGGGCTTCGGCTCCGTTGTCGCCGTGGGCTCGGCCTCCGGGCTGTCCCCGGGCCTTTCCGGTGCTGTGGGCTCGGGGGTCGACGACGACTCGGTGGCGGTCGGCTGCTCCGTCTCGGTCGCAGTCTCCGTCGGCTGATCGGCGTCCGTCGGCTCCTCGACCGCCGGCTTGGCCTCAGCCTCTGTCTCCGGTGCCGCCGCCGCAGGCTTCTCCTCGACTCCCGGTTCTCCCTCCCCAGCCCGCTTAGGCCTGGGGACCGTCACATGGTCGAAGGCCAGTGACACGAGGTCGTGTTCGTCTCGGGGGCCCGGGACGTTGGGCGTCGGGGCGGGGGTGGGTTCCGGGGAGGGGGACGGGACCTTCGGGTCCGTCTCGGGGGGCGTCGGTGTTTCGGTCGTCGTCGTGGTCTGCGCCGCACCCTCCGCCTCGGCGGTCCGTGACTTGCGTGACCGTCCGAACGCGTTCCGCAAGAGAGTGAGAATGCCCATGTGCGCGCAACCCTTCGCGTGAGTTGAAGCCCGTCAATCCCTGGCCAGGACGGACACGTAAGGTTAGCGGCCCTCCTGGGTGATCTTGGGCAGGGTCAGGGGTGGGAGGCCCAGCCTGTCAAGAGGGACATCCGGCCTGCGAAGGTGTCGCCGTGCTGAATCGCCACAACTGCCGTAAGGCTGCCGCAGGTTCACCCGCTGTTCACCCTGGCGCCCGGCTGCCGCACATATGTGCCCCTACGGTCACGCTGACACCAAGGGCATCCAAGGAGAGAGCAAAGTGCGCAAGCTGCTGCCGTTGATCGGAACGCCGTCCGGATCGCACCCCGGCGGCCGGTCCGCCCTGACCTGTCGTTTCCGGTGTGGTGACGCCTGCTTCCACGAGGTGCCCAACACCAGCTCCAACGAGTACGTCGGTGATGTGATCGCCGGTGCGCTCAGCCGGCGGTCGATGATGCGGGCCGCGGCCGTGGTGACCGTGGCCGCCGCGGGCGCGGGAGCCGTGGGTGTCGCGCAGGCCCCGCAGGCCGGTGCCGCTCCCGCCGGGGGCGCCACGGCCGGCACCGCCGCCGACGCCGCCCGGCGCAAGAACAAGGGCGCGCGCGGGCTGCGCTTCGCGCCCGTCGCGCCCAACACCGCCGACGCCGTGACCGTGCCGGAGGGGTACCGGCAGAACGTCGTCATCCGCTGGGGCGAGCCCATCCTGCGCGGTGCGCCCGCCTTCGACCCGGAGAAGCAGACCGCCAAGGCCCAGGCCGGGCAGTTCGGGTACAACTGCGATTTCCTCGCGCTGCTTCCGCTGCCGGGTGAGCGCGGTCGGCAGCTGCTCGTCGCCAATCACGAGTACACCGACGAGGTGCTCATGTTCCGGGGGTATGACGCCGCCAGTCCGACCCGGGAGCAGGTGGAGATCGCCTGGGCCGCGCACGGGCTGTCCGCCGTCGTCGTGGAGGGGGACCGGAAGACCGGGAAGCTGACCGCCGTTCCCCGGCATCAGCTCAACCGGCGCGTCACCGCCACCACCGAGTTCCGGCTCACCGGGCCCGTCGCCGGGTCCGACCTCGTCAAGACCTCCGCCGACCCGACCGGCACGAAGGTGCTCGGCACCCTCAACAACTGCTCGGGCGGCGTGACTCCGTGGGGCACGACCCTGCACGGCGAGGAGAACTTCAACCAGTACTTCGCCAACAGCAGCCGGGCGACCGACAAGCGGTACGGCATCGGGACCGGGGCCAGCGAGCGGAAGTGGGAACGGTTCGACAAGCGGTTCGACGTCGCCCAGGAGCCGAACGAGGTACACCGGTTCGGGTACGTCGTGGAGTTCGACCCGTACGACCCGAGCTCCACGCCGCGCAAGCACACCGCACTCGGGCGGTTCAAGCACGAGGCCGCGAACATCAGGATGACGGCGGACGGGCGGCCCGTCGTGTACACCGGTGACGACGAGCGGTTCGACTACTTCTACAAGTTCGTCGGCAGCAAGCGGATGCGGCACGGGTCGTCGCGTGCCGTGCGCGAGCACAACCTGTCGCTTCTCGACGAGGGGACGCTGTACGTCGCCAAGCTCACCGGTGACTCCCCCGCCATCGAGATCGACGGCACGGGCAAGCTTCCCGGCGACGGTGAGTTCGACGGGAGCGGCGAGTGGATTCCCCTGGCCACCGCCACCGCCGAGGGTGCCGTCTCGCACGTGGACGGGATGAGCGCCGAGGAGGTGTTCGTCTTCACGCGCCTCGCCGGCGACAAGGTGGGCGCGACCAAGATGGACCGGCCCGAGGACATCGAGCCCAACCCCGTCACCGGCAAGGTGTACGTCGCCCTGACGAACAACTCCAACCGCGGTGTCGGCTCCAACGCCAAGGCGGACGAGGCCAATCCGCGCAACGCCAACAAGCACGGACACGTCCTGGAGCTCACGGAGCGGTGGAACCGGCCCGAGAGCACGCGGTTCGCGTGGTCGCTGTTCCTCGTCGCCGGTGACCCGGACGACCCGGTGACCTACTTCGCCGGGTTCCCGAAGGACGGTGTCAGCCCGATCTCCTGCCCGGACAACGTGGCCTTCGACCCCTACGGCAACCTGTGGATCTCCACCGACGGCGCCCAGCTCGGATCGCACGACGGCCTGTTCGGCGTGGCGACGCGGGGTGAGCGGCGCGGTGAGCTGAAGCAGTTCCTGACCGTGCCGAAGGGTGCCGAGACCTGCGGTCCGATCATCCAGGACCGGCGGGTCCTCGTCGCCGTGCAGCACCCGGGCGAGATCGACGGCGCGTCCGTGGAGAAGCCGGCCAGCACCTGGCCCGACGGTCCCGGGACGTACGTCCGTCCGGCGGTCGTGGCCGTGTGGCGTGCGGACGGCTGCGACATCGGCGTCTGAGCGGAGAGGGACACCGGAGAGGTCCCTGTGAGGTACCTGTGGGGGGCGCCTGTCGGGCGTCCCCCTTCCTCTCCTACCGGCGTGAGTGCAGTGTCAGGTCCGTGACCACCGCCCGGTGGTCCGTGTCGGCCAGGTCCAGGAAGCGCGTGCGGTCGGCCGCGAAGTCCTTCGACACCAGGACGTGGTCGATCTGCACACCGAACGTCGGCGCGGTCCGGGCCGGCCAGGTGGCCGTGCGGGCGGCGTCGTCGAGGCGGGCGGCGTCGGTCAGGCCGGTGTCGAGGATGCGGCGGAAGGCGGCGTGGTCCTGGGAGGCGTTGAAGTCGCCGGCCAGCACGAGGGGGGTGCCGGGGTCGGCCGCGGCCGCGTCGCGCAGGGCCTCCAGCTCGGTGCGCCAGAGGTCCAGCCCGCCGGGCAGCGGGGGCATGGGGTGGGCGAGCTGGAGCCGTACGGGATGCCCGTCGACGTCGGCGATCGCCCCGGGCATGCCCATGGTGCCGGGGACGCCGTCGGTGGGCCGCAGCGGGAAGCGGCTGAGGATGACGGAGCCCTCGGAGCCGCCGCCCTCGACGGCCCTGCGGTGCGGGTAGTCCTGGGAGAGGTCGTCCTTCAGCCGCGCGTCACACTCGTACTCGCATTCCTGTACGAAGACGAGGTCCGGTTTCTCGCGGCGGACGGCGGCGACCAGGGACCCGGTGCCCTGCCCGAACTCGACGTTCGAGGTCAGCACGCGCAGGTCGGCGACCGGGCGGCCGACGGGGTCGCCGACCTTGCCGTACGGCTCGATGAACCAGGCCAGCAGGCCGAGCAGGAGCACGCCCCAGACCGTCCCGGGCCACCACCGGGACAGCAGGGCGAGCAACAGCGCCAGGGCGGTGGGGGCGAGCAGCCAGGGGAGGAAGGCGAGGACCTGCGGGACGGGCGCGAAGCCGTCGCTGCCGGCGGTCCGGAAGCCGACGACCACGCTGACCGCGGCGAACAGCAGGGCGGCGCACCAGGCGCCGAGCCGCCGTCCGGGCGGACGGTGGTCCGGCCCGTCGGTGGCGGTCCACTCGGCAGCGGCGGTGTCCAAGGCCCGGCCTTCCGTTCGCGGGGTGGGATGCCCGAATCCTCCCTCAAAGACGGGGTGGGGCGGTGGAAGGTTGCCGTGCGTCGACGCGGGCCAGGAATTCCCCGAGTGCCCGGTCGAACTCCTCGGGGCGTTCGAGGTTCGGCATGTGGGCCGTGCCCTCGATCACGTGCAGGGCCGCGTCCGGGAGGGCCGCGTGCATGGCGCGGGCGTCGGAGACCGGGGTGTAGGTGTCGTCGGCTCCCACGACGACCAGGGCCGGGACACCGACGCGGGTCAGCAGGGCGGCGTAGTCGGGGCGCCGGGCACGGGCGCGCAGGGCCGCGGCGGCGCCCTCGGGGGAGGTGGCCGTCATCATGCGGTGGACGTGGGCCTTGACCTCGGCGGGGGCGTAGGGGGCGACCATCCGTTCCAGGACCTCGTCGGCGTAGCCGCGCATGCCCTCACGCAGGAGGCGGTCCGCCATGGCGTCGCGGGTGCGGACGCCCTCCGGGGTCTCCGCCGCCGGGAAGGTGTCCGCGAGGACCAGGCCGCGGATGCGGCCGGGGAACCGGCGGTAGCAGTCCATCGCGATCTGGCCGCCCATGGACAGGCCGGCGAGGACGAAGGACTCCACCCCCAGCTCGTCGAGCAGGGCCTCGATGTCCCGGGCGAACTGCGAGAAGTCCGTGAGGGGCGGGGTGACCGGGGAGGCGCCGTAGCCGCGCAGGTCGGGGGCGATGACGCGGCGGGTCGCGGCGAAGGTGGCGAGCTGCGGGGCCCACATCGTGCGGTCGAAGGGGTGGCCGTGGACGAGGACCAGGGGGACAAGGGGCCGCCGAGAGGGTACGGGTCCTTTGTCCTCGTATGCGAGGAAGGGTGCCATGTGAAGACCCTAGGCAGCTCCAACTACTCGGTGCAATAAGATCTTTGCTCTCGGTGCAATCCAAGGGGGAGACCGACCGATGGGTGACTACCGCCGTATCGCCGACAGGATCGCCGACGACATCGCCAGCGGGCGGCTGAAGCCCGGTCAACGGCTGCCGCCGCAGCGGGCGTTCGCCCGGCGCCGGGGCATCGCCTCGTCGACGGCCGGGCGGGTGTACGGCGAACTCGTACGGCGCGGGCTGGTCGTCGGCGAGGTCGGGCGCGGCACGTTCGTACGGGCCACCCCGGACGGGCCGACGGGCCGGGCGCTCGCCGAGCCCGGCCCCGCCGACGCCCTCGTCAACCTGGAGCTCAACTACCCCAGCGCGCCCGGCCAGCCCGAGCTCCTCGCCCCCGTCCTCGCGCCGCTGCTGCGTCCCGACGTGCTGGCCGAGGCGCTGCTGCCGGCCGCCGCCACCGGAACCGAGTCCGCCCGGGAGGCCGCGGCCACGCTCCTCGCCACCCCCGGCTGGCGCCCCGCCCCGGACCGGCTGCTGTTCACCGGCAACGCCCGGCAGGCCATCGCCGCCGTCCTGGCCTCCCTGGTCCGCCCGGGCGGCCGGGTCGGCGTGGAGCAGCTGACGTATCCGCTGGTCAAGGACATCGCGGCGCGGCTGGGCATCACCCTGGTGCCGCTGGCCGGTGACGCGGCCGGGCTGCTCCCGGAGGCCGTCGCCGCCGCGCACCGTTCGGCGCCGCTGTCCGCCCTGTACGTGCAGCCGACGCTGCACAACCCGACGTCGCTGACGACGAGCCGCCCTCGCCTGCTGCAACTCGCGGCGCTGGTCCACGACCTGAACCTGCCGGTGGTGGAGGACCGCATCTGGTCCTTCCTGCACGAGCCGGGGGATCCCCTCGCCGTGCACGCGCCCGCCCTCACCCACGTCGTCGACGGTCTCTCCAAGCGGGTCGCGCCCGGGCTCACCGCCGGTTTCCTCGTCGTGCCGCCGCACCGGGTCGGGGCCGTGGCCCATGCCGTGCGGTCGGGCGGGTGGAGCGCGGGGCGGTTCGCGCTGGAGGCGGCCGTGCGGTGGGCCGGGGAGGGGACCGTGGCGCGGCTGGTGGCGGCCAAGCGGGCGGACGCGGCGCGCAGGCAGCGGATCCTCGCCGAGGAACTCGCGGGCTTCGCCGTGCGGTCCGAGCCCGGCGCCTACTTCGCCTGGTGGGAACTGCCCGCCCCGTGGCGCGCGGACACCTTCACGGCGGCTGCCGCCGCGCACGGCATCGCCGTCACGCCCGGCCCGGCCTTCGCCGTCTCCCCCGGCCACACGCCCGACGCCGTCAGGCTCGGGCTCGGGTCGGTTCCGGAGGCGGTTCTGCGGCGGGCGCTGCGGACGCTCGCGCACGTCGCCGCGAGGCGAGCCGGGGACCGTACCGGCCCGTGAGCCACGAGCCGAGCGCCGCCGTCAGGCCGAAGGCGAACAGCAGCCAGGACACGGTCGACAGGGTGGCCGTCAGGGCGTCGTAGACCGCGCCGGCGGCCGGGCGGTGGAGCGCGTCGGGCAGGTCGGCGAGGGTGAGGCGGCGGCCGATCGCGACGGCCAGGACGAGCAGCCCGCCGCCCAGCGCCGTGCCGAGGCCGATCGCGGTGACCGCGCGGCGGCGGCGGGCGGCGAGGGCGGTCCCGGCCACGGCGCACAGGGCGGTGGCGAGCGGCAGCCAGAAGGCGGCGGTGTCCAGCACGTGGTACCCCCTGCGCAGTCGGGCCACGTCGTCGGCCGGGAGCACCGGGACCCGGGTGTGCGGGACCGGGATGCGGTGGGCGAACGGCACGTGGTCGTCGGTGAGCCGGCGTTTGACCCGGGTGAGGACCGGCGCGAGGTCGACGGTGACGGGGGAGGCGCGCGTGCTGTCGTCGCGCAGGGCGCGCAGCACGGCGTCGTGGACGGCCAGGTTCGCCGCGTCCCACCCGGTGCGGAACGCCTCGGTCCGGGTGAACGAGCGCACCGCGTCGTGCACGAAGGGCCCGGCCGTGCCGCGCAGCGGGCCGGTGTCGAGCTCCTGCCCGGCCTCCCGCATGATGCCCTCCCCGAGGGCGTCCGCGACCGCGCCCCGCACGTCCGGGTCGGTGGCGAGCGGCGCCATCGTACGGACGTAGCGGCCGGTGTCGGTCAGGCCGTGCGCCGCCCAGGAGGCGAGCGTGGCGAACGGCGCGAGCAGGCACGCGAGGGCCAGCAGAACGGCCGACAGGGCGTTCCGCGGTCGGAGGGGCGCCTGCCCGGATACGGGCGCCCGGCGGTGCTCGGACACCCTTCCAGGCAAGGCGCCACAGGCCCGGCCCGCGACCCGTGTGACTGCATTCGGCCCCACATGCCGAGCCCGACGTGTCGTACGGGACCGGGTCAGTCGAGGCGCCGGCCGGTGGCGTCCTCGTGCGTGTAGTAGCGGTAGAACATGGTCACGAAGACGCCCGCCCCGACCACCAGCCCCACCCCGGTGGACTTCAGTACGGACTCGCCGGTCTGGCTGTAGAGGAAGCCGATCGCGCAGCCGGTGAAGGCGAACCAGAGCAGCGCGTGCTGTTCGCGGCGCAGCCGCGGGGCGACTTCCCGCACGGCGGCGAACAGCACGGCGAACACGAGCGCGGTGAGGAAGCCGAACAGCAGGTTCCAGCCCGTGATGGGCCCGGCGTCGCGCCGGTTGGCCGCGGCCCAGTAGCCGTAGACGAGCCCGAGGAGGACGGGTACCGCGACCTTCGCCATCGCGTGGGTGCGCGGGCTGAAGACATCGGGTGTACGGCGTCGCGTGGTCACCTTGCGTGAAGCGGGTGCCGCATGAGCCATGAGAGCTCTCCTCTCTCCCTGCCCCTGCCTACCAGGGCACACCGCCGGGGTCCCGCTGGCAAGTCGGCGGACGCGACGCGTTGCCCGGACCGGCTGCGGCCCGTAGCGCCCGGGCCGTCGCCGTGGAAGGGGCGAAGCCCCCGAAGGCGGACGTTTGCGGTCCTGAGGCCCCCCTTTGCAGCCGCAGCGGTTACGGTGCTGCCGTACGTGATCGACAGGGGGAGGGACGAGATGGCCGGAACCGTGCTGCTGCTGGCGGCCTCGCCGGTGGGCAAGGGGCGCCTGGTCGACGCCGCGTCCGTGCTCCCCGTCCTGGCCGCCGTACCGCCCGGCGTGCTGGCCGGCACGGACACCGCGAACGTCGTCGAACTCGCCGACCCGCTGGAGCCGCAGGCCGTCCTCACCCGGCTGCGCGCCGCCGCCGCGGCCCCCGGCCCGCTCACCGTGTTCGTCACCGGACAGCTCCAGCTCGACCGCCGCCAGCGCCTGCCCCACCTGGCGCTGGCCCGCACCACCGCGTCCACCGCCCGCTACACGGCCTTCCCCTGGCACTGGTTCCGGGACGAACTGCGCCTGAGGCCGGCCGGCGCGACGACCCTCCTGCTCGACCTGCACGCGGACGCCGAGACCTGGGATCTGCTGCGCGGCACCCCGCTGGACTCGGGCCGCGGCAACGCCGTGTACGGCCGCATCGCGCCCCCGCCGTCCAGACGCACGGTCGCGGCACCGGCGTACATGAAGGCCGTCGCGACGATCCTGCGCAGCGGGTTCCGGCCGCCGGCGGAGCAGTTGCACCAGCAGGCGCTGGCCCGGATCGCGCCGGAGAGCGCGGGCACGGACCTCGTGCTGAACACGCCGGGCCCCTCGGCCGGTGACCCGCACGCCGCCATCACCGCCGCCGTCCAGTCCGGCCGCCACTCCGACGCCGACGCCCTGGCCGCCCGGCACGAACAGGCCGCCGTCGCCGCGCACGGGCCCGCCTCCGAGGAGGCCCTGCACTGGGCCGAGGTCCGGGCCGACCTGGCGATGTTCGCCGGGGACGCGGGCCGCAGCTGTCACACCTGGCTGGCCGTGGCCACCGTCCGCCTGAACGCCGGGCAGGCGCCGGACGCGCCCGCCGTCGAGGCCGCCGTGGACCGCGCCCACCACCAGTGGGGCCAGATCCGCGACCCCGCCCGGGCCCGCGAACTGGGCGCGGCGCTCGCCGAGTTGCGGGGCCGGGTCCCCGGGCGGCGCGAGGGGGCGCTCGATCACGTACAGCAGCAGTTGCGGCAGTTGCAGTCCCAGGGCTGAACACGCGTGCGCCGTGTGCGCCTGGCGTGAAGGGGGCGTGCAATCGCTTTCGCAGGTCGTGTCAGAGGTCTGCCGCCGAGGCCTGACCCGGTGTCATGATGTCGGGCATGACAGAGGGGGACCAAGTGGCTGTCTTAGGCGTACGCGTCCGGCTGGGCGCCGGCGGGACCGTGGACGATGTCAGAGCCCTGAAGACGTGGCTGGAGCGGGAAGAGCCGCTCGCGGAACTGCTCTCCGAAGAGAAGCTGAGCATCGAGGCGCGGACCAGCACGGACGGGCCCAAGGGGCGGCTGGGCCCCGATCTCGAACTCGTACTGAAACTGCTCGGCGACGTCGTCACGGTCGCGGCACTGACCGAGTACACCGCACGTGCGGTGAAGACCTGGACGAACAACCGCCGACGGCTCCAGGGCGGGGATCCCGCGCCACAGATCCGCACGCTGGACACCGACGGGGAGTAGGCCGGTGAGCCGCTTCGACCCGCGCGGCGAAGTGAACCGGGCGCTGCTGGTCGGTGTGTCCGAGTACGACCACACGGCACCGGATCCACAGGGCGTCACCGGCCAGCTCCCCGCCGTGCGGCACAACCGGACGACACTCGAGGACGCGCTGCACCGGAGCGCCGTGTTCGGTGCGCACGAGGTGCGGGCCCTGGCCTCACCGACCCCCGACGAGTTCACGGGGGCGCTGCGCCGCGCCTGCCAGGAGACCAAGGGGCTGCTGCTGTTCTACTTCGCCGGGCACGCCGTCACCTCCACCTCCGGCAACGAGCTGCACCTCCAGATGCGCACCGCCCGAGTCCTCACGGGCGACGGGCTGCCCGGCTCGGTGAGTTTCAGCGAGGTGCTGGGCGAGCTCGTCGAGAGCCGCGCCGAGCAGGTGGTGGTGATCCTCGACTGCTGCTACGCGGGCAACGCCGCGGGAATCTGGCACCGCTTCGACGATCCGAAGCGGAAGAAGCACAAGATCCTGCTCCTGATGAGCGTGCAGTCCAACCGCTGCATCCTGGGCGGGGACGCGGAGGTCGCCACGCCGTTCACCCGCGAGGTGGTGCGGGTCCTCGAAGCGGGCGGGGAGGTGTGGCTCTCCGAGCTGTACGCCGCGGTGAAGGAGCGGATGGCCGCCGCGAAGTACAAGGCGGAGGCCGACGACTCGCAGAGACCTCAGGCGCTGGCGCCCCCGTGGGACCCGGACGCGGACGTGTTGCTGGCGGCGGGACCGGTGGACCCGACCGACGACACCGAGGACCCGCCCGGCTGGTTCTCCTGGCTCCGGCGTACGCTCACCCGCGCCCGGGAGTCCGTCGGCCTGTTCGGCCGCACCGTTCTGGCGCTTCTGCTGGCGTTCGTCGTGATCGGCGCCGCCGGTTACGGAGTCCTGGTCCTGACCGGGGGGTCCGGCCCCTGCGAACCGCCGCTGGAGCTGCGCGTCCTCACCGACCCCGACCTGGAGCCGGCGATGCGGGCGGCCGCGGACGCCTACCTCGCCTCGGACGCCAACACCAAGGACGACGGCTGCCGGCGCACCGGCGTCACCGTCTACAGCGCCGGTGCCGCTCACGTGGTGACCGCGCTGGGCGAGCACTCCGACCCCTGGCAGCAGCCGCGTGAGGACGTCAACCCGCAGCGGGACATCGGCCCGCAGCCGGACGTGTGGATCCCCGCGACCCGCGCGGACGTCGACCGGGCCGGCGACGCGCAGGTGGAACGCGTCTTCGCCCGGCTGGAGCCGGACACCGAGCCGCTCGCGTACTCACCGGTCGTGCTGGCCGTCCCGGAGGGCCTCGGCGCCGACGTCCCGCGCACCGGGCGGTCGCTGCCGGAGCTGGTCAGGGCCCTGAAGAACGCGGACGGCAAGGCACAAGTGCGCAGGCCCGACCCCGAGTTCAGCGACTCGGCGCTGCTGGCGACGGTGGGGCTGTACGGCGACGGGGCCGACGTGCGCGGCGCCGAGGGGCTGATCAGCCGGGCGGGACGGCCCGAGTCCTCGGCCGTCAGGCTGCTGTGCACGCTGCCCGAGGACGACGCCGCGGACGACCGCAGCGCGGTCCTGGTCCCGGAGTTCCTGCTCAGGAGCGGCGTCGGCTGCCACTCGGTCACCCGCGCCGGGCGCACCGCCGTCTACCCCGACGACGTGCCCGGTCTGGAACCGACGTTCGTGCGGGTGCGCTGGGAGGGCGGCGACCGGGACGTCCAGGCGCGGGACGACGGGGTGGACCGGTTCCGCGACTGGCTGACGGGAGAGGGCGGCCGGGAGGTGCTCGGCAAGCAGGGGTTCAGGGCCACGACGGGCGAACGGGGACTGCTCGCCGGGAAGGCGGCCGACCACGGGCTGACCGATTCCGTTCCGCCTGCGGACCCCGCCGACGCGACACGGCTGGACAGGACACTGGAGCGGTACGGCAACGCGCACGGACCCGGCCGGGTCCTGTTCCTCCTCGACAGCTCCGGCTCGATGGCCGGCCTGTGGGACGGCCCCAGCGGCGGCCCCGGCATCCTCAAGCAGACCCTGACGGGGCTGGGCAGGGGGGACGAGTACGGGGTGTGGGCGGTGCACGGGGTCAAGGGCCCCACGCACACCGAACTGCTGGACTTCGGCAGGCACTCCCGCGCGGAGGCGGAGAAGGCCCTCAGGACTGACGAGGAAGGCGCCGAGGTGCGGGACGCGGAAGCCGATCCGAGCGCCGCCCTGCTGGACGCCCTGGCGTTCATGCGGGAGCGCGGCGCCGGTGACGAGCGGCCGCAGCTGATCGTGTACCTCACCGACGGCGAGGACGACAACCGCCTGACCGGCGACCGCCTCCGCGAGGTGGAGGACCGGGCACGCGCGTCGGGCGTGCCCGTGGCCATGGTGATGCTGAAGAGCGGGGGCTGCGACCGGGACCGCCCCGGCACGCGCGTCGCGGAGGCCGCCCAGGGCCGTTGCCTGGACGCCGGTGACGACCTCGTGCCCGCGCTGCGCGACGAGGTCGCCCGCACCGGAACGGGGGAGGAATGATGGCCCGACGCCTGCCGGCCGCCCTACTCGCGTTGCCGTCCCTGCTGACCCTGCTGTTCCTGGCTGCCTGCACCGGCGGTGACGTGCGGGAAGAGCCGCCGGACGCCGACAACCGCCGCCGGATCGTGGTCGCCAGCGGACAGGACGTGACCGGCAAGAACGGCATCCGCCAGCAGCTCATCGACGTCTGGAACGCCGAGGAGGGCGCACAGGGCTTCGAGGCCCGGCTGGTGGAACTGCCCGGCTCCGCCGACCAGCAGCGCAGCCAGCTGCTCGGTGCCCTCCAGTCCGGCAGCGCCCAGTACGACGTGGTGAACCTGGACGTGACCTGGGTCCCGGAGTTCGCCGACGCGGGCCTGATCCGCCCGCTGACCGACGCGGCTGTCAGGTCCCCGGACGACATCATCCCGTCCGTGGACAGAACGTCGTACTGGAAGGGCAAGCGGTACGCGGTCCCCTTCAACAGCGACGCCGGCCTGCTGTACTACCGCAAGGACCACCTGCGGGAGGCCGGTGTCTCCCGGACCGACCTCAGCGACGGGGTCACCTGGGACGAACTGCGGGACCAGATCGACGCCGTCAAGGGACACTTCGGCTCCCAGGGCCACGAGGGCTGGGCCACCCAGCTCGCCCCGTACGAGGGCCGTACCGTCAACGCGATCGAGGCGTTCGCCTCGGCCGTGCCCGGACTCCGGCTGACCGACGGCGACGGCGAGTACGCGGCGACCGTGGAACAGCTCACGGCGGGCGTGGCCGAACTGCGTGCGCGCACGAGCCCGCCGTACACCCTCGACGAGGCCTCCGAGTCCCGCGAGGCCGAGTCGCTCAGTGCCTTCGCTGAGGGCCGCACCACCTTCCTGCGGCACTGGCCGTACGTCTACCCCGCCCTGCACGAGACCTACGGGGAGAACCTGGGGGTGACCCGGCTGCCCGGCAAGGCGGTCCTCGGCGGGCAGAACCTGGCCGTCACCTCCTCCACGTCCGAGCAGCGGGCCGCGAAGGCGGCGGAACTGATCGCGTTCCTGACCGACCCGGACAGCGAACGCTGCCTGCTGCGGGCCGGTTTCGCCGCGACCCGCGTCTCCGCCTACCAGGAACCCGGCAGCGCTCCCCCGTGCCGGCACGCCCCGGCGTACGCCGAGACCCCCTCGTCGTCGCCCACCGGCGAGGGCACCGTCCGCCTGCCCCCCGACCGGATCGCCGACGGTGTCAGCTTCTCCCGCGACATCCTGCTCCCGTCCCTCCGCGAGGGCGTGCACCGCCCGCGCACCCCGCTGTACGGCGCGGTGACGCACACCGTCATCACCCAACTGGACGCCCTGTACGGCCCGATCCCGAGTGAGGGCCGGCCGGGCGACGTGGAGGTCGCGAAAAGCCTTGACGAGGCGTTGAGGGAAGTTTTGCCCGGTTGAATCTCCTCCCGGTGATGTTCACATTTCCTCCATTGCCTACGTGTGTCCCCGTGGGTAGCGTCGTTTTCGCACTGACCATGCAATCCGGCCACGCAATCAGACCATGCAATCCGGCCGTGCAATTCAAAAAACGGGGATGGACTTCGTGAGCATACGAAGCAAGGGAATTTCTGCTGTCATCACCTTCGCCATGACGGGCGCGCTGTGCGGCGTCGGGGCGCAGGCGGCGCAGGCGGCTCCGGCGCAGCCGGAACTGCGCGCCGGAGCGGACGAGATCTGCGCGGTCCTCGGGATCGGCAGCGGCGCGGCGGGCCTCACCAAGGCACTGGCCAAGGGAGCCTCGTGGGTGGGGATCGGCGCCAGCATCGGGTGCTACGCGTACACGAAGGCGAAGGAAGCCACGCCTGCTCAGAAGCGGGCCGCGATGATCGCGTCCTACAAGAAGTACCAGGCGATGAGCGACATCAAGAAGCTCGATGCGCTCGGCTACTACTGCCGTAAGAAGGACAGTGGCGGTGGCGGCGGCACCGACGTCGCCCCCACCGACCCGACCGTGAAGGTGGGGTACCACGACATCAGGATGAAGGGCGTTACGTACAAGTGCACGGCTACCGGGGACTGACCGGCCGTCGCGGCCCGGGCTATGGAGAACGCCTGCTGTTCTCCATAGCGCTGGTCGTGGTGAGCCTGTTGTGGATCACGCAGGACATGGCCGCCTGGGCGACGGCGACATGTGCGGTCGGCGCCGCCGGCGGAGCGGTCGGGGTTTGTTATTTCGGCTGGCGTTACATCCGCTCCCGCGAGAATTCACACTAACTGAATTCGCCGGTTGAATTTACCTACGTCAGCGCGTGAAGACGAAGTACTTCCATGCGCCGTACGTCGTCGTGTTGACGTTGTCGCCCGACTTGGTGTCGATGTAGGACGAGCGGATGCGGAAACGCGGACCGACCGGCGGCGTGCCGTCGAGCGTCGCCGCGTCCTTGCCGTAGCGGTCGAGGGCGAAGTACTCCGTGGCCGTGGTGTGCCACGCGCCGTCGGCGTAACGCTGGACCTGGAGCTGGTACTTGCGGCCCGGGTACATCGACATCGTCGTGTTGTGGACCGGGTCCTTGGACTGCCTGAAGTAGAAGTACTTCTGGTTCCAGGCGGTCGCCGACTTGTAGTAGCCGCTCAGGGACGTCGAGATCTTGACCCTGGTGTAGACCGAGTTGGTGACCGTCTTCGCGGCGTACCGCGTGTCACCCGTGAACTTCGCGCTGACCTTCGTGTCACGGGTCAGGTGGACCGTCGCCGACAGGTCGCCGGCCGAGTCGACCGTGCCCTTCTTCACCAGCGTGCTCGGCTTGTCGGAGCCGTACGGGTCGGCCCAGATCTCGACCGTGCGGTTCTTGTACGTAGTGCCGAGGTGCGCGGTGAAGGTGACGTCACGGCCGTAGTCGTAGACCTTGCCGTTGTTGGTCAGCGTCAGCGTGGTCGCCGTCTTCGCGACGGTCGTCGACGCCGAGGCCGTGGCGCCCGCGTGGTCCGCGTCGCCCGCGTACGTGACCGTGTAGGTCACCTTGCCACCGGCCGGCGGCGTGTCCGTGAAGGAGTACGTGCCGTCGGCGGCGACCGGCGCCGTGCCGAGCGGCTTGCCGGACGGGGACTCGTCGTCGGTGCGGGTGACGGAGACCGTCGTGCCCGCAGGAAACGCCGCCGACGAGGACAGCGTGCCGGTGAGGGTGAGGGACTTGGCGCGGGTGGCCGTGGCCGGGGCGCTTGCCGTGAGGGTGGTGGACGTCTTGGTCGGGGCGTCGAGGACGCGCAGCGAGTAGACGTTGCTGTCGTTCTCCGAGATCGCGAACAGCTTGCTCTCGTCCGGTGCCCAGGCCAGGCCCGCCGGGGCCAGGGTGTCGGCGCCGCTGCTGGTGCCCGTGTTGGGGAAGTCGTACTGCCTGAGCGGCGTCGAGGTGCCCGGCTTGAAGACGTGTACGTCCGGGTCGTACCAGGAGAACGTGCCCGCCGCGACGTCGCCGTTCGGGGCGATGTCCACCGCGTTCGGGTAGGTGTTGGTGACGTACTTGCCGTCCGCCGACAGGTCCGTGAGCTTGTAGACCGCCTGGTAGTACGGGGCGCCGCTGGCCGTGACGACGTCCTTGCCGTCCGGCGTGACCGCGAGGTCCTGGAGGTTGCCGCCGCCCGTGCTGCCCGGGTCGAAGGCGTACGCCGTGCGGGACGCCGTCCCGGAGGAGACGTCGTACACGGCGAGTTCGACCGGGCTCTGGCCCGGCGCGCCCGCGACGAGCGTGCCCGGGGCGCCCGCGGAGGCGTCCAGGATCGGGGCGTCGTAGAAGGTGCGGCCGGTGTCCTGGCCCAGGGTGACGCCCGGGTCGGCGGCGCCCGGGTCGAGCGAGCCGATGTTGCCGTTGCCGGATGCGCCGTAGCTGAACCACAGTTTGCCGCCCGCCAGGGCCACGTACGCCGGTCCGCCGCCCTGGCCCGTGGACCAGCGGCGGGCCTCGGTCGCCGTCGCCGTGTCGATCGCGACGATCGCGTCCGCGTCGTGCACGGCGGCGTACAGCGTGCCCGAGTCGGGCGACAGCTCCAGGCCGTGGACGCCGGGCAGCGAGCCGACGGTGCCGACGACCTTGCCCGCGTAGTCGGTGACGACGACCTGACCGGCCGTCGGATCGCTGATGAAGACGCGCTGGTGGAGCCCGTCGACGACGATGTCGCCGGTCGACTTCACGGGCAGGAGCGCGCTGGAGTCGGCCGCCGCCGACCCGGCACCGGCCGCGACGAGCGTGAGCGAGCCGAAGAGGACCGCGAGCGCCGTCGCGGTCGAGAGAGTGCGTCTGTGCACGGTTTTTTCGAACCCCCCGGAACGAAAAGAATGATCAGCAGGAAGAAGTGATCAGCCTGCGCAGGTTAGAGCACCCCACTGACAGTCAGGTGAACCGGGGAGTAAGACGCTGGTGTGAACGCGGCAGGGGGGGACGCCGTGGGACCGCCGCGTCAGCGGGTCTCCGCGACCGTCCGCGGGCCCTCATGGGGATGCGCGGCTCTCGCCGGCCCCGCGTTCGCCGCCAGCAGGAGGGTCGCCACGGCGACGACGGCGGCGGCGAAGCCTCTGGCGTACCGCTCGGCGGTGCGTGTGCGTTCGAGCACGGCGACCTCGCAACAGGGGCGGCGACTACGACAGCAGCGTATTAAGCACGCTTAACTCTCGGTTTAACCTAGGGGCTGTCCGAGCCTAACGGCAAGAGGGACAGGGGGAGTTGGCGTGGGGGAGCGTGACGATCCGGGGACCATCGGGCGCCGGGTGCAGCGATTGCGTGTCGAACAGGGGATGACACAGCGCCAGTTGGCGGAACCTGTGTACACCCCCGCCTATGTGTCCACCCTGGAGTCGGGACGGGTGCGGCCCTCCGACGACGCCCTGCGGCATCTCGCCGGGCGGCTCGGCGTCGCCTTCGACGAACTCGCCACGGGGCGTTCCGCGCGGCTCGTGACCGAGCTGCGGCTGCGGCTGACCGAGGCGCAGCGCACCTTCGCCGTCGGTGAGGCCGAGGCGGCGGCGGAGCAGTACGCCGAGCTGCTCGTCGAGGCCGAGACGCAGGGCCTGGCCGGGGAACAGGCCGCCGCGCTGCTCGGGCTCGGCGAGTGCGCCCTGGAGACGGGCGAGCTGGTGGCGGGCCGGCAGTACTTCGAGCGGGCCGAGGCCCGTCTCGCCGACGCGCCCTTGCCCGCCAGGGTCCCGGCGCTGCGTGGCCGGGCCGTCGCGCACTATCTCGCCGGGGAACTCCGGTACGCCGTCTACCTGCTGGAGAGCACGCTCGACGAGCTGAATCGGGGCGGCCTGCACGATCCGGACGCCCTCCTGCTGCTCTACGCCAGTGCCATCGGGCCGTACATGGACATGGGCGCGCACGCCCGCGCCGCCCAGGCGGCCGAGTTCGCCCTGGCGCTCGCCCCGCAGTCCGGCGACCCCGCCCTGGTCGCGCGCATGCACCGGTCGGTCGCCCGCACCCTGGTCGCCGAGGGCCGCCTAGCCGAGGCCGACGCCTCGCTGGCCAAGGCGGCCGAGCTGTACCGGGGCCTGCAGATCCGCACCGAACTCGCCAACTGCCACTGGATGCGCGGCTACGTCTACGCCCAGGACGGCCAACTGGAACGTGCCGAGGGCGAGTTGCGGGAGGCCCTCGGCATGCTGTCGGCCAAGCGCGCCGCCCTCTACAGCAGCCAGGTCGCCGTCGAGCTGGCCGACGTGCTGCACCGGCGCGGCAGGTCCGACGAGGCGGCGGCCCTGCTGCACGGCGTCCTCGACGACCTGTCCTCCGAGCGCGGCGCCGTCCACTCCGCCGCCGCGCACCGCCTCCTCGGCATCATCGCCGAGGACGCCCGCCGCACCGAGGACGCCGAGGAGCACTACGTCCGTGCCCTGAGCCTGCTGGAGCGGGCCGGCGCCGCGGGTGACCTGGCCGACCTGTGCCGGCTGCTGGGCGACCTGCTGCGCCGCACCGGGCGGGTGGAGGCCGCGCTGGACGCCTACCGGACGGGCCTCGGACACCGTACGGCCCCCGGCACCACCACCCTCGGGCCCGCGCCCGCACAGCCCCCTCTGTGAGGAAACAGGGGCTTCGCACAGCGGTGCGGGTTAGCCTCCTCGGCGGGATGTGAACGACCGGGGCGGGGCGCGTGGAGAACCAACGGGCAGTGACGGTGGCCGACGGGTTGCGGACGGTGCTGCGCATCCTCGTGCACACCGTCCTCGGCGGCGCCGCGCTGATCGCCATCGTGACGGTGGCGTCGGTGCTCGGGCCGATGCTGGCGATCGATCTGTACACCCCGCCGGTCGCGGCCTGGTGGACCGTGTTCACCGCGATCACCGTCCAGGGCGTGCCCTTCCTGCTGCTGGGCACGGTCGTGTCGGCGGCGATCGGCGCGTTCGTGCCCCAGCGGGTGTTCCAGCGGTTGTTGCCCCGCCGTACGGCGCTCGCCGTGCCGGTCGCGGGGGCGGCGGGGGTCGTCCTGCCCGGCTGCGAGTGCGCGTCCGTGCCGGTGGCGGGGAGCCTGATGCGGCGGGGTGTCGCCCCGGCCGCCGCCCTCGCCTTCCTGCTGTCCGCGCCCGCGATCAACCCCGTCGTCCTGGTGGCGACCTCCATCGCCTTCCCGGGGCAGCCGGAGATGGTCCTCGGCCGGCTGGTCGCCTCGCTCGCCACGGCCGTGGTGATGGGGTGGCTGTGGGCGCGGTTCGGGCGGGAGGAGTGGCTGCGGCTGCCGCGGCGGGACACCGCGCACGGGCCGGGCGCCGGGCCGCGTGCCTTCGTCTCCGGCCTCCAGCACGACTTCCTGCACGCGGGCGGTTTCCTCGTGGTCGGCGCGGCGGCCGCGGCGACCTTCGACATCGTCGTACCGAGGTCGCTGCTGGAGGTGTTCACCGGGTCGGCCTGGCTGTCGGTGCTGCTCCTCGCCGTCCTGGCGGTCGTGCTGTGCGTGTGCAGTGAGGCCGACGCGTTCGTGGCGGCCTCACTGAGCGGCTTCTCGCCCACCGCGCGGCTGGCGTTCATGGTGGTCGGGCCGATGGTCGACCTGAAGCTGATCGCGCTCCAGACGGGCACGTTCGGCAGGTCCTTCGCGCTGCGGTTCTCCTCCGCGACCTGGCTGGTGGCCGTCGCGAGCAGCGTCCTGGCGGGGTGGTGGCTGCTGTGAGGCGCTACGGACCGGCCGTACTGCTCGCGCTCGTCGGCGCGGCGGTCCTGCGGGTGTCGCTCTTCAGCGACCTGTACCTGCGGTATGTGCAGGCCGGGTTGCGGCCGTACCTGCTGGTGTCCGGGGTGGTGCTGGTGCTGCTCGGGGTGGGGGTGGCGGTGCTGGTTCGGACCGGTGGGGACCAGGAGGTGCATGGGGAGCAGGGGGATCACGGGGATGACGGGCATCCAGGGGAGGACCTCGGCGGGCATCCGCACGGCCCCGCCGGTCCCCGCGTCGCCTGGTTCCTCACCCTGCCCGCCGTGGCCCTGCTGCTGTTCCCGCCGCCCGCCCTCGGCTCCTACAGCGCCGAGCGCGAGGCCGCCCAGCGTGCGGCCCGGGGCGTCGGCACCTTCCCGGCCCTGCCCGCCGGGAGCCCCCTCGACCTCACCCTCGGGGAGTTCGGCTCCCGCGCGGTCTACGACAGCGGCCGTTCCCTGACGGGACGCACGGTCCGGCTCACCGGCTTCGTCACCCGCGACGCCGACGGCACCTGGTACGTCACCCGCCTCCTCGTCTCCTGCTGCGCCGCCGACGCCGGCACCGCCAAGGCCGAGGTGCGCGGGGCCGCCGCCCCGCCCGTCGACACCTGGATCACGGTCACCGGCACTTGGCACCCGGAGGGCGGGCTGGGCTCGGCCGCCGCCTGGCCGCCGGTCCTCGACGCCACCTCCGTACGCCGGGTACCGCAGCCGGACAACCCGTACGAGAAGCGCTGAGGGCCACGCCGGGGGTGAGGGCCGGTCGCGCGGGTTTCGCCCCACCTGCGACGGGTAGTCGGGCGACGATTCCGGGAGGCTCGGTGCATGATCCGGGCGGGAGCCGGGCTCGGGTCCGTCCCGGGAGGCACCGGGAACGGCGCCGGGCCGGCCGCTGTCCGTCGGCTGACCGGGCGGTCGCCGTACGGCGGCCGGCCGCTCGGCCGTCGTGCAGCGGGTCGTCCCGGGCGGGTGGTGTGCGCCGGCCCACCTCGCGTTCGCGGCAGGGCGTTCCGGCAGAACGTCGATGGCGGAGGTCGGTGATCGAAGGAGGCGGTGGCGGTGCGGCCCAGGGACGATCCCCGAGGAGCCCCCGGTGGCGATCCCGGTCCGCGCCGCACCGGGGGCGGTGACCTGGACCTGGACGGGATCCGGGCCGCCGATGTGATCGCCAGGGGCGTGCGCGGCGCCAAGCCCGGGGAGGTCCCGGGCCGGCTGTGCGAGGTGGCGGTCGAGCTGCTGCCGGTGATCGGCGCGAGCGTGTCGCTGCGCAGCGAGGGCATGCCCGTCCAGCTGAGCGCCAGCAGCGCGCACGCCGCGCACCTGGCGCAGATCCAGGCGACGCTGGGCGACGGCCCCTGCCAGAGCGCGCTGGAGGACGGGGCGCCCGTGCTGGCCTGCGATCTGACGACCGGCCGGGACGCGGGCCGCTGGCCGGTCTTCGCCCAGCAGGCGACGGAGGCCGGGGTACGGGCGGTGTACGCGGTGCCGCTGGGCAGCGACGCGGTGTGCGTGGGCACCCTCGACCTGTACCGCGACAGCCCCGGCGGGCTCACCGACCGCCAGCTGCACGTGGCCCGGCTGGTGGCCGGAGTCATGACGGTGGCCCTGATGGCACTGCCCCGCGAGACCGAGGCGGAACCGCGGGACCAGGAGCCCTGGCTCAGCGGACTGGCCGCGGACCACGACGAGGTCTACCAGGCCGTCGGCATGATCATGGCGCAGCTCGGCGTCGGCGCCGACGACGCGCTCGCGCGGCTGCGGGCGGACGCCTTCGCGCGTGGCTGCACGGCCCGCGACGTGGCCCGCGACGTGATCGCCCACCGCAGGCGTTTCGAGCGGTACTGAAACCCGGTACCGGGTCCTGAGATCCGGTACCGACCCGGTACCGGGGTACCGGGTCCTGAGAATCCGGTACTGAGACCACGTGCCGAGAACCGGCCGGCATCCGTCAGATCCGGGCTCGCCCCTGCTTCGTGATCTCGGTCAGGCGCTGTGCCCCGAGTTGCGCGGTCTGCTGCGTGACCTCCTCGTGCACCTCGTCCAGGCCCGCGTGGGTGAGCGTGATCGCCTCCTCCCCGACCCGCACGGCCGCGAGGTCCATCGTGAGGTACGTCAGCTCCCCCTTCTCCGTCTCCCCGGTCAGGGTGACCCGCAGGGCCTGCCGGGCGTCTCCCACCCGAGGCAGCGGCATGCCGCTGACCTGGACGGTCTGGACGCGGCCGCGCGTGGTCGCGGCCGTGAACTCGCCGCACTTCCCCGGCAGCGACTTCAGCCAGGCCAGGGTGCGGTCGACGTCCGCCGGCGGATGGGCGGTGACCTGGTAGCGCAACTGGGCGGAGGTGTCGGCGTCGTCGAACGCGGCCGTCGCCCGCGGACCGGCCGGGGTGCCGAAGAGTTCCTCCGTGTAGAGGGCGTCGAGCAGCCGCTGGCAGTCACGGTCCTTCGTGGTCGCCTTCAGCAGCCCGTCCCGCCAGGTCCTGGCACCCCGCGTCGGCCCCCACGGCTCCCCCAGATCGGCGTCGGTGATCAGTGCTGCCTGGGCCTGGGCTTCGGTGAGGCCGGCCCCGGAGCTCGCGGGCCGCTCGCCGACCGGTGACGCGCCGGTGACGGTCGGGGAGGCGGAGAACCACCGCGGCCGCGGCTCGCCCTGGACGGAACAGGCGGCCGTGGCCAGCAGGGCGGTCACGGACAGCGCGGAGGCGAGGAGGGCGCGGGCACCTGGGCCACGTCGGCCGGCCGGAGGGTGGGGCATCGGAGGGCCTCCTGCGGGGAGTTCATGGAGGTGCTCCCGACGGGGCGGGCTCTCCAAGATCGGGTACGTGCTCTTACGGCACCACCGCGACGGGCGGCACACCAGTGCGACGGGCTGTTCGGGTGAGGGAGGCGGCCGGGTGCGGGGACACGCCCGTGGTGCACGGACGCGCCCGCGGTGCGCGCGCCGCCGGAAAAGCCGTGGCCCCGCGCGCCACGCCCCTGCTACGGTCACGCCCATGAAGCGCGCCCAGCCGTTCCCGTCTCTCACGACGACGCCGGAGAGTGTCCCGGCGCGCTGACAGCTGACGTAGACGTCTTCAAGCCCGGGGCGAGTGCCCCGGGCTTCGTCGCGTGGTGCTCGCCTCCGACCCGAGGAGCCCACCATGCACGACCACCGACGGCTCGGCCGTGAACTGAACCTCTTCGACACCGACCCGCTGATGGGCGCGGGGCTGCCGTACTGGCTGCCCGACGGCGCGATCGTGCGGCACACCCTGGAGGAGTACATCCGCGAGGCGGAACAGCGGGCCGGCTACCGGCACGTGTACTCGCCCGTCCTCGGCAAACGCGAGCTGTACGAGATCTCCGGGCACTGGGACCACTACAGCGAGGACATGTTCCCGCCGATGGACCTCGGTTCGGAACAGGTCCTGCTGCGCCCGAGCCTGTGCCCGCACCACGCCCTGATCTTCCGCTCCCGCTCCCACAGCTACCGCGAACTTCCCCTCCGGATGGCGGAGTTGGGCGGCATGTACCGCTCGGAGCTGTCCGGCGTCCTCGGCGGCCTGACCCGGGTGAGGGCCATCACCCTCAACGACGCGCACATCTTCTGCACCCTGGAGCAGGCCGTCGAGGAGGCGCGTGCCGCGCTGGAGTTGATCGGCCGGGCCTACGCGGACCTGGGCATCCGGGCGGTCCGCCACCGCCTCTCACTGCCCGGCGAGGGCGGCAAGTACGTGGCGGACCCGGACCTGTGGCGGCGGGCCACCGCCCTGCTGCGCGACGTCCTGGACGGCTCCGGCATCCCCTACGAGGCCGCCGAGGGCGAGGCGGCCTTCTACGGCCCGAAGATCGACGTGCAGATCGCCGACCCGGCCGGGCGGGAGGCCACCCTCTCCACCGTCCAGATCGACTTCCACCAGCCCGAACGCTTCGACCTGCACTACATCGGCGCCGACGGGGCGAAGCACCGCCCGGTCATGGTGCACCGCAGCATCATCGGCAGTGTGGAGCGCGCGGTCGCCCACCTCGTCGAGGCCCACGGCGGGGCCTTCCCGCCCTGGCTGGCCCCGGTGCAGCTGGTGGTGCTCCCGGTCGGGGACGAACAGGCGGGCCATGCCCACGAACTCGTGGGCCGCGCCCGTGAACTCGGCCTGCGCGCCGAGGTCTCCGGCCCCGAGCAGGGCACCCTCGCCGCTCGCATCCGCGCGGCTCGACTGGTCCCGTACCAGGCGGTGATCGGTGGCCGGGAGGCCGAAGCGGACCAGGTGGCACCGCGCCTGCGGGACGGGCGGCGGCTGGGGGGCCTGCCTGCCGCCGCGTTCCTGCGGAGTGTCGCGGACCGGGTGGCGGCTCGCGGCACCGAGTTGTGGGAGGCGGCGTAGGAACGGGTCCCCCTGTGCGGAGTTGCCGCAGGCCGTAGGCTCGCTCGTGCCGAAGCCCCCACGGGAACAGTGGAAGGAGCCACCGTGACGGACGGTCAGCCCATTCCGGTGATCATCGACTGCGACACCGGCGTCGACGACGCCCTCGCCCTGCTGTTCGCCGTACGGCACCCGGCGCTCGACGTGCGGGCGATCACCTGTGTGGCCGGCAACACGGACGTGGACGGCGTGGTCCGCAACACCCTGACCGTGCTGGAGGTGGCCGGGGCCGGTGACATTCCCGTCGCCCGGGGCGCCGAGCGTCCGTTGATCGAACCCGTGCGGACGGCGCGGCACGTGCACGGGCAGGACGGGATGGGGGACCTGGGGCTGCCCGCGCCGACCCGGGTGCCGGTGGACGTGGACGCGGTGACGCTGCTGAGGCGCGAGATCCTCGCCTCGCCGAGGCCGGTCACGCTGATTCCCATGGCGCCCCTGACGAACATCGCGCTGCTGCTGCGGACCCACCCCGAGGTGACCGGCAACATCGAGCGGATCGTGTTCATGGGCGGCGCGGTGGCGACGGGGAACGCCACGCCGGTCGCGGAGTTCAACGTGTGGCACGACCCGGAGGCGGCGGCGGTGCTGCTCACGGCCGGGGTGCCGATCACGATGTACGGGCTGGACGTGTTCAAGAAGGTCCTGGTGCCGGCGGCCGATGTCCAACGCCTGCGCGCCGGCACGGACCCCAGCCTCCGCCTGGCCGGTGAACTCCTCGCCCACCGCGACCCGGCCACCTCGGGGGACCCCACCCCGACGGGTGGTCTCGGCGACGCGGGCGCGGTGTGCGCGGTGGTCGACCCGGGCGGCCTGACCACCGAGCGGCTGCCGGTCGAGGTCGCCCTGGCCCCCGGGCCCGGCCGCGGCCAGACCATCGTCGACCGCCGCCCGCTCCCCGGCGAGTCCGAGATCCACGAGGGAACCCGCGCCCAGCCCCTGGTGGACGTGGCGCTGGACGTCGACGTGGAGCGGTACGTGAAGCTGTGGCTGACGGCGGTGGAAGGGGCCTAGTTTCCGGGGCCCGAGTTTCCAGGGCCTGTCCGAGTTTCCAGGGCTCCTGTCCGACAGAGGGCCCGGGACCGGTGGATCCCGGGCCCGTCGAGGCGTCAGGAACGCGTCGCGCGCTTCCTGCGGGTCACGACCACCATGACCGCGCCGCCCGCCAGGAGCGCCGCCGCGCCCATGGCGATCGGGCCCGTGCTGCTGTTGGCGCCGGTCTCCGCGAGGTCACCGCCGCCGCCGTTCGGCTTGGGGGCCGGGGGCGTCGTCGACTCGGAGGCGGACGGGGTGGGGGTGTCGGTGTCCGTGGCCGGGGGCGACGAGGGCTCGGCGGGCTCCGACGGTGCCGGGGGCGTCGTCTCCTCGGCGGGTTCCGAGGGGCTCGCGGGCGGGGTGGACGGGGGCTGCGACTCCGCCGGCGGAGGCGTGAGCTCGCACTCCTTCGTGCCGCCGTTCCAGGCCGCGATCAACTTGTCCTTGATGACCGGGCGGTCGGGACCCTTGGGCAGCTCGCCGTGCTCGAAGCCGTCCTTCGCGTCCAGCTCGCCGTCGAACTTCGTCGCGCCCCGGTAGAGGTCGATCTGACCGAAGCAGCCCTTGTCGGGGATGGCGATGTCGAGCGAGTCGGTGGCGCCCGGCTTGACCGTCACCGTGTCGAAGTCGACGAACACCTGCTCACCGGAGGTCGCGAAGGTCGCGCCGTGCGCGAGGTAGGAGGCGAGGGAGGCCGTGCACGTGGCGGCGTCACCGGCCGTGCGGACCTTGATGTGGACCTTGCCGTCCTCGGTCGGCTTCAGGTTCTGGTCGTCGACCTTCACCGAGTCGAAGAAGTTGGAGCCGTCGAGCGAGAACTGGCAGCGGTCGGTCCCGGTCTCCGTGCCCGCGCCGGTCCCGGGCTTGTAGGTGCCGCCGGACGACCAGCCGTCACCACCGGGCGTACCGGTGGCGAACGCGGTGGTGGCGGAGGCGGCGCAGAGGGCGAGGGCCGCGGCGCCCGTCCCCAGCAGGCGTCGCGCGGTGACACGTCTCGCTATGGACATGCGGATCCCATTTCTTGGCGTGAACCGGAACCCGGGTGACGGCAGGCGGGCAGCGCGCGGCGCGCGGCTGCCGGGGCCGCACCGGGGTGAGTGGTCGAAGAAACACTGGGCTCATTGGTCACATGCGCCTCAGTGCGCCCCCATCGTGGCCGGGCCGCAGCAGGCTGTCAACCTGCGGGTATGTAAAGGAAGTTACTCCACCATCACACTTCCATCACAGCAGGAATGGATCACTCCGATCGCCGCGATGGTTCCTTTTTCCGGCATTCTGGACAGATTCAATGCTGTCGCCCGTATGCCCTGCGAAGGAGACCGCGTGACCGATCGCTCCACCCTCGACCTGTCGTCCCGTGACCCCGACTGGTGGCGCCAGGCCGTCGTCTACCAGGTCTATCCCCGCAGCTTCGCCGACGCCGACGGCGACGGCCTCGGCGACCTGCGCGGCATCACCCGCCGCCTCACCCACCTCGCCGCCCTGGGCGTGGACGCCCTGTGGCTGAGCCCGTTCTACCCGTCCGAACTGGCCGACGGCGGCTACGACGTCGCCGACCCCAGGGACGTCGACCCGCGCCTGGGCACCCTCGACGACTTCGACGCCCTGGTCGCCGAGGCCCACCGGCTCGGTCTGAAGGTCATCGTCGACATCGTGCCCAACCACTCCTCGCACCAGCACGCCTGGTTCCAGGAGGCCCTGCGCTGCGGGCCCGGCTCGGCGGCCCGCGACCGGTACGTCTTCCGCGACGGACGCGGCGAGCACGGCGAACTCCCGCCCACCGACTGGCAGTCCGTCTTCGGCGGCAGCGCCTGGAAACGCGTGCCCGACGGCCAGTGGTACCTGCACCTGTTCGCCCCCGAGCAGCCCGACCTCAACTGGGAGAACCAGGAGGTCCGCGCCGACTACCGCACCACCCTGCGCTTCTGGTCCGACCGCGGGGTCGACGGCTTCCGGGTCGACGTGGCCCACGCCCTCGTCAAGGACCTGAGCGAACCGCTGCGCGACCTCGGCGCGCCCGAGCTGAGCCGCGAGGACGCCCTCAGCACGATGCCGCCCGGCACGCACCCGTTCTACGACCGCGACGAGGTGCACGAGATCTACCGCGACTGGCGCAAGATCCTGGACGCCTACCGCCCGCCCCGCATGGCCGTCGCCGAGGCGTGGGTGCCGGGCGCCCGGCGCGCGTTGTACGCCCGCCCGGACGAGCTCGGTCAGGCCTTCAACTTCGAGTACCTGGAGGCCGGCTGGGACGCGGACGAGCTGCGCCACGTCATCACCGACTCGCTCGCCAACGCCCGGGCGGCCGGCGCCTCGGCCACCTGGGTGCTGTCCAACCACGACGTCGTCCGCCACGCCTCGCGCCTGATGCTCCCGCCGGGCACCGACGAGAACGCCTGGCTGCTCTCCGGCGGCCACGCCCCGGCCGTCGACGAGGCGGCCGGGCTGCGCCGGGCCCGGGCGGCCACCCTGCTGATGCTGGCGCTGCCTGGTTCGGCGTACGTCTACCAGGGCGAGGAACTCGGCCTGCCCGAGGTCGCCGACCTGCCCACCGAGGTGCTCCAGGACCCGATCTGGGAGCAGACGGGACACGTCCGCAAGGGCCGCGACGGCTGCCGGGTGCCGCTGCCGTGGACGACGACCGGACCGTCGTACGGCTTCGGGCCGGGCGGCGCCTGGCTGCCGCAGCCGCCCGGCTTCGCCGCCTACGCCGTCGAGGCGCAGGACGGCGTCGAGGGCTCGACCCTGGAGCTGTACCGGACGGCCCTCAGGCTGCGCCGCAAACTGCTCGACGGCGAGGAGCTGACCTGGGCGGAGGACACCCCGGACGGTGTCATCCGGTTCGACCGCTGCGAGGGCTGGCGGTGCGTGACGAACCTGTCCCACGCGGCGGTCCCGCTGCCGGCCGGTGAGGTGCTGCTGAGCAGCGCCCCCCTGGAGGACGGCCGGCTCGGGCCGGACACGACGGTGTGGCTCGGGCGTTAGCCCCGGCCCTGACCCGCCCCGCCCGGCGACCGCTGGGCGGGGCCTTTGGGGAGCCTCCGCCACCCGCACGGCCCAGCAGCACGCGCCGCCTGCGGAGCGCCCCGCGAGAATCGCTGCCAGAGTCCGGCAGAGTGCCGTCGACGTCCGCACAGGGAGCCCCGCCCGCCATGAACAGGTCCAGCAAGACAGCAGCCGTGGCGGGGACCGTGGTCGCCGGAGTGCTCGCGTTCCCCGGCCCGCCTGCGGCGGCCCTGGGCGGTGAGCTGTGGGGCACCGCGACCATCGCACCCGGCCGGGAGGGCATCCTCGACATCGCCGGCTCCGCGGCAGCGGCGCCGGGCGCCACGGTGACGCTGACGGCGCCCCGGGGCACCCGCGTGACGGCCACGCCCCTCGACGCGCCCGGCTATCTCGGCCGGGTCGCCGCCGACGGCCGCAGCGGGACGTACACCGTCACGGGCGCGGCCGCGCAGTCATGGCAGGGACGTACGTTCCCCTTCGTGCTCGCGGTCCCCGCGGACGCCGTGCCCGGCACGCGGCTGCGCGACTGCGTCCTGCGGATCACCGACGCGGACGGCGTGCGGCAGGCGGCCGGCCGGTGTGCCGTGACCGTGGGCCTGGCCGGGCCGACGCTGACCCGCCCGCTGTCCGGCGTGCCGCTGGACGTCCGGCCGCAGATCGCGGGCACGGCCCACCCGGGCGCCCGGGTCACTGTCCGCGACAAGGACGACCGCGAGGCCTGCGCGACCACCGCCGCCGCCGACGGCACCTGGACCTGCACCCCGCGTCCGGCGCTGCCGGCGGGCGCCAACCGGCTCCAGGCGGTCGCCACCCTGAACGGGGTGAGCGCCGTGAGCGAGCAGATCGACATCTCGGTGGCGGACACCGGCGCCCGTCAGTAGCGCACGGCCCGGGCCACCTCGGCCCGGACCTCGCCGGACAGATCGTGGGTGCTGCGGGCGGTGGCCGTGGCGGAGTGGCCCGCCTGCACGTGGTCGACCGTGACGATGACCGTGTCGGTCAGCCGGCCCCCGGCGTCGGTGAAATCGACCTGGACGGCGAAGGAGCGTTCCGAGTCGTCGGTGTTGGTGACGGTGACCTCGGCCCGGGCCCGGCCGTCGGAGCCGACGGTGGGCCGTCCGGCCTTCACATCGTCCTTGACGTCGATTCCGCCCCGGATGTCGTCGAGGCGGCGTCCGGCCTCCGCCGTGGCCGACTCCACCGCCTCGGAGGCCTGCGAGGCGAACGACCCGACCGCCGACTCCGCCTCGCGGGCGGCGTCCCCCGGGCTGTCGCCGCCACAGCCGGTGAGCACGGCGGACAGGGCGAGCGGCACCGCCGCCCCGCCCGTCGCCCAGCGTCCGCGTCTCATGGCCTCACGTGTGGCCGAGGCCGCCGCCGCCGAAGGAGCCGCTGGATCCGGGCAGCCAGCGGCGGGGCTTTTGGTCCTTGCCCGTCCTGGTGCTCGCGTGGTGCAGCTCATGGGGCAGGAGCCGCTTGCCGTCGCGCGTCACGACCGGCATCTCGTCGGGCTCCCGCATCTCCCGCATCTCACGGACCGGCCCGCCGTCCGGGAGGTGCGGCTGCTCCTCGGGGCCGGGGTGGTGCGTGTCCGTGTCCATGACCCGCATCCCGACCCGCACCGCCCAGATCAGCGCGAGGGCGATGACGGCCCCGCCGATGAAGGCGAGGGTCACGGCGACCGCGTGATCTGACGACGCCGCCAGCGCTTCGTACGTTGCCGTAGTCATGCTCCGATTATCGCTGACGAAATGCGATAAAGCGCCCGCAATGTCCACACGCACGAGGGCAACAACTTCCGCGAGGCCTGCGACGACCTGACGGTGATACCCCGTCCCCGCATACGAGGGAGAAACCATGCGCAGACACCGCGACCAGTCGCTGTGGCTGACCAAGGGCTTCGGCGGGGGCGCGGGCGGTCACTGGGGCAGGCGGGCAGCGCCACGCGGATGCTGCGCGACTTCTGGCGTCATCCGAAGGGCCGCTACGGCCTCTGACCGCTCCCGGGCGGTGCGGGCGGGCCCCGGCTCCCGTGCCGCCCTGCGGGTACGGTGGAAGGACCGGGGGTATGCCGCACCCGGTGGCCGACGGTCCGCTGGCCACGCCCCCGTCGCAGCAGGAGCCCTGATGACGTCCGCCTCCTCGCCCCCACCGCCCCTCCCGGCACCCTCCGAGGTCCGGCTGAGGCTCGCGGTCCAGCCGCGCCTCGGCCGCACGGCCCGCCGTATCGACGGGGCGTGGTGGCCCCGGTCGTACGACCTCGCCGCGGAGCTGCCCGGGCTGCTGGCCGTGCTGCCGCGCGCCTGGGGCCGGGTCAGCAGCGTGCTGGTCCACGGGGACACCTGGCTGGCCTGCCCCGACCGGCTGGACGTCGCCGGCCGGGAGGTCCACGTGGGCCGCAGGGACGCGCCGACCACTCCGGACACGGTCTGCCTGCTCACGCCCGGCCGGGGCCGCTGGGACCTGCTGGTGGTGCCGCCCGCGACGACGGAGGCGGAGGCGGTCCGGCTCATGGAACAGGCCGTCTCTCAGGACGCCTGAGACCCTGGGGGGTGTCCTCCTAGTGCGCGAGCAGCACCAGCACCAGGGCGATCAGCGCCGGTACGGTCTGCACGAAGAGGATCTTCCGGCTGGCGGTGGCCGCGCCGTACACCCCCGCGATCGCCACGCACGCCAGGAAGAACACCGAGACCTGGATGCCCACCGGGTCGGACGCCACCGCGCCCCAGAGCAGTCCGGCGGCGAGGAAGCCGTTGTAGAGGCCCTGGTTGGCGGCCAGGGCCTTCGTCGCCTCCGCGGACTCGGCGCTGGTGCCGAAGGCGGCGCGGGCCCGCGGCGTGGTCCACAGGAACATCTCCAGCACCAGGATGTAGGCGTGGAGGGCGGCGAGAGCCAGTACCGCGAGGGTGGCGAGGATCGACATGCGCCGCATCATCGCAGGCTCGCTCCGCCGTCCCCGTTCGGGCCCGCCCGGGAGGCGGAGCGGGGCGCCGGGTGGCAGATTGCGGGCAGTGGAAGGCCGGTCCGGGCCGTCGCGTCCCCGCGTGTGCCGCTCGGGAGCCCGGCCCGGCCTTCCCGCCCGCCGGTGCCGTCGGTCGCCGCGGTCAGTACCCGATCCGGAACGTGGCGTCCGCCCGGTCCGTGGCCGTGGAGACGGGGTCGATGCGCAGGGCGTAGTCGGAGTGGCGGAGGTAGCGCGTCGGGTAGTTGTGCGAGCGGAACGACGTCCAGGCGGAGTCCGCGAGCCCGGCGACCTTGTGGAAGGTGGCGTCCTGGGCGAACGCCGACGTGCCGTCGTTGACGTCCAGCCGCAGCTCGTAGCTGTAGTGCCGCAGGTACCGGTCCGGGTAGTTGACCGACTGGAAGGACACCCCGGACGCGTCGGCGAGGCCCGGGACGAGCTTCCACTGGGCGTCGGTGTACGGGTCGAAGGGGTAGGGGTCGATCCGGCCAGCGAAACCGGCGTGGCGGACGTAGCGGTCCGGGTGGTTGTACGACTTGAGCCGGTTCCAGGCCGGGGCTCCCCAGTGCGCGAGGAGATTGTCGTACTGGGTGCCCGTGAGCGGTGCGATGCTGCCGTGCTTGGAGTTCACCGGCTGGGTGTAACGGCGCTGGTCGACCGGCGTCCAGGTGCCGGAGGCCAGGTCGGAGGTCTGCCAGGCGTAGAAGACGCCGTTGGGCGTGTAGGTGTCGCCCCAGAGGTACCAGGTGCTGGACGACAGGGACTTGACCAGGATCGGTGCCTCGGTGCCGCCGTGGGCCACCGGCGTGCTGAAGACCTGCCAGCTGCCCGGGGCGAGGGTGGCGGACCGGGCGCCGACCAGGGCCTGCTTCGAGCTGTCCTTGAAGTACATGTAGTTCGTGCCGCCGACGCCGAGGGCGAGGCTGCCGTCGATCACGTCGTAGCCCGGGTCGAAGAAGACCTGCGGCGCGGACACCGTGCGGAAGTCGGTCGTGTAGTTGACCATCAGCACGTTGTGGCCGCTCGTGTTCACCGACGAGTAGACGATCCCGTACTGGCCGCGTGAGGCGTCCCAGAAGGCCTCCGGGGCCCAGCTGTGGGTGGTCATGTCGTGCAGCTTGAGCCGGCGGTAGCCGGTGAGGGAGCGCAGGTCGGCGGAGTCCCAGACGTGGATGTACTGGCTGTTGTAGCTCCAGTCCGTGCCCTTCAGGTCGGTGGCCAGTACGGCGAACGTGCCGTCCTGCTTGCGCAGGATGAAGGGATCGCGCAGGCCGCCGGCGCCCTGGGTGGGGGTGGCGACCGGCTTGTTCTGGTTGAGCGGCGTCCACTCCAGGCCGTCGAGGCTGACGGCCAGGTGCAGGCCGTAGTCGGTGCCGAGGCCGTTCGGGGACTCGGTGAAGTAGGCCATCACGAACGCCGGGCCCGTCGCCGCTCCGGCCGGAGCGGCGCCCAGGGCCAGATCGGCGGTCAGGGCGAGCGGCACGGTGGCGGCCATGCCGAGGACTTGACGGCGGGAGGGTCTGCGAGGGGTTCTGCGGGGGGTGGGCATGGCGGCTCGGCCTTCCGTCGGGGGCTACGGAGCGCAGTGTGTTCGATATTGCGAACGCAGTTCGGCAATTCGGCCAGACCGTAGGGGTGGCGGACGCGTGGCGTCAATGCGTCGGACGCGACGAAGAACTACGTGAGAGGGGGCGCCTGGCCCGCGCGCGCTCCGTCGGCGGGCCGGCCTCTGCCGGGCGGCACGTGAAGTCCGTTGAAATCAAGGGTGGTTGTGGTCATTTCTGCCCTCGACCGGCCGATTGACGATCATCCCGTGGGTGGATGTAAGGCGCATCCGCTTCCCGTGACGATGACCCCGACCTTGTCGAACACCGAGGAAGGGGAAGGCCGTTGCGTATCGCCCGGCTTCTCGGAACCGTCCTGGGCACCACGGTGCTGACGACCACCGCCGTACTGACCGCACCCGCCCACGCCGGCCCGGCCGCGCCACCCGCCGGGCCCGCGGACCGCACGTCGCTCGACAGAGGCGCCCTGCGCGACTCGCTGGACGCCATCCACGAGGCGGGTATGTACGGCGTCTTCTCGTCCGTCAGGGACGGCGGCGAGCGGTGGGCCGGAGCCTCCGGGGTCGCCGACGTGGAGACCGGGCGCCCGGTCACCCCGGGCATGCGGCACCGCGTGGGCAGCATCAGCAAGACCTTCACCTCCGTCGCCCTGCTCCAGCAGGTGGAGCGCGGCCGGGTCCGGCTCGACGCGCCCGTCGGCGACTACCTGCCCGACCTCATACCCGGGGAGCGCGGCCGGCAGATCACCGTCCGTATGCTCCTGAACCACACCAGCCATATCGGCGACTACGTCGTGGGCGCCTTCCCCTCCCTCGCCGAGGGCTCGACCGCCAGCCTCGACGAGGAGCGCTTCCGCTCGATCCGACCCGGGGAACTGGTCCGGCTGGGTCTCGCGGCCCCCGCCACCGGACGGCCGGGCGAGCTGCCCGGTTCGTACTCCAACACCAACTACGTCATCGCCGGGCTGCTCCTGGAGAAGGTCACCGGCCAGGACGCCGAGAAGTACATCACCCGCAACGTCGTCGACCGGGCCGGGCTGCGCCACACGTCCTTCCCGCGCACCCCGTACATCAAGGGCCCGCACCCGCGGATGTACGAGTCGTTCTACGGCCTGATCGACCCGCCGCGCGACTACAGCGTCTACGACATGTCCTGGGCGTACACGGCGGGTGCGGTCGTCTCCACCACCGACGACCTGAACCGCTTCTACCGCGCCCTGCTCGGCGGAAAGCTGATCGGCAAGGCCTCCCTGGACGAGATGACGCGCACGGTTCCGGTGAGCGGCCTCGACTACGGCCTCGGCATCTACACGCTGGAACTCCCCGGCTGCGGGCGCTTCTGGGGCCACGACGGCGCGGTGTTCGGCGCCGGCATGACCGCGCTGTCCAGCCGGGACGGCAAGCGCCAGGTGGCTCTCGCGCAGAACCTGATGAAGTACCAGAGCCTCGACGGGAACGGCCGCCCGCAACCGCACGCGATCGACGAAGCCCTCTACACGTACGTCGTCCGCGCCCTCTGCCCGGCCGACTCCGGGGCCGCTGCCGGGTCCGCTCCCGGGGCGGGTGTCGCGAGCCCGGACGCCCGTGACGGGCTCAGCAAGCGGTTGCCCGGAATCGACCATTCTCAGTTGACCGGGGGCCTCAAGTTTGATCAGCTGTCCCACTAGTCGTGTTCGATTTTGATCGAGCGTTTCATGGCTCCCTGGGGGGGAGCTTGTGACAAGTTGGGGAGTTTCCTTGATGCATCACGATTCCGCCGTGCTGCGCCGCGCCAGATTCCGGCGCGGCGCGGCGGCCCTGACGTTCGTCGCGTTGACCGCCGGCACCGCCCTGACGGGCGCATCGGCCGCCACGGCCGCCGGCAGCGCGGTCCTCGCCGGGAAGACCTGCACGCCGACCGAGGGGTTCTCCGGCTGCCGGCTGTTCGATCCGACGGGCGCCCGCGAGGAGTTCAAGGTCCCGGTCGGCGTCACGGCGCTGGACGTGCGGGCCTGGGGCCAGGGCGGCGAGGGCACACCCTTCGCCAACGGCGGCGCGGGCGGCTACACCGCGGGCACGCTCAGCGTCACCCCCGGGGAGCGGCTCTCGCTCGCGGTCGGCGTCCAGGGCTTCGGTGACGCGCTCGGCGGCGCGGGCGGCGACAAGTACGGCGCGGTCGGCGGCAACAGCAGCGGCGTCCGCACCGACGACGGCAAGCCGCTCCTCATCGCCGCCGGTGGCGGCGGCGGTGGCTACGGCAGCGTCGATGCCGGGCATGGCGGCCCCGGTGGCGGCGAGCGCGGTCAGGACGACACCGAGTCCGAGCGCGGCGGCAAGGGCGCGGTCGGTGAAACCGGCGGTGCGGGCGGCGGCAACGGCTCCTCCGGCGCCGACGCGTCCGGGGGCGGCAAGGGCGGTGCGGGCGGCTCCGGTTCGGACGGCGCGGGCGGAGGCGGCGGCGCCGGCTACGCGGGCGGCGGCGGTGGCGGCGGCACGGACGAGGACCGGGGCGCGGTCGGCAGCGGCGCGGGCGGCAGCAGCTACGTCGACGCGGACCGGGTGACCGGCGCGCGGCTGCTCAGCGGCAGCCGCATCCAGGCCCCGGCCAAGACCGACCCCTTCTGGCAGGCCTCCGACGAGCCGGTGCGCGGCGGCATCGCCGAGGGCGGCGTCAACACCGACCGCTCCGGCCACGGGCGCATCGTGTTCCAGTGGAAGACCCCCGCGATCGCGGAGCTGACCCAGGTCTCCGGAACCGGACAGACCACCCAGCCGGGCGGCGGCGTGGACCCGGTGGCCGTAGTGGTCCGCGACAAGGCCGGCAACCCGGTCGAGAACGCCTCCGTCACCTTCACGGTCGAGGACCCGGACAAGCTCGGCGCCTTCTTCTTCATCAAGGACGGCCCCGACACCACCAAGCTGGCCGTGCCGACCGACGCGCGGGGCCGCGCCCAGTCCGCGCCGCTCGAGACGGGCAGCAAAGAGGGTGAGTTCACGATCCGCGCCGAGGCCGGCGGCGTCTCGACGGTCTTCACCGTGAAGGTGAAGGAGTCGGCCTACACCGTGAGCGTCGCGGGCGGTGACGACCAGCGCGCCGAACAGGGCGAGGCCTTCGAGGAGGCCCTCCGGGCCCACGTGGTCAAGTCGGGCGCCACGGCACCGGCCGGCACGGAGGTCGAGTTCCGGGTCGAGGACGACAGCGACGACGCCCCCCGCTTCGAGGACGGCAAGCAGGTCGTCCGCGTCAGGACCGACGACTCGGGCAAGGCCACGGCCCCGACCCTGACCGCCGGTGAGGGCACGGGCACGTACACGGTCGCCGCGTCGGTCGGCGACGCCATGACCCAGTTCGCGGTCGAGGTCGTCGAGGGTGACGGGGCCGGTTCGCCGTCGCCGAGCCCCACGACCGACCCGAGTCCCTCGGCCGACCCGAGCCCGTCGCCCAGCGCGAGCCCGTCCGGCACGGCCGGCACGACCGGCGGCACCGGGTCCTCGACCACGGGCGGCACGTCGACGAACCTCGACAGCGGCAGCCTCGCCTCGACCGGTGCCGGCGGCATCGGAATCCTTCTCGCGGCAGCCGCGGCCCTGGCCACGGCGGGCTTCGTGGCGTTCCGCCTCGGCCCGCGCCTGAAGCTCCGCTCGCGCGACAACGCGTGACGCGGCGGCGCAGCGCCTGACACCGGTCACGGCGCCCGACAGAGTCCCAGCGCCTGACATCACGTCACCGCGACTGCCCGTACCCGGTCACCGGGTGCGGGCAGTCGTCGTTTCGGCGGCGAGAGAAACAGGTGGTGAGAGAGGGGCCGCTTTGCGGAACCTTTGCCCGGGGGCCGGGCGTTGGTCCAGTGAGCGCGCGGCAGCGGGTTCGCGAGATGACTTCCGACGATTACCGAGGTGACTCCATGGCAGTCTGGGACCGGCTCAAGGACCAGGCCAAGGCTCTCCAGCAGAACCAGGGCGGGCGTGGCGCCACGGCTGGGCACAGCGGGGGGACGCGGTCCGGCGGCGGCAGCAAGGCCCAGTTGATCGGCGTGCTGAAGACGCAGCTCGGCTCGCTGAAGACCGAGCTGAAGAGCGGTGCGTACCGGGACGCGAGCATGGCGGTGTGCGCGCTGGTCGCGGCGGCCGACGGGCAGGTGGACCCGGCTGAGCGGCAGCAGGTCGAGTCGATGATCCTCAGCAACGACGTGCTGCAGAACTTCCCGCCGGAGCAGCTGCGCCAGCGTTTCAACAAGCATGTCGACCAGCTGACGATGAACTTCCAGCACGGCAAGGCCGAGGCCATGCAGGAGATCGCCAAGGCCGCCAAGAAGCCCACCGAGGCCAGGGCCGTGATCCAGACCGGCATGGTCATCGCCGGTGCCGACGGCCACTTCTCCCAGGCCGAGGCGTCGGTCCTGCGCGAGGCCTGCGCGGCGCTGGGGCTGTCTCCGGCCGAGTTCCAGCTCTGAGCTCCGGCTTGGAGGCCCGGCCCCGGGTCCCGGCCGTGCTCAGTGTCCCGGCGTGGTCCCCCTCGGACCGGCCTGGGGAGCGCGCAGCGCGTCCACGGCCAGGCGCGCCGCCGTGCCGATGACCGCGTCGGCGGCGGGCTGGAGGGCGGAGGTGCGGGCCGTGCGCGTGAAGACGGCGACGGCGTAGCGGCCCCCGTCGGGGTACTCGACGACTCCGACCTCGTTGCGCACGGTCGGCAGGCTGCCCGTCTTGCCCGCCACATGGACGTCGTCGAAGGGGAAGCCGGACGCCAGCCGGTGCGGCCACACCTGGAGCCCGAGGATCCGGCGGATGGCCGCGCCGTGCTCGGGCGTGCACGCCTCGTCGCGCCAGACGGCGGCGAGCAGACGCGTCATGTCGCGCGGGGTGCTGTGGTTGGTGCGGGCCGGGTCGAGCGCCCGCAGCCGGGCGACGACGTGCGGATCGGCCAGCGACCGCGCGCCGCCGGGGCCGGCGTCCTCCTTGATGGTGGCGAGGAGTTCGCCGAAGGTGTGGACGGCGTACGTGCGGGTGAGGCCGAGGCGGGCCGTGGTGCGGTTGACGGCGTCGAGACCGACGCGGGCCAGCAGCAGGTCGGCGGCGGCGTTGTCGCTGACCGACATCATCAGGTAGGCGAGGTCGCGCAGCGACAGACGGGCGCCGTCGAGCATGGCGGCGATCCCCGTCGGCCCGGCGGTGCGGCCGTCCGGCGGGCACTCGACCTGCTCGGTGAGGTCCAGGAGCCCCGCCGCGGCCTGCTCGTGGAGCGTGACGAGCAGACAGAGCTTGTGGACGCTGGCGGTGCAGACGGGCTGGTCCGCCCCGGCGTCGAGCTGCGCGCCGCTGTCGATGTCGACGGCGTGCAGCCGGCCGGTGACCCCGGCGTCGGCGAAGGCCGCGTGGATGCGGGCGAGGGCGTCGGTCACAGCCAGTACTCCGATGCCGGGCGCAGGTGCAGCGGTCGGGAAGGCAGGTCGGGGGTCGCACCGGCGGTGCTGCGCAGCGCCTGCGTGGCGGCCCCGGCGAAGGCGGACACGGCGGCGTCCCCGCGCCCCGCGGGCCAGGCCACGGAGTGCCGCAGGGCCAGCGGTGTGCCGGTGAGGGGCCGCCATACGACGCTCCCTTCCGGGTCCGCGTTCTCTTTCGCGTGCCCGTGCGTGTCCCGCGGGCTGAACGCCACCGCCTCCGTCGACAGCACCAGTCCGCGGACGAAGCTGGTGCCCTGGGCGTGGCGTACGGCGGGCGGGGTGTAGCCGTTGCGGGCGCAGGTGGTCAGGAGGTCGTCGTAGACGGCGGGGGCGCCCGCGCGGGGGAAGAGGATCAGGTCGTGGCCGGTGAGGGAGGCGAGCGGTACCTCGTCGAGCCGGGCCGCCGCCGCGCCGTGGGGCAGCAGCACGCCCAGCTCGCGCCGCAGCACCGGGCCCAGCTCCAGCCCGGAGACGTCGCAGGGGTGGTGGATGAGCCCGACGTCCAGTTCGTGCGCGGCGAACCGCTCCAGTTGCTGGGCGGTGGACAGCTCGTGCAGCTCCAGCTCCAGGCCGCTCGTGCCCGCGCCGGTGAAGCCCGCCAGCAGAGCGGCGACGGTCTCCCCGGAGAGGTCCGGCGGCAGCGCGGCACGCAGCAGGCCGGTCTCGCCGTCCCGGATGCGGCGCGCGGTGGCCATGAACGCCTCGGAGCGGGCGAGCACCTCCCGGGCCTCCGCCAGCAGCAGCGCCCCGGGCTCGGTGAGGGCCACCTGCCGACTGGTGCGTTCGAAGAGCCGGACGCCCAGGTGCCGCTCCAGGCGCTGGATGCGCTGCGAGAGCGGCGGCTGGGCCATGCCGAGACGAGCCGCGGCACGGCCGAAGTGTGACTCTTCTGCAACAGCCACGAAGCACTCCAAGTGCCGCACCAGGTCCACGAGCAGGAAGCATATTCGTTTGGTCTTGATCTGAGATCGATACAGGTCTTGGACAAGGTGCCCGGTCCGCTGCTGTTCTCGGCGCATGGATCACTACGACCACTCCAGCGTCATCACCGGGGGCCGCAGACCGCGCCGGACGGCCGTGCGGGCCGTCGCCGCGGGTGCGGTGGTGCTGGCCGTCGCCGCCGGCGGGGCGTACGCGGCCGGTCTCGGCCCGTTCGAGCGGGACACCGGGCCCGATCCCGCGGCCGCGCGACAGGCCCGCGCCTTCCTCGCCGACTGGGCCGCCGGCCGGCTGCCGAGCGCGGCCGGCCGTACGACCAGTCCCGGCACGGCACAGCGGGTGCTGGACAGCTTCACCGCCGGCCTCGACATCAGTGGACCGAAGCTCACGGCCAAGGCGGCGGCCGAGGCCGAGGACGGCACGGTCACCGTCCCGTTCACCGCCCGGATGCCCGTCGAGGGCCTGGGCACCTGGACCTACGAGTCGAAGCTGCCGCTGCGCGAGCAGAGCGACGGCAGCTGGAAGGTGGACTGGACGCTGTCCGTCGTCCACCCGCGCCTGAGCGACACCGAGAAGTTCCGCCTCGAACGCGAGGAGACCGAACCCCCCGAGGTCACCGACCGGGAGGGCACGGCCCTGACGGGTGCGGAGTTCCCCTCCCTGGGGCCGGTCATGGCCCAGCTCGGCGGGGGCGGCGAGGGCACCGGCCCGCGCGGCGCGATCCACCTCGTCGACCGGACCACCGGGACGATCGAGCGCACGGAGGCCAGGTTCGGCGCACGGACGGTCCGGGACGACGGCCCGGTCCGCACGACCCTCGACGCCGGCTGGCAGGCCGCCGCCGAGAAGGCCCTGGCCGCCCACGCCGACGGCAAGAACGCCGCGCTCGTCGCCCTGCGCATCGACGACGGCGAGATCCTGGCCGTGGCCAACTCCCCGTCCTCCGGCTTCAACCGCGCGCTGTCCGGCACCTACGCGCCCGGCTCCACCTGGAAGATCGTCACCAGCAGCGCCCTGCTGCTCAAGGACGCCGTCGCGCCGGACGACGTGGTGGACTGCCCCAAGTACCTCACGGTGGGGAAGCGGTTCCAGAACGTGGAGCTGTCCGAGCACCCGGGCGCCACCTTCCGCAAGGACTTCACCGAGTCGTGCAACACCGCGTTCATCAGCCTGCGCGACCGCCTCGACGACGGGGAGCTGGGCGAGGTGGCCCGTACGTACTTCGGGGTGGGCCAGGAATGGCACGTCGGGGCGCCCTCGTACGACGGGGCGGTGCCGGTGCCGAAGGACGAGACGGAGAAGGCCGCCTCGATGATCGGGCAGGGCCGGGTACAGGCCAACCCGCTGATCATGGCGTCCGTCACCGCGACGGCCGTCTCCGGCACCTTCCACCAGCCCTCGCTCACCGCGGGGAACGAGGACACGACCAGCACGACCCCGCTGCCGCGGGGCGTCGTCGCCCAGCTGCGCGAGATGCTGCGCGCCACCGTCACCGACGGCACCGCGCGCGTCCTGTCCGACCTGCCCGGTGAGATCGGCGCCAAGACCGGCACGGCCGAGGTCTCCGACGACCAGGACAACAACGGCTGGCTCGTCGCGCACCGCGGCGACGTCGCCGTCGCCTGCGTCGTCGAGGAGGGGGTCACCGGCGGCGGCTCCGCCGGGCCGGTCGTCCGCGCACTGCTGGCCGCCGCCCCCGCCGCATCCGAGTGAGCGGGAAATCCCAGGTCGGTGCAGGGAGCCTCCCAGTGATCCCGGTGATCGAGTGAAAGGAGCACCACGCATGCCCGTCGACGGGCCCGCCTCATCCCGCCGCGCCTTCCTGGCCGCCGCGGCGTCGGTTCCCCTGGCCGGCTGCGGCACGGCCGGCCGGGACACCGACCGCGCGGACCGGGCCGCCACGACCACCCGGCCCACCCCGGACCAGAGCCGCCGCACCCCCGCCCCACCCGTCCACCGCCCGCGCCTGGCGGACCTGGAGCGCGAGTACGGCGCCCGCGTCGGCGTCTACGCCCTCGCGACCGGCACCGGCGCCACGGCGGTCCACCGCGCCGACGAGCGCTTCGCGTTCTGCTCGGTCTTCAAGGCCCTGGCCGCGGCGGCGGTCCTGCACCACCGCTCCCTCGCCGGCCTGGACCGGCGCGTCACCTACACGCGGGCCGACCTCAGGTCCACCACGCCGATCACCGCCCAGCACGTCGCGACCGGCATGACGCTGCGCCAACTCTGCGACGCCGCCGTCCGCTACAGCGACGGCACGGCCGGCAACCTGCTCATGCGCGACCTCGGCGGCCCGGCGAAGCTCACCGCCTATCTGCGCGGACTGGGCGACACCGTCAGCCGCATGGACCACTACGAACCCGAACTGCACGACGTACGGCCCAAGGACCCCAGCGACACCACCACACCCCGCGCCGTCGCCACCGACTTCCGAAAGCTGCTCCTGGGCACGGCCCTGCCCGCCGGTGAACGCGGCCTGCTGACGGACTGGCTCTCGCACAACGCCACGGCGGTCGGCGCCCGGCGCGTCCGGGCCGGGCTCCCCAAGGGCTGGCGGGTGGCCGACAAGACGGGCACGGGCAACTACGGCAGGGCCAACGACATCGCGATCGTCCGTCCGCCCCGCACCGCACCGCTCGTCCTGGCCGTCATGACCGACCGGCCCGGCTACGACGCCGAGCCCTCGGACGCCCTGATCGCCGAAGCCACCGCACGGACCGTCACCGCCCTGGGACTCTGGAGGGCCCTGGCGCCCCCGGGCCCCCGGTGGCCTATAACGGGGCCATGATCTACCACTCCGTACCGCTCACCGACTGGCAGGCCGCTCCCGACGGGCCGTACGCACCCGCCTCCCTCGCCGAGGAGGGCTTCGTGCACTGCTCACCGGACGAGCCGACCACGCTCGCCGTCGTCAACGCCTTCTACCGGGACGTGCCCCGGCCCCTGCTGGTGCTCGCCCTCGACGAGACCCGCCTCACCGCGCGGGTGGAGTGGGAGGCGGCGGCCCCCGCCCCGCCGCCCGGGGTCGGCGAGGGCACCCTGTTCCCGCACGTGTACGGCCCCCTCGACCGGGACGCCGTCGACCACGTCCTCCAGGTGCGGTGGGACGAGCGGGGCCGGGCCGTGGGACTCGGGAACACGAACGGGTGAGCGGTACGGCAGGATGACCCGGTGAGCGAACAGGAAAACCCCGCAACCGGCAGGGCCCCCGCCCTGCGCCCGGTCCGCGGCGCGGCCCACTGGGCCGTCGCCGCGCTCGGCCTCGCGGCGCTGGCCTGGGCGGTCCGGGCGGTCTGGCACGTCCGGCTCGCCATGACCGGGCAGCCGGCCTCCGGCCCGCCGGACCAGGGTGGCGGCGTGCACCGCCCGCTGACCGCCCTGGAGGACTCGTACCACCTGGTCAGCTCCGTGGGCGGCGCCGTGACGGTGGTCGGCGCGCTCGTGTTCCTGTCCTGGCTGGACCGCGTCCGCGACAACGCCCGTGCCCTCTCGGGCGCGGAACCGCGGTACACGGATCTCTGGCTCTTCCTGGGCTGGATCGTCCCCGTCGTGAACCTGTGGATACCCCGGGGCATCATCGCGGACGCCCACCGGTCCGTCTTCCCCGACCGGCGGCTGCCGGCCGTCGTGAACTGGTGGTGGGGACTGTGGCTGGCCGGTCTGGTCGGCGGGGTGGGCCTCGTCTACGCCGACTCCACGGACGAGGTCATCGCCCGCGCCTACACCGACGCCCTGCCCCTGCTCGCCGCCGACGCGGTGATCGTGGCGGCGGCCGGGACCGCCGCCCTCATGATCCGCACGCTCACCACGGCACAGCAGCAGCGCATGGACGAGGTGGCCCGTCCCGGCGCCTGACCCTGCGCTCGGCTGCCCCCCAACGCCCCCCTACGCCCCCTGACGCCCCCGAGGACGGTACACCGAGGCCACGAACGAGGCGGTCACCCGCGCCGGCGCCGCCAAGTCCGCCACCCTGCGGCGCAGTTCCGCGTCATCGACGTGATGCGCGGCCGGGCTCATGGCCACCAGTCCGGCGACGTCCTCGGCGGCGAGGCTCATGGTGTAGTCCAGCGACTCGGCCCGCTCGTGCCTAAAGCGGTCCGCCAACGTCCGGCGCAGGCGCTCCTCCTTCCTGGGGTCGACCGCCAGCAGCCCCACGGAGCCGCGCAGTTCGTGCAGATGCCGGCCGCTGGGCGTGACGACGAGCAGGGCGCCGTCGGGCCGCAGGACGCGGTGGAACTCCGGCCCGTTGCGGGGCGCGCGAAGACGTTGAGCACGAGGTGCGCGGAGCCGGACCGGACGGGCCACGGCTGCCAGACGTCCCAGCCGGCGGCCTCACCCCGGGCGTGGGCCCGGGCCGCGGCGCGCAGGGCGTGCGCGGAGCTGTCCAGCCCGAGCCCCATGGCCCCGGGCAGCGCGTCCAGGACCGACGCGAGGTAGTGACCGGTGCCCGCCCCGGCGTCCAGTACGACGGCGTCGGGCGGGGCGAGTTCGGTGGCGAGCCTCGCGAGGGCACGGGCGAGCGGGTCGTAGTGCCCGGCCCGGAGGAACGAGGCGCGGCACCTGACCATGGCGGCGGAGTCGGCGCTCGCGGCCCGCCGGTGGCCGGTCAGCAGACTGACGTAGCCGTGGCGGGCGATGTCGAAGGTGTGCCGGCCCGCGCACCGCAGCGCACCGTCGGCACGCTCCAGGCCCGACGGGCACAGGGGGCAGGTCAGGACGGTCAGCAGGCGGTCGGACGGGCGGCGTCGGCCGGGTCCCGGATGAGTGGTCGGCATGAATGCTCCTCGACGGCTCAGCGGGACGGAGCGCGGCGCTGAGCCGGATGCAGGCGGTGAACGGCGAGTCGTCGGCGCCCGCGGACGGCGGGCACGCCGAGGACGGCGACGTGATCGCGTCACGTCGCCGTCCTCACCGCGGTGTCAGAGGAAGCAGTGCGGAATGCCGGTGCATGCCATACGGCCAGGCTACCGACTGCCGCCGAACGTCACGACGAGCCGCCCGTCCGAGGCGAAGGACCAGCGCAGGGCACCGGTGTAGGAGGAGCAGCGGGAGCCGTTCGAGCCGGACCAGAACTGGTTCGAGCTGTCGGAGTCGCCGATGATCCGGTCGTTCGACCCGCTGTCGCACGAGGTGTTGTTCCGGAACACCGACCTGCTGCCCGAGTCGAAGTTGAAGTTGCGCTGCTCGTTGCCGATGCTCAGGTTGTCCGAGATCTGCATCGCGCCGGTGTTGCTGTTGTAGGTGAAGCCGTGTTTGCCGTTCTGGTAGGCGATGCTGCGCCGGACGACGTGGTTGACGCCGATGTCGTCGCCGCCGAGCTTGTAGCCGTTGCGGTCGCCGTTGCCGGCCTGGGAGCCGTCGCTGAGGGTGCCGTTGTCGTAGGCGAGGGAGTCCTCGATGGTCACCGCGCCGATGGGGCCGGTGTCCGTCTTGGTGTAGAGGTCGTAGCCGTCGTCGATGTTGTTGTGGGCCACGGTGTAGCGGAAGACGTTGCCGGGCCCGACGGTGAGCTTCGGGGCGAAGCCGTCGGCGTCCTCGCCGTCGGAGTCGACGTTGTCGTGCGATTCCGCGCTCAGGATCAGGTTGTCGGACGGCCACTGGTCCTTGGGTGTGCTGGAGAGCGCCCGCGAGAGCTGGAGCCCCGAGTCGCGGTTGAAGCGGGTCACCGTGCGCTCGATGACGTTGTTGCTGCCGCTGAGGAAGATGCCGTTGTCACCGGCCCGTTCGACGACGATGCCCTTGACGTGCCAGTACGAGGCGTTGACGGCGAGGCCGCGGTTGGCAGGGTCCTCGCTCTGGGCGGAGAAGTTCAGCACGGGGGTCTCGCCCGGGTAGGCGAACAGTTCCGTGCGGTCGCCGGACGTGCCGTTCCGGCCCGCCGGGATGGTGACGGTCTGGGAGTAGCGGTACGTCCCGCCGCGCAGGTAGATCGTGCCGCCGGCGGAGATGCGGCTGATCGCCGAGGTGAGGGTCGTCGGGTTCGACTCCGTACCGGTCGCGCTGTCCGTGCCGCTGGGCGACACGTACAGGACCGGGCCCGTGGGCTGCGGTTCGCCGCCGCCCGTCTCGGCGTCGACGTAGTCGATGTTGGGCAGCCCGGCGGAGGTGGTCGGGGTGAGCCGGACGGTGTTGCTGCCCGACCGCAGCGGCACGGTGAGCGTCTTGGTCGCCCAGGTGTTCCAGGCGCCGGTGCCCTCGAAGGACGCCGTGGTGGCCGTCGTGCCGTTGACCACGATGTTCGCGGCGCGTGCGGAGGTCGTGCCGTTGGCGAAGCGGACCTTCAGGGTCGCCGTCCCGGCGGCGGACGCGGTCACGGTGAACTGGGCGTAGCCGCCGGTGCCGTTGTCGCCGTTGCAGAACCCGCTGCCGGAGTATCCGGCCCAGTTCGAGTCGATGGTGCCGGCGCAGACCGCCGGCGAGGTCTCGGCCTCGTAGCGGGTGGTCGCCGCCTGTGCCGTGTTCCCGGACAGCGCGACGAGGCTGCCGGCCAGGAGGCCGACGGACGCGATCACTGGTCTCAGGTGCATCGTTCGTCTCCAGACGTTGGATCGGACGCATGGGACTGGCTGGAGCAAGCGCTTTCTGGGAACGTAGGAGCGTTGCTGTGGACGCGTCAATAGACGAGTGCATGATTCTCATTCATACTCGTGAACGATCAGTTGCCCGTCTCCTTAACTTCGACGGCTACCGTGCGCCCGGTGAACGAACTGTCGGCTGTGTACCTGCCGGAGCTGACCGCCGGGCGGCTGCTGGGCTCCTGGCGGCTGGACGTCCCCGCGCTGCTGCTCGTCGTCGTCCTGGGCGGGCTCTACGGCTGGGGTGTCGCGCGCGTCCGCGGCGGGGGCGGCTGCTGGCCGCTCGCGCGCCTCGCCGCGTTCGTCGTGCTGGGGCTGGGCGCGATCGTCGTGGCCACGATGTCCGGGCTGGCCGTCTACGACCATGAACTGTTCTGGCCCGCCGCCGTGCAGAACGTCGCCCTCGATCTGCTCGCGCCGCTGGGTCTCGCCCTCGGCGACCCGCTGCGGCTCGCGGTCGAGGCGCTGCCGGAGGGCGGTGCGGGCCGGGTACGGCGGGTCATGACCGGCCGGCTGGTCAGGACGCTGACGTTCCCCCTCGCTAGCACGGTCCTGGTGCTGGCCACGGAACTGACCGTCTACTTCACCCCGTACTTCGCCACCGCGCTGCGCGTCGGCTGGCTGCACGAGCTGATGTACTTGCACCTGCTGGCGGCCGGCTGCCTGTTCGTACTGCCGGTGCTCACCCGCGAACAGACCCTGCCCGCCTGGTGCACCCACCCCGTCCGAGCGGCCCTGGTCTTCCTGGACGGCATCGTCGACGCCGTCCCCGGGCTGGTCGTCATGACGCACGGCACCCTGATCGCGGGCGCCTGGTACCTGCACCACGCGCCGCCCTGGTCGCCCGACGTCCACCACGACCAGCAGATCGGCGGCGGCGCCATGCTCGGCATCGCCGAACTGACCGCCCTGCCCTTCCTGCTGGCCGTCCTCGCCCAGTGGGCCCGCGCGGAGCGCGCCCAGTCGGCGGCGCTGGATCGCCGCCTGGACGTCGAACTCGCCCCGGCTGCCCCGGCGTCCGAGGGCGGTCCGGCTCCCGAACTGGTGCGGCCCTGGTGGGAGACCGAGCAGAGCGAGGTGGCGGCGCGGGTGCGACGGCAGGGGCCCGACGCCGGGCAGCCTGAGACGACCTGACCAGCGGCCGTCGGCACACCCGGCCCGCCGGGCTGCTCGTGCTCGACGCCCTCGACGAGGGCTACCGGCTTCCGGTGGCCGACCGCTGATCCGTGTCCGGGCGGGTGGCCGACGGGACCGGCCGGGCCGGGGTCGGAGCCGCCGACGGGGTGCGGGGCGCGGTCGTCGGGCGGGCGGCGTCGCCCGGGGTGTCCGTGCCGGGGCGGGTCGTGGCCGGGGCCGGGACCTCGGACGGAGAGGCCGATGAAGGCGAGGGCGAAGGCGTCGACGAAGGCGCCGGGGGTGAGGGAGCCGGTGCCGTGCTCGCGGGGGGCGGGGCCATCGGGACCGTCGGGGGGCGGGAGGGCTCCGGGGCCGTGGAGCGCAGGGGGAGGGCGATGAGGGCCGCCGCCGCGCAGCACAGGCCGGCCCCGGCCGCGGCGCGCAGCACGCGCCGGCGGGTCGCCTTGCGGCGGATCGCCTCGTACTGGCCGGGGGGCGCGCCCAGGTAGTCGGGGGAGGAGGGCCGCAGGATCACGGTGAGCGGGTCGTCGGGGCCGGACTCCCGGTCGTCCGGATCGTCGTCAAGGCGTGTGGTCAAGGCTTCTCCTCAGGTGGACGCGGAGCAGTTCCCGGGCCGCGTGCAGGTCGGCCTTGACGGTTCCTTCCTTGCGCCCGGTCAGCACGGACACCTCCCGGATCGGCATGTCAGCGTAGTAGTGGAGGAGGATCGGGACGCGGAGTCGTTCCGGGAGCGACTGCACGAGCAGGCGCACCGACGGATCGGCCTGCTCGGGGTGGGCCCGTACGGCGGCTTCCGAGGTGACGCGGTGCATGGCCCGGCGCTCGCGCTCCAGTTTGCGCCAGTGGTCCCGGACGAGGTTGGCCGCGGTGACGTAGAGGAAACCGCGGGGTTCCGCCACGGACGTCCAGCGGGCCCAGAGCCGGGTGAACGCCTCCGAGGCGATCTCGTGCGCCGTCTCGTCGTCGTCGACGAGCCGGCGGCACCAGCCGGCCAGGCGCGGGTAGAGGGCGGCGAACAGCTCGGACGCGGCCTTCTCGCGGGACCGTTTCAACGCTCTCCAGGGGTGGGGGACTCGGCGCCGCTCAGCGCGGCGAACACGATCACGATGTCCGCGTATCCGTCGCCGGTACGCGCCCCGCCGCACGTGATCAGCCGCAGCTCCGGGCGGTCCACGTTCCCGTAGACGTCCTTCACCGGGAAGCGGGTTCTGGGGACGGTCCGTACGGCCGTGACGGCGAACTCCGCCGCGGTGCCGTTCTCCAGGCGCGCCACGATCCGGTCGCCGCGGTGCAACTCGGCGAGGTGACGGAAGACGCCGTCGCCGTACCTGCCGACCGTGACATGCCCGAGGATCACCGATGGGCCGGTCCGGCCCGGTGTCGGCGAGTGCCGGTACCAGCCCGCCCGGTCGTCGGCGGTCACCGGCGGCACCCGCACCGTGCCGTCCGGGGCCAGGCCGAGCCCGATCACCGGGGTGTCGACACCGATGGCCGGGACCAGCAGCCGGACCGGGACCGAACGGGCCAGGGGGCGCGACGCCTCGGCCGGGACCGTCCGGGACGGAGGCCGCGGCCGTGGCGCGGTGGCCCCGGGGTCCGGCGTCGTCCGCTTCGCCCCGTGGCCACCGCAGGCGGTGAGCAGGGACGCCAGCGCCGCCGTGGTGAACGCGCGCCTGGAGAACGTGGTCATGCCCGGGTCGCCCGGCGACGCCGTACGACGAGGAGCGTCCCGCCGCCCACGGTGAGCACCGCGGCGGCCCCCGCGCCGACCGCCGTACCGCCGACGCCGGAGTCGGAGGCCGAGGACGCCTCCGTGACGCCGGTGTCGGGTGCGCCGCTCGGTACGACGGAGACCTGGTCGCCGGCCGGTGCCCGGGTCGGTTCGGCGCTCGGGGCCGGTCGGGTGGTGGCCGGGGCGCGGGTCGGTTCGGCAGGGGCGGCCGTCGGTTCGGCGCTCTCCGCCGGCCGGGGGGTGGGCGCGGCGGCCGTCGGGACCGGGCTCGGGGTCGTCACCCCGACCGCGAACGCGGGCCCGGTGCCCAGGAGCACGGCGGTGCCCGCGAGGGCGAGGGCGGTGAGGACGGTTCGGCGCATGGGAACGCTCTCCTTCGTCGGTCCCGCCCGGTGAACGGCGGGGTGCGTGACGGGTCGAGCGGAGAGACGAGGCGGCAAAGGGGCGGGTTGTAAAGAGATGGCAAAGTCCGGTGGGTCACCGCCCGGCATCTCGTGCTGTGGATGCAGGCACACCCACGGAACCCGTGAAGGGACGGCCCGTTGACCTCCTCACCCGTCTTCCCCACCGTTCCCGCGACCGCCGACGTCGTGATCATCGGCGGTGGTGTGATGGGCACCGGCATCGCCTTCCACCTGGCCGAGGCCGGGGTGCGGAACATCGTCGTCGTGGAACGCGGTGACCTGGGCTGCGGCAGCTCGGGCAAACCGATCGGCGGCGTACGGGCGCACTTCGCCGACCCGCTCAACATCGAACTGGGCAGCCGGAGTCTGCGCGCCTTCCGCGACTTCCCGGACCGGCCCGGTGCCGACATCCGGCTCGACACCGTCGGCTATCTCTTCCTGCTCGACACGGAGCGGCAGGCCACGGAGTTCGAGGCCGGTGTGCGGATACAGAACTCCCTCGGCGTGCCCAGCCGCATGATCACCCCCGAGGAGGCCCGCGGCCTGTGTCCCTACGTCAGCACCGACGGACTGGTGGCCGCCGCCCACTCGCCCACCGACGGCCACGCCCGGCCCGGACTGGTCGTGCAGGGCTACGCGCGGGCGGCGGCCCGGGCCGGAACCGTCCTCGCGACGCACACCACCGTCACCGGCCTCGACACCGCCGGCGACCGGATCACGGCCGTCCACACCGACCGCGGGCGGATCGACTGCGCCACGGTGATCTGCGCCGCCGGCGCCTGGTCGGCGCGGATCGGCGAGATGGCCGGCGTCCCGCTGCCCGTGCGGCCGGTGCGGCGCCAACTGGCCTTCACCGTCCCGCTCACGCCCCCCGCCCCGCGCATCCCCTTCACCATCGACTTCACGTCCTCGGCCTACTTCCACAACAGCGACGACGGCCTCCTGTTCGGCCTGGCCGACCCCGCCCAGCCGGACGGCTTCGACACCACCTGGACCCCGGAGTGGCTGGAGCTGTTCCGCGAGGTCGTACGCCGTCGCGCACCCGCCCTCGCCGACCTGGGGACGGCGGGCGGCTGGGCCGGGCTCTACGAGGTCACCCCCGACCACAACGCGCTCATCGGCCGGTCCGGAGAGGTCGTGAACTTCCTCTACGCTACCGGGTTCTCCGGTCACGGCTTCCTCCAGGCCCCGGCGGTGGGGGAGATCGTCCGCGACCTGTACCTGGAGCGCACGCCCTGCGTCGACGTCGGCCCGCTCGCCGCGGACCGCTTCCGGGGTGGGGCACGGATGCGGCCGGAGTCGCATGTCGTCTGAGCCCCGGCGCCAATCGGCTGCGCCAGGGAGTGCGGGCCGCTGGCATCCGTCGCGATGACGACTCACTCTGTTGACAGATTGCGGGTCCCGTCGACGTCGACCTCCAGCCGCGTGCCGTGGCCCGGGCCCACGGCCGGGAACCCGCCGCCCGGCTCCGCGCCGACCTCCGTGACCTGGCACCCGATCTGCTGCGCTGGCACATGCCGAGGATCGCGCCCGACGGGCTGCTGCGGCCCGGGCTGACCGTCACCCTGGCCCGGTACGACGCGGCCGGGCGGGACGGCGTGAGCCCGCTGCACCTCGTGGTGCGGACGCCGCCGGCCTGGGCGGACGCCGGTCAGCGGATCGGCCTCGCCCTGTGGTACGCGTCCCACGCGGAGGACGCCGACCGCCGCCACCCGCATCCCCGGCCCAGCCGGCGGTTCCGTCCCCCCGTGCCGCACGGTGATCGGCCTGTTCCCACGCCGCTCCCACGGTTACGCCTACGACGAGAACAACCCCGAGTACGTCCCGGACTCACCCCCGGCCTGGGCACGTGTGGGTGGACATCGGAACATGACGGCTGAACGGCTGAACGGCTCAAGGCCTCCGCAACAGCCCCCGTTCCATCGCCACCACCACCGCCCTGGTGCGGTCGTTGACGTCGAGCTTGGCGAACAGGCGGAGCAGGTGCGTCTTCACCGTGGCCTCGGCGATGACGAGACGGCGGCCGATCTCGGCGTTGGTGAGGCCGTCCGCGACCGCGTTCAGGACATCCGCCTCCCGGGCGGTGAGCGGGATCTGGGCGGGCTGGCGCATGCGGGCGACCAGCCGCTCGGCGACCCGGGGCGCGAGCACCGTCTCCCCGCGCGCCGCCGCGTGGATCGCGTCGGCCAGTTGCTCACGGGTGGTGTCCTTGAGGAGGTAGCCGATCGCCCCGGCCTCCACCGCGCGCTCGATCTCGGCGTCCGTGTCGTACGTCGTCAGGATCAGGACCCGGGTGCGGGGGAAGCGCGTCACGATCTCGGTCGTGGTCGCCACTCCGTCCAGCACCGGCATCCGCAGGTCGACCAGGGCGACATCGGGCTCGTGGCGTTCGACGAGGCCGAGGGCCGCGCGGCCGTCGCCCGCCTCGCCGACGATCTCGATGCCGGCCTCGGAGGCGAGGAGGGCCACCACTCCGGCCCGCATGACGGTGTGGTCGTCCACGACGATGATGCGCAGGGGGCCGCCGGTCATGCCGTCGCCCCGCTCTCCGAGGCGGTCAGCGGTATCAGCGCCAGCACCCGCGTCCCGTCGCCCACCGAACTCGTCACCGTCAGCCTCCCGCCCAGCTCCGCCAGCCGTTTGCGCATGCCGTCCAGGCCGAAGCCCGACGACGACTCCACCACGAACCCGGTCCCGTCGTCGGTGATTTCGAGCTCCACCCCGTACGGCTGCGAGGCCAGGACCACGCCCACCGTGGAGGCGCGGGCGTGCTTGCGCACGTTGGCCAGGGACTCCTGGGTGCAGCGCAGCAGCGCGATCCGGGTCTGCTGGTCGCACTCCAGGTCCGCCAGGTCGGCCTCGACGGTGAGGCCGGTGTCCTCCGCGAAACGGTCCAGGGTCCGGCGCAGGGTCTGCGCCACCGAACCGGCGGCCGTCTGGCCGGGTCGCCGGGGCGAGCCGACCAGTTCCCGGGCCTCGGCGAGGTTCTCCCGGGCCGTCGACTCGATCGACCGCAACTGCTGGGCACTGCGCGCCGGTTCGCGGTCGAGCCCCGCCCGGGCCGCCTCGGCCAGCACGATGATCGAGGCGAAGCCCTGCGCGAGGGTGTCGTGGATCTCCCGGGCCATCCGCTCCCGCTCGTCCGCCGCGCCCTGCCGCTGGTGTGCCTCGGACAACTCGGCCTGGGTCTGCTCCAGTTCGGTGATCAGCCGAGCCCGCTCGGCGCTCTGCCCGACCACCGAATGGGCCCACAGCCCGATCAGCGCCCCCACGGCGACGACGAGCACCGTGGACACGAGCGTCTCGGTGAAGAACTCCACCGACCAGCCCTGCCGCAGCACGCTCGCGGCCGCGGTGGCGGCCGCGGCGAGCCCCAGGAACGCCATCGAGGCCCTCGGCGTCCGCCCGAACAGCCAGTAGTGCGGCAGCGTCACCATGAACAGCGCCGCGTAGTTGCCCCGCAGGTACGCCAGCCCGCCCAACGCGACCACCAGCACCGACAGATAGCCGTGCGGCCGTACGACGGGATTGGCCGGGAAGCGGTCCAGGACCGCGTACGACAGCACGACCCCGCCCAGCAGCGCCAGCGCCGCGTACTTGCTCTGGCCGGGCCGGTCCATGGCGACCAGCCCGACGGCCATCACGGCGAACAGCAGCCAGCACACCGTGTTCCAACGGCGCAGCGACGTGGCCCAGAAGGCGTCGGGGGTGGACCCGGCGAGAGCGGTCATGCCGTTCAACGTACGTCGACCGCGGGGCGGGAGGGCGACCCTTTCTCCGGGGCGGCCGTCGCCCGGCGCCCCGGGCGCGAGGGCCACCAGCTCGCCTCGCCCAGCAGCAGCATCGCCGCCGGCAGCACCATGACCCGGACCACGAACGCGTCGATCAGCACGGCCGCCGCCAGGACGAAGCCGATCTGCTTCATCTCGATGATGTGCAGGAAGACGAAGCTGGCGAACACGGTCGTCATCACCACCGCCGCGCTGGTCACCACGCTCGCCGAGGAGCGGATCCCGTCCAGCACGGCCTGCCGCGTGGGCACGCCCGCGAGCGCCGCCTCCCTGATGCGGCTCACCACGAACACCTGGTAGTCCATCGACAGCCCGAAGAGGATGACGAAGAGGAACAGCGGCACGCGCGACCCGATCGACCCCGTGGACCGGAAGTCCAGCAGGCCTTCGGCCCAGGTCCCCTGGAAGACCAGCACGAGCAGCCCGAGCGCCGCCGCGGCGGACAGCAGGTTCAGGGCGACGCCGAGCAGCCCGAGCACCACCGAACGGAAGGCGTACACGGTCATCGCGAACGTCACCAGCAGCAACGCGCCCAGCACCAGGGGCAGTTTGCCGTTCTGGTGGGCGGGATAGTCGGCGTAGCGGGCGACGTCCCCGGACACGCCGTACTCGGCGCCGGCGATCCGGCCGACGGTCGCGGGCAGGAAGTCGTCCCGGAGCCGGTCCAGGGAGTCGTACGCCTGGTCGGAGTTGCCGAGGTACGGCACCTTCAGTTCGAGGGTGTGGGTGCGGTCGTCGGCGGACGACCGTGTCCGCGAGCCCTCGGTGAACAGCGGGTCGGCGCCGGCACGCCGGGCCACCTCGCCCAGGGCGGCTGCCACCTCTGCCGACCGGGAGGCATCGGCGCGCACGACGACCTGGTGGGTCACCCGCCGCTCCGGGAACGCCTCGTTGAGCCGGTCGTAGACCTGCATCGCGGGGATGTCACGGGAGTGTGTGTCCCGGCTCATCTCGGTGATCTTCAGTCCGGCCAGCGGGACGACGAGGGCGAGGAGCGCGACGACCGATACGCACAGGGTCGCGAGGGGGTGCCGGGCGGCGGGCCGCAGCAGAGCACTCCACACCCGGCCGTCGCCCGCCCCGCCCCGAACCCGGCGTACGGGCTTTCCGCGCTCGGCCCGTCGCCGTTCCCGGCGTTCCGCCCGCCGCCCCAGCTTGACGAGCAGCGCGGGCAGGGCCGTCAGCGAACTGGCCACCGAGACCAGGACGACCACGATGGTGCCGGTCGCGAGGGAGGAGAAGATCACGTCGGAGGCCAGGTACAGCGTCGCCGTGGAGGCGACCACCGCGAGCCCGGAGACCACGACCGCCCGGCCCGACGTCGCCGCGGCCAGTTCCACCAGCGCCTCGGAGGAGAGCCGCCCGCCGGAGCGGGCCCGTTCCTCCCGCTCGCGCTTGAGGTAGAAGAGCGTGTAGTCGACGCCGACCGCGAGGCCGATCATCAGGATGACGTTCGTGCCGACCCCGGCGTCGGGCGACACGTGCGAGACGACCATGGAGAGCCCGACCGCCGCCGCGATCGACGACAGCGCCAGCAGCAACGGCACCCCGGCCATCGTCACCGACCCGAACACCACCAGCAGCGTGAGCAGGGTGACCGGCAGGGTGATCGCCTCGGACAGGGCCAGGTCGTCGCTGCGCTGCTGGTCGACGCCCTTGCTGACGGAGGGACTCCCGGTCTCCTCCAGCAGCAGCCCGGGGTGGCTCTTCTGCACCGCCGCGGTCTGCGCCACGAGCGCGTCGACCTTGTCCTTCGCGTCCCGTTCCTCGCCCTTCAGCGCCACCTCGACCATGAGGATCCGGCGATCCTCCGACAGCGACGGGTCGGCCACGGACGCCACGTCGGGCAGCCGCCGCATCCGGTCGGTCAGGTCGTCCGCGGCGTCCACGGCGGCGCCCTCGTCGAGAGCACCGCCCGAACGGGAGGAGATCAGCACCTGCTCGGCGGCCCTGCGCTCCAGATGCGCCTCGGCCGCCAGGGCCTCGGCGCGGCCGGCCTCGCCGACCCGGTAGTCGGCCGTCTTCGCACTGTTCGTGCCGGCGGCACTGCCCACCCCCAGGCACAGCGCCACGAACACCAGCCAGCCGACGATCGCCCGCCAGGGGTGCCGCGCACTCCAGCGCGCCACCCGCACAGATAATGAGTTCATGCCCAAAAGCCTGGCTGAGCTGGGCAGTTGCCGGACAGAGGCACTCGGTTGAACCTGTCGTCAACCGGCCGGTGGACTCGGTCCCTGGGGAAAACCCCACCCCCCTTGGGGGGTCAGCTCGGGGTCAGGACGACCGCCTGGCCGCCCGCCGGGGCCATGGCCGCGTCGAGGGTGTCGGCGGCGGTGACGGTCCGGGTGCCGACCACCACCGGGGTCCTGAACGGGCTGGAACCCGGGGTGCCGTCGGCGTAGACCGTAGCCGTGTAGGTGCCGCTGCCGAGGAAGGACAGGGGCAGGGACAGCGTCCTGGACGACTCGTTGGTCATCGCGCCCAGGTACCAGGTGGAGCCGCCCCGGCGGGCGACCGCGATGTACTCGCCGATCGCGCCGGCCAGGGTGCGGCTCTCGTCCCAGGTCACCGGCACGGCGTTGAACCACGGCAGGCCGGGCCAGCTCGCCGGGTTGCCGTACTTGGACGGCTTGTCGTACCAGAAGAGGAAGTTGAGGGGCTGGTAGTACACCACCGCCATCGCCATCTGGTGGGCGTTGGTCGTCTTGTCGCGGGACTGGCCGTAGCAGATCGTGTAGTCCATCGGGCCGCCGATGTTGCGCGCGAACGGCAGGGTCACGTTGTGGGTGGCGGTCGGGAACTGCTCGTTGCCGCGCACGCCCTCCAGGCTGATCCAGTTGGGGTAGGTCCGCTCGTAGCCGAACGGCCGGACGTCGTCGTGCATGTCGATCAGCAGCCGGTACTTGGCGGCCGTCCTCGCCCAGTCGGTGATCTGGTTGGTCATCGTCTGGGTGCCGTCGTTGATGAAGCCGAGCTTGATGCCCCGCACGCCCCAGCTCTTGTAGAGGCCGAAGAGGAAGTCCGCGTCGGTCAGCGCGAGCCGGTTGACGTAGAGGAAGACGCCGATGCCCTTGCTCGTGGCGTACGAGATGACCGACGGCAGGTCGATCGCGGCGATCGGCCTGGTCGCGTCCGGGGTGGTGAACTCCGGGCCGTACCAGCCGGCGTCGTACTCGATGTACTGCAGGCCCCGGGCCACGGCGAAGTCGACGCCCTGAAGGCCCGCGGCGGTGCTGAGGTCGCAGCGGAAGACCTTGCCCGGCTTGATCCAGGAGGGGTCGGGGAGGGCGTTCGGCGGTGCGAGGTTGAGCACCAGCTCGGCGTTGTCGACGAGTTCGGCGTGGCCGGCCCCCATCACCACAGCGCGCCACGGTGTGGCGAACGGCGTGGTGACGGTCGAGGTCGTCTCCACGGGGCCGGTGCCTCGGGCGGTGTGCTCCATCAGGAACGCGGCGAGGGTGTTCGGCTCACCGGCGACCGAACCGAGCATCAGCCGGGGGTAGTCGACGCGTGCGGACTCGCAGACGCAGGCGATGAGCCCGCCGGTGAGGGTGGCGGTCAGCGGAAGGTCGGTGAGCGGGCCGTTGTCCGTGCCGGCCGTGCCGGTGACCGGTACGGAACCGGGCGCGACCGGCTCGTAGGCGTTCTCGTCGCGGGCGCTGTAGACGGTGGTGCCGTCGGGGAAGACGAACGTCGTCAGCTCGTCGGCGACGGTGGCGGTGCCCTCGTCGAGGAGGAGGTAGCGCAGGGCGACGCCGGTCTTGTAGGCGCGGGCCTGGACGCCGAAGCGGATGCCCGAGGCCCGGTCCACCAGGTCCCAGCGCTGTTCCTGGTAGTGGTCGGTGACGGTCGCATTGCGGCCGTAGACCGGCGTCCAGGTGGTGCGGTGGGTGCCGTACCGCTCCCCGATCACCCTGACGTCGGCGCCGAGGACGGTGCCGTCGCCGAGTCTGAGGCCCAGGGCCGAGGTGTCGATCACCGTCCGGCCGTTGCGGCGGGCGGACCAGCGCAGGGCGCCGTCCGCCAGGGACAGGGTGACGGAGGTGCCGCCCATGCGGGCGGTGACGCTCTCGTGGCGGCCCGGCCGGTCGTCCCCGGCGTAGGCGGGCCGGGTCGTGGCGGTCCCGGTCGCGGCCAGCCCGGCTGTGACGGCCGCGCCCTTGAGCACGACCCGGCGGGACGCGGGCGCGAGGTGGCCGGCCGTTCTGTCCGCGGTGGGCTCTTCCCGGTCTCCAGAGGCTCTCATCGAGGGGACCTTCCCTTGCGGTAAGTGGTAGTAACCGGTTTCTGCGAGTGCAGTTCTACGTGCCCGCGCGAGAGGGGGTCAAGAGGCGGGAACCACCGGAAACGCGCACACCCCGGGTGCGGGCCCGTGAGGCCCGCACCCGGGGTGCCGTGGTGCGGTCGGTCAGTGCTCGGTCAGTGCAGGGAGCCGAGGCGGTCCAGGCGGTCGCTCACACCGTTGCGGAGCTCGCCGAGGGTCGTGCCCGGCGGGGCCACCTTCGGTGTGGCGGACGGCGGCTGGGTCTCGTCCGCGCAGGTCGTGCCACGCGCCGGGACCTTCAGGTCCACCAGGTAACCGGTGACGGCGTCCGTGGCGCAGGCGCTGCGCCCGAAGGCGGTGTGGCCCTCGGCCTGGAAGGTGAGCAGCCGGCCGTTGTCGAGCTTGCGGGACAGGGCCACCGCGTCCTGGTACGGGGTGTCCGGGTCACCGGTCGTGCCGAGCACCAGGATCGGCGCGGAGCCCTTGGCCCGGAAGGAACCGGCGTAGCGGCTGGGCTTCTCGCCGGTCCACTGGGCGCACGTGGTGGCGTGCTGGTGGTCGTAGAGCGGCGGGCCGTACGCCATGGCCGGGCCGAGCAGCGGCGCCAGCCTGGCGTTGGTGGTGACCTGCCGCTTCAGCAGGGCCGGGCTGCGCGGGTAGTCCTTGTCGACGCACTCCACCACGATGTTCGGGTTGAGGAAGTCGAAGCTGGCCGGGGACGGCGGCCGGAGCAGGAACGAGGTGGTGTCGCGCTGCTGGGCCTTGCGCAGGGCCTCGCCGAGGGAGGGCCAGATGACCTTGCCCTCGTTGATGTTGAACATGAGGCGGTAGACGACGGTGTAGCCGTTCGCCTGGCCGCCGTTCGCGGTCGGTACGGGGTTGGCGTCGAGGTCGGCCTTGAGCTTCTCGAACGCGCCCCGGGGGTCGCCGTCCCCGAACCCGCACGTGTCCTGGTTCGCCTCGCACCAGTCGAGGAAGCGGCTCATCGCGCCGTCCAGGGCCAGGTACTGGGGCCGGTCGTAGGCATAGGGCCGGTTCGCGTAGTGCTCCGGGTCGTACGCGCCGTCGAGGACGAGCGCGCGCACCCGCTCGGGGAACATCGCGGCGTAGACCGTCCCGATGTAGCTCCCGAACGACCGCCCGTAGTACGTCAGTCGGTCCTCCCCCAAGGCCTGACGCAGCAGATCTATGTCACGGGCGACGTATCCGGTGCCCACGTACGGCGCCAACTCGCCCGCGTTGTCCCGGCAGGCCTGGTCGAACGCGGCGCCCTGGCGCACGGCGGTCCCGTAGGCGTCCGGGCCGGGGGCGCCCTTGGCGGCGGTGATGGCCCGCGTGTACGTCGGGTCGTCCCAGCACGTGACCGGTGAACTGCGCCCGACGCCGCGTACGTCGTATCCGAAGACGTCGAAGGAGTCGCGCAGGGCGGCGGGCAGGTCGGCGTAGTTGCCGCGCACGAAGTCCACGCCGGAGTTGCCGGGCCCGCCGGGCTGGAGGAAGAGCGTGCCCTTCTTCCTGGCCTGGTCCGGGGCCTTCTTGCGGATGACCGCCAGGGTGATGGTCCTGCCCTGCGGGTCGCGGTAGTCCAGTGGCACGTCGGCGTTCGCGCACTCGAAGCCGCCCTGGCAGTCGGACCACGACAGGGACGGCACGGGCGGCTGCCCGTCGCCCCCCTCGGGCTGGGCGGCCATCGCCGGGGCGGCGGTTCCGGCGACGGCGAAGGTGACGGCGGCGGCGATGGCGATCCTCAGACGCGGGAGGCGTCTGTGCGCGCGGGTGCCGGACCGACTCGGTCCATGAGCTTGCTTGGTCACTGCAGTGATTCCCCCTCGGGCGGCGCATGTGCCGTGGAGCACCCAGTGGTACGGCTGGGTCTTGAAGGTTCTAGCTCACCCGGAGGGGGAAGGGAATGGGGATCGGACCTGTGGATCTCCTTCCACGTCATCTGCCCGGTACCCGGCGGTAGTTGCGGTGCCGTTCACTTACGGAACGCTGGAGGGTACGCGGCCGTGACGCCGGGCGCCCCGGCCGTCCGGCTGATCCGCGGGGCGCGGGCGGCTGCTGGGCTCCGCTGCGTAGTCTGAGGCTCACTCTGGTCAAGTGCCGGTGTCAGCCGACCACTTCACCCCAGCGAATTCCTCCCCCACCAGAAGGACCATCCAACGTGTCGAAGAACAGTCGTGCCGGAGTCACGCTCCTCGCCGCCCTGGTCGCCGTCACCGGCCTGGCCACGGCGGGCCCCGCCCTCGCGGCCACGCCGGCGGTCACCGCGGCCGTGACCGTGACGGCTCCCCGGGCGCAGGAGCCCGCCACACCCACCGACTTCGTTTCCCTGCCCGCGAGCCCCCTCCGGGCCGGCGACCCCCAGGAGGTCACGGTCACCTACCGCAACAGCACGTCGACGACCACGACCGTCGCACCGCAACTCCTCGTGACGTCCCCGGATGCCGCGCCGTTCCTGACGCCGTCGGACGTCAAGGTGGAGCGGCGCACGGGGCACGGCTGCTGGGCGGCCGTGCGGCTGGGCAGCCAGACCGGGACGCTGTTCACGGACCTCGTGGGGGCGCGGCGGACGTTGGGGGCGGGGGAGACGCTGAAGGAGCGGTACCGGGTGACCGTCCTGAATCCGCAGGCCGTGGGGACGGTGGAGCCGAGGGTGGCCTTGTACGGCGCGTGAGCGTCAGGAATTCATGGCGGCTCGGTCGGACTCACTGCGCAGAACGCAGAACTCGTTGCCTTCGGGATCGGCGAGGATCACCCAGCCGGAACCATCGGCATTGCGGTGATCCGCGACAAAGGTGGCACCGAGCCCCAGCAGCCGGTCCACCTCCTGATCGCGCGAGGTCTCGGGGCGCAGACACAGATGGATCCGGTTCTTGACCGTCTTGGCCTCGGGCACCTGGTTGAAGTACAGCACCGGGCCCTCCGCCAGCGGCACCTGGGTCTCCCGGGCGCCCGGTCCGTCCTCCGGATGCAGCGGGCGCCCGGTCACACCGCTCCAGAACCGAGCGAGCTCGTAGGCGTCCGCACAGTCGATCGCCACGTTCTGCACCACTGAGACCATGGGCGGCAGCCTTCCTGATCTCCACGTTGAGCGCCACCGGGTTGCGCGCACGCGGCAAGCTTCGTGCCCCCGAGCTGAGTCGAGCCTGGCTCAAGGGCAGCGTGATGTACGCCCGCAGGCTCGCCCGCGTCCTGCTCGCCCTCCTGTGCGACCACTACGAGACCGTCAGTGCGGGGGTGGTCCAGGCGCCCTGGCAGACCGCATTCGTGCGTCTGGGGGACCACTGCCTGACGTGCCCGACCTGCCGGGTCATGGACGATGAGGGCGCGAACCTCGGCCTCCCCTGCGAGACGCACGATCGGCTGTACGACGCGTACCGGGAGGCTTGGACTCGGGCTCGCGTCGCCCACCGGCGCCCCGCGGAGGCATCGGCGTGACATCGCGGTCGGCACTCGCATGAGTCACTGCCGCCCCCGATACGCCGCCGCCACCCGCTCCCGGAACGGTCGGCGGTCCAGCGCCTCCGCCACCTCTCTCAGCAGCTCCCCCAGCGGCATCGAGAGCTCCGTGTCCAGCTCCGCCATCGCCGCCACCGTGGCCTCCCACTCCGCCTCGATCCGCGGCAGCAGGGCGCGGGCCTTCGGTGTGAGGTCGACCAGGCGGCGGCGGGCGTCCAGTGGGTCGGGGGCGTGGGTGACCAGGCCCGCCCGGGCCATCTGCGCCGCCGTCTGGCTCGCGGCAGAGTGCGTGACGCCCACGGTCGTGGCCAAGTCACGGACCGACAGCGGTCCTTCGGCCAGGAGTGCCCGCACGGCCGGGGAGAAGCGGGGCCGGTACTCGGCCAGGCCCTGCTCCTCGTAGACCTTGGCCACGTCGCCGTCGAGCAGCTCCAGGACGTGGCGGAGCAGCGTGCCCACTGCGACCGGATCGGGGTAACTCCTCGCGCTGTTCACGTTGATAATCTAACAGCGCTGTCATATCCGTCGCGGGTCGAGGAGAGTGCGTCGCGCATGGCCGAGGTCTACCCCCTCGTCGAGCCGTACGAGCACGGCATGCTCGACATCGGCGACGGCAACCGCGTGTACTGGGAGAGTTGCGGGAATCCGGCGGGCAAGCCCGCGCTCGTACTCCACGGCGGGCCCGGGTCCGGGGCGGGGCCGTTCTGGCGTCGGCTGTTCGACCCGGCGGCGTACCGCATCGTGCTCTTCGACCAGCGCGGATGCGGGCGCAGCACCCCCGACGCCGCCGATCCGCGGACCTCGCTCGCCACCAACACCACCTGGCACCTGATCGCCGACATCGAGCTGCTCCGGCAGCACCTCGGCATCGCGGAATGGCTCGTCCTCGGCGGCTCCTGGGGCGTGACCCTCGCGCTGGCCTACGCCGAGCAGCACCCGGGACGCGTATCCGAACTGGTCCTCTTCAGCGTCACCAACACCACCCGCCGCGAGGTGGAGTGGGTCACGCGGGACATGGGCCGGATCTTCCCCGAGGAGTGGGCCCGGTTCCGAGACGCCGTCCCGGAGGGGGAGCGCGACGGCAGTCTGGTGGAGGCGTACGCCCGGATGCTCACGGACCCCGATCCGGCCGTACGGGAGCGGGCCGCGCGGGAGTGGTGCCGGTGGGAGGACGTGCACGTGTCCACACACCCTGGGCACCAGCCCGACCCCCGTTACGAGGACCCGCACTTCCGGCTGCGCTTCGCCCGCCTCGTCACGCACTACTGGCGGCACGCCGGCTTCCTGGAGGACGGGGCGCTGCTGCGCGACGCCGGGAAGCTCGCCGGCATCCCCGGCGTGCTGGTCCACGGGCGGTTGGACATCAGCGGACCTCCGGACGTGGCGTGGCGGCTGGCCCAGGTGTGGCCGGACGCGGAGCTCGTGCTGATCGGCGAGGAGGGGCACGGGCTGTCGGGCGATGCCACGACTGAGGCCGTGCTGGCGGCAACGGACCGTTTCCGGCCCGTCCGCGTCCCGTAGGAAGGCTGCCGACCGTGCGGACGCCGGTGTGGCAGCGGCCTGTCACCGGCCCCCGGCCGACCGCTTGGCGCCGCACGTCGCCAGACTGCACCACCGGCGCCGCCCGCTCTCGTCGAGGAACAGCCAGCCGCAGTCCCGGCTGGGACAGCCGCGGACGGTGAAGCGCCGCGTGTCGGCGAGCAGTTCGCCCGCGCTGCGCGCCACCGCGCAGACGGGCAGACGCAGTCCGGCGGCGGGCGACGGCTGCCAGCGTCCGAGACCGTCGTCGCCACGCGTGAACACCGAGAGACGCGCGGCGTCCTCCACCGCACCGGCCACCGCCTTGAACGCCCGGCCCTCCCGCGGATCGGTCAGGCAGGCGTACAGGTCCGTACGGAGCCGCCGGGCCTCGTCGAGGACGGCGGCGGCCTCGGCCGGCTGCCGCAGGGCCTGTTCCCGCAGCCCGGTCACCTGCCGTTCCTCGATCAGGTCGAGGTGACCGGCCCACACGGCGAGCGTGGCGTAGCCGCGCAGCCACTCCGACCCGGGCAGCGGCTCCCCGCCCCACCCGGCGTAGGTGTTGCAGAACTCCAGCGCGGGGTGTCCGCTCGTACTCCACGGCAGCCACTGGTCGCCGACCCGCACCGCGTAGACGGGCCCGGGGGGCCGGTCCAGCCGGGGGTCGGCGCGCAGCATGCGCTCGTGCAGGGTGCGGAGCTCGCTGTTCGGCTCGATGCCGAGTTCGGCCGCCAGTGTCGTACGCGTGCTGCGATACAGCCGGAGGGCGTCGGCCTGGCGGCCCGCGCGGTACAGGGCGGTCATCTGGGCGCCGACCAGCCGTTCACGGGTCGGGTGCTCTTCCAGCAGCGGCGTCAGGTCCGCCACGACACGGTCGTGCAGACCCATGGTGAGCTGGGTCTCGGCTCGTCGCTCCACGGCGGACAGGCGCAGTTCGCCCAGCCTGCCGCCGAGGCGGGCGCGCAGCGGTTCAACGGCCACGTCCGCGAGCAGCGGGCCGCGCCAGAGCCCGAGGGCCTGGTCGTAGAGGCGGACCCGGTCCGCGGGATCGGCGGAGTCGGCCGCCTGCCCCACCAGCCCGGCGAACTCCTGCGCGTCGATCTCATGCGGGCCCTGCTCCACGACGTAACCGTCGTGCCGGGTCTCGACAGAGACGCCGTAGGGCCTGAGCGCGGCGCGCAGGCGGCCGACGTAGGTGTGGACGGTGGCGCGGGCGGCGTCGGGCGGCTCGCCGTCCCACAGCAGGTCGATGAGGCGGTCCGTCGTGACCGCGCGGCCCGCGTGCAGCAGCAGGACCGCCAGCAGGCACCGCTCCTGGCGGCGGCTGCCCAGCAGTACCTGCCGCCCCTCGTGGCGGGCGGCGAACGGGCCGAGCAGTTGGAACTCCATGGCTGTCCGGCAGCCTAGGGCCTGTCGGTGGTCAGGTTTTGGTCAGAGGCCGGGGAGAGACTGGCGCACGCCCCTCCTTCCCCCCGTCTGTGCCCAAGGAGAACCATGCGCCGAACAGCTCTCGCCACGCCGGCCCTTGCCGCGGTGCTCGTCGGGACGCAGCCCGCGTCCGCGCAGCCGGCGAAGGGCTGGGAACCGGCACCCTCCGCGCCGTGGGACGTCGGCGCCGGCGTGCGGTGCGACTTCCCCGTCCACGGCCAGCCGGTCGTCGACGAGGTGGTGCGGCGCGTGCTGAGCGCCTACCCCGACGGCTCCGTGCGGCGGGTCGCGTACCGGGGCGATCTGGTCGTCCGTGTCACGAACACCGAGACCGGCGCCTCCTACGACGCCGACGCGAGCGGCTCGGCCGTCGTCGAGCACCGGCCCGACGGCTCGCAACTCTGGACCGTGCTCGGGCCGGTGCTCGTCGGGGTCGGCCAGGACCAGGGCAGTCTGCCCCGCGGCCTCTACCTCGTCGACGGCGTCTACACGCTGGACATCAGCCCGACCGGATACAAGTCCGTACGCCTCCTGCACGGGACGACGGACGACCTGTGTGCCCGCATCGACTGAACGGGCCTGCCCTTCCCGGGGCCCGGCCCAGGGCTCAGTGCGCGTCGTAGATGCCCTGGTAGTGGGCCAGTGCCGTGTCGCGGACCTTCTGGTCGCTCCAGGAGGAGAAGCGGTCGGGGGCCAGCCGGTCGGGGTCGACGAGCAGGTCGCCGGTCTCCAGCAGCATGTTCGCGAACTGGCGGCCGACACCGCCGGCGTGCGTGACCCAGGACGCCTCGGCGAACCACAGTCCGGCGAGCCCGGCGGCGGGGCCGACCAGCGGGAGTTCGTCGGGGGTCATGGCGAACACACCGTTGAGGTGGCGTCCCCTCGGAGCGGTGCGGAAAGCCGGCACGAGGCTGGTGGCCTCTTCGAGAGCAGCACCGAAGTCGCTCTCCGAAAAGGGGAGTTCCGCCGAGGTGAGCGCCGCCGACGGGGTCAGCGGCAGGGGCGTGTGGGCGTAGCTGCCCAGCCCGTAACGGCGGCCGTGGCGGCGGGTGTAGACGGTGTGCTCGGGGTAGCGGACGATCGGCGCGTCGATGGGAGTGTCGTCGAGGCCGGGCAGTTCCTCGGTGAACAGGTACGGGTGCTGGACGGCCACCATGGGCAGTCGCAGCCCGGCATCCGCCGCCAGCACCGGCCCCCAGATCCCGGTCGCCAGCACCACCCGGTCGGCCCGCAGCAGCCTGCCGTCCTCGCCCGCCCGCACGCCGACGACCCGGCCGGCCTCGGTCTCCAGCGCCCGTACCGGCGTGCCGAAGTGGAAGCGCGCTCCACCCTTCTCCGCGGCCTCCACGAGGACGTGGGTGAGGGCGGCGGGGTCGGCGGCACCGTCGGACGGCAGGAACACCCCGCCCAGGGCGCGGTCGGGGTCGACCAGCGCGGGGGCCAGGGCGACGGTCTCGGCGGCATCGAGGACGCGCGCCTCCAGCCCGGCCTGCCTGCCCAGCTCGACGTCCTGGTGCGCCTGTTCCAGGCGGGCCGGGCCGGTGGCGACCTCCAGGCAGCCGACCTGCCAGAAGACCGGAGCGGGTGCGGTGTCCGAGAGCGCGCGGTAGGCGGTGACGCTGTCCTTGGCCAGCACCGTCAGCTCTGGCGTCGCGCTGAGCTGGCCCACGAAGCCGGGCGCCAGGCCGGTCGATCCGGAGAGCACGGCACGGTCGCGGGCGTCGAGCACCGTCACGCGGTCGTGCCCCAGCCGGGTGAGGTGATAGGCGACCGAGGCCCCCACCACACCGGCGCCGATGATCAGAATCTCCTCACCGACCGGCTTCCCCGCACTCGAACCCACGTACGCCACCTCCGACTTCACTGCCCCACGTCTGCGCATCCCCGACCCTGGCATCCTCAGCCACGGGACGACGAACGATCAACCGGACACGGTGGACGCCCGGGTGACGGATCCCTCACCGAACTCTCGCGCAAGGGAGTGGACCCACCACCTCGCCCGGGCCGATCGTGGGCTGCATGGACGATCACCGTGTGGCGCCAGTCGACCCTGCCGGTTCGCCCGGCCACGTGTCCGTGGGAGGTGCGGAAACGGCGGAGGTCCGCCGCTTCTGGGGGCGGCTCGGGCTTCCGGGGCTGGTCGACGTGCACACGCACTTCATGCCCGAGCGGGTGCTGCACAAGGTGTGGGGCTACTTCGACGCGCTCGGGCCGTTGACCGGTGGGCTGGAGTGGCCGATCACCTACCGGAAGGCGGAGGCGGAACGGGCGGGCGTCCTGCGGGAGTTCGGCGTGCGGGCCTTCACCGCGATGCTGTACCCGCACAAGCCGGGCATGGCCCGCTGGCTGAACGGCTGGGCGGTCGACTTCGCCCGGCGCACCCCCGACTGTCTGCACACCGCGACCCTCTACCCCGAGCCGGGCGTCGAGGCGTACGTCCGGGAGGCCGTCGAGGCGGGTGCGCGGGTCTTCAAGGCGCATGTGCAGGTGGGGGCGTACGACCCCGCCGACGAACTGCTCCAGCCGGCGTGGGGGCTGCTGGCCGAGGCCGGCATCCCCGTGGTGATCCACTGCGGCTCCGGGCCCGCGCCCGGCAAGCACACCGGCCCCGAGCCGATCGCCCGGGTGCTGGCGCGGCACCCCCGGCTGCGGCTGGTCGTCGCGCACCTGGGGATGCCCGAGTACGAGGAGTTCTTCGGCCTGGCCGAGCGGTACGGGGAGGTGCGGCTGGACACGACGATGGCGTTCACCGACTTCACCGAGGGCTTCATGCCGTTCCCCCGTCGGGCGCTGCCCCGGCTGGCCGCACTCGGCGACCGGGTCCTGCTCGGCTCCGACTTCCCCAACATCCCCTATCCGTACGTGGACCAGCTCCACGCCCTGGAACGGCTGGACCTGGGGGAGGACTGGCTGCGGGCGGTGTGCCACGACAACGCGGCGGGGCTGTTCGGGCTGTCAGCGCCTTCCGGGCTCTGAGCCTGTCATGTGGTCCGGTTCGAGGGGCATGCCGACTCATCGGTAGCCTGCGTCACCATGATGCGCGCCTGGATCCTGCCGATGCTGCTGATGCTCTGCGGCTCAGCCGTCGCGACGGGGCTGATCTTCGCGGAGGACGTCGGCGCGGCCACAGCGGTCCTGCTGGTGTTCCTGGTACTGGCAGGCGTGAACTCGCCCCTGTTCTTCCCGAGATCCATCAGTGCGCTGGAGGCACAGCGCCGCAGCGCGGTCGACGGCCGGCCGGTCGTCTTCTGGCGCCCGGGCTGCACGTACTGCATGCGACTGCGCATCCGGCTGGGCCGCAGCGCCCGCCGGTTGCACTGGGTCGACATCTGGCGTGACCCGGAAGGAGCCTCAGCGGTGAGGGCGGCCAACGACGGCGACGAGACCGTGCCGACCGTCGTCGTGGCGGGCCGGCCGCACACAAACCCCGATCCTGAGTGGGTACGCGAGCAGATCTCCTCTTCCGCGTGATCTCCTCGGTGGTCCACGGACAGCAGAGGGGCGCGATGGACCATCACTTCGTAGGCCATCACTTCATAGGCATCCCGGAGTTGACCGGTGTCCCCCGTGTCGCGGTCGTCATCGACGTCATGCGCGCCTTCACCGTGGCTGCCTGGGCCTTCTCGCGTGGTGTCGAGAGAATCGTCCTGGCCTCGACGGAGAGCGAGGCACTCGCCTTGAAGGAGAGCCGCCCGGGGTGGCTGGCGTTGAAGGACGGGGCTCCGGCAGCGGGATTCGACGCTGTGAACTCACCCGGCCTGCTCAGGTCACGTGATCTCGCCGGTCGCACGCTGGTGCAGAAGACGACGGCCGGAACCGTGGGTGCGCTGGCCGTCGCGAGCGCGCCGCTGGTCCTGTGCGCGAGCTTCGTGGTGGCCGGCCCGACCGCGCGGTTCCTGCGGACCGCGGATTCCGGTCCGGTGACGTTCGTCGTCACCGGCGAGGGAGGCCGGGCCGAGGAGGATCTGGCCTGCGTCGAGTACATCGGTCGGTGCATGGCCGGAGACGATGTCGAGGCGGCGCCGTATCTCCACCGCGCGAGGAATTCCCGTGCCGCGGTGGACCTCGCCGCTGGACTGCGGAGCGGATACCACCCGGACGATGTCGATCTCTGCTTGGAGATCGACAGGTTCCCCTTCGCGATGCTGGCTCGCCGGGAGGAGTCGCTCATGGTGCTCCGTCCCGTCGCGGTGCCCGCCCTCCCGTCCGGTACCCGCTGACACCCCGGCAGGACGCCCCCGGCCCCGCCGTCACCAGGGGGTGCGGCAGGCCGGGGGCGTCGTGGCAGGCGCGTGCGGGGCGAAGCGTCAGCTGCCCGTCACGTCCGTGACCTTCCAGCGCTGGTTGGAACCGGAGTTGGGCTGCCAGAGGCCGACCGAGGCGCCGTCGTTCGTGGACTGGCCCGCGACGTCCGGGAGCTGGCCGGTGGCGGCGTTGACGAGGGTCCAGGTGCCGTCGCCGGTCGTGGACATGATCCACTCGGTGGCCTTGTCGCGGCGGCCCTCGTCCGGCTCGGCGACCAGGGCGCCGTCGCGGACGGCCAGGCGCTTGTTCGTGGCGGTCTCGGTGAACACGTACCGCTTGCGGTTGTCCGTGCCGCGGATCTGCTCCACCCGCCACTGCTGGCCGCTCGGGTCGGAGGTGTCGGCGTTCTTGATGACCAGGCCCGTGCCGTTGCCGGCGATGGTGAGGTCCTTGCCGCTCTGGACGCCGGTCAGCCGGTAGGTGTGGCCCTTCCGCAGCTCGGCCGCGTCCTTGGCGACACCGGACACGCCCTTGACGAGGAAGGACGTCACCGACTGGGCGGGCACGGTGACCGTGGCCTGCTTGCCGGAGACCCGGACCGCCTTCTGCTTCTCCAGCTTGCCGTCGGCGCTGGTCACCACCGGGGTGACGGTGGCGTGGGAGGAGACCCGGCCGAACTTCGACAGGTCGAGGGTGACCTCGCGGGACTCGGTGGCGCTGTTGACGTGGACGACGGTCGCCGCGTCGCCCTTGCGGGAGATCGCCGCGGTGCTGGACGTGTCGTTGGTCTTGATCAGCCGGTCGCCGGGCTTGATGAAGTGCGTGAAGTTGCGGGCCGTGTCGAACTTGGTGTTGGTGTGGACGGGGCAGGTTTCGAGGGTGTCCTTGGAGGTGCAGCTGAACGGGAGCTGGATCTCGCCCCAGTTGCCGCCCTTCGCGGACTCCCCGCCCGGCTTCATGTTGTCGTAGTCCTCGACCGGCTGCCAGAACACCCAGGCCTTGGGCTCCAGTTCGCGCAGGTCGTCGACGATGCGCTGGGCGAGGCCGAGGCCGGGCCGCATGTCCGTGAAGCTCTGGCCGTCGCCCCAGTCGCCCTCGACCTCGCTCATCCACAGCGGCTTGTCGGCGGCCTTGGCGAGGTCGCGGACGGTGGTGCGCTGGCCGGTGCCGTAGGTGTGGACGTTCATCTGCCCCACCAGGTCCCGCACGTCCTGGGGGTAGGAGTTCCAGTTGGTGGCGAACGTTCCGGGGTTCGTCTCGTCCATCGCGGATATCTCCGCGTCCGACTTGGACTTCTTCAGCACCGGGGCGAGCGCGCGCAGCACCTTCTGCTGGAGCTCGGGGCCCATGTGGGCGCCCTCCTGGCGACCGCCGGTCGGCTCGCCGTCCGGGCCGAGCTTGGTGCCCCAGTAGTTGGTGTTCGGCTCGTTGAACGGGTCGAGCGTGTCGACCTTGATGCCGTGCGCCTTCTCCAGTCGCTCGGTCGCGCCCACCAGGTACTTGGCGAAGTCCTCCACGGACTCCGGCTTCAGCTGGTCCTTGCCCGCGTCGAAGTTCCCGGAGACGTAGCCGCTCTCGGTCATGAACCAGGGCGGGGAGTTGCTGAAGGTCTCCCAGTGGGTGATGTCCTTCTTGATGCGGTCGACCCACCAGCGCTGCGTCTTGTCGGCGTGTCTGTTCCAGTCGGCCGGGTCCTCCGCGTCCCACCAGTCGACGTCCTCGCGGGTGGTGCCCGCGGGGGCCTTCCACCAGCCCTCGACCGCGCCGCCGGCCCGCAGGTAGTCCTTGACGTCCGGGGCGTTGCCGCCGCCGATGTTGTAGCGGGCGATGTTCAGGGCGAGGCCCTCGTCGCCGAAGAGGAGCTTGTAGAGCTTCTCGCGTATCGCGGGCGGGTAGTCGCCGGTGGCGTTGGCGAACCACACCAGGCTCGTGCCCCAGCCCTCGAACTTCTCCCCCGAGTAGGAGGGGTCGGGGCGGACGGTGACGCCGGCCGCCTGCGCGGTGGGTTCGGCGTGCGCGGCGGGCAGGGTGGTGGTGGCCAGGATGGTTCCGGTCGCCACGGCGGTGACGCCGATGGCCCCGAGGAGCCTTCTCTTGCGGGTGCGGTGTGCCATCTCGAGTACTCCAACTCTTCTGCGTCCGCGCGTCCCGGCGGACGCAGAGATCGGGGCCTACGTGGTGCGACTGGTGCGAGTTCAGCGCCGTTCGGTGCCTTCTCGTACGATTTCGACTAGGCAATGTTTACGTAAACATCCACTGGCGGGATGTCTACACTGTCCGAATCTCAGGGGTCAAGGAGTCGTTCCGGACCGAAAATTGCGCCGCCTGCGCGGCGAGGGGGGCGAGGGGCAGGTGGGCACAGTGGGCGGTGAGAGAGAACCCGAGGGCACGGGCCGTACGAGAAGGCGTCCGGCCCGTCCGCGCCAGGGCGCCTCCATGGCCGACGTCGCGCAGCTCGCCGGTGTCTCCTCCCAGACGGTCTCCCGCGTCTCCAACGGCTTCCCGGGCGTCACCGAGGACACCCGCCGCCAGGTCCTGGCCGCGATGCGGGAGCTGGGCTACCGCCCCAACAGCGCCGCGCGGGCCCTCAAGCGCGGCGAGTTCCGCACCCTCGGCGTGATCACCTTCTCCCTCTCCACGATGGGCAACATCCGCACCCTGGAGGCCATCGCCACCTCCGCGGCCCAGCACGGCTACGCCGTCACGCTGCTGCCCGTCGCCGTCCCCACCCAGGACGAGGTGAACGGCGCCTTCTCCCGCCTGGGCGAGCTCGCAGTGGACGCCGTCATCGTCATCATGGAGATCCACCTGCTGGACGCGGCGACGGTCTCCCTCCCGCCCGGTGTGCAGGTCGTGGTGGCCGACTCGGACGCGGGCGACCGCTACACCGTGGTCGACACCGACCAGGCGGGCGGCGCGCGGGACGCCGTACGGCACCTCCTGGACCTCGGCCACGAGACGGTGTGGCACCTGGCCGGCCCGGAGGGCTCCTTCGCCGCCCAGCGCCGTGCCAACGCCTGGCGCGACACGCTGACCGCGGCCGGCCGGGTCCCGCCGCCCCTGGTCCGGGGCGACTGGTCGGCCGAGTCCGGCTACCGGGCCGGGCTCCGGCTGGCCGGCGAGCCGGACTGCACGGCGGTGTTCGCGGCCAACGACCAGATGGCCCTGGGCCTGCTCCGGGCCCTGCACGAACGCGGGCTGCGCGTCCCCGGCGACATCAGCGTCATCGGCTTCGACGACATCCCCGAGTCCGCGTCCTTCCTCCCGCCCCTGACGACCATCCACCAGGACTTCGCCGAGGTGGGGCGGCTGTGCGTGGAGGGCGTCCTGAGCAAGATGCGGCAGGACGGGGAGGAGCACGGGACGACGCTCGTGCCGACGCGGTTGGTGCGGCGGGAGAGCACGGGGGCGCCGGGGCGAGACCGATGAGTCCCTCCCGTCCCGGCGCGGCGGAACCTACGGTTTGTGGGTCACCCAGAGCAGTTCCGCCGGCCAGCGGTGTGCCCAGTCCGGTGGGTCGGTTTCGTTGTAGCCGTTGGGTGTGCCGAGGTCGGGCCGCGGCTCGATGAGGTCGTCGATGATGAGACCCGCGCCGCGCAGGACCTTGACCCAGTCGCCGTAGGTGAGCTGATAGCTGGTCGCGCCGTCGTCTTCGGCGATGCTGTTCAGCCCGAAGTAGTCCTTCTGCAGCGTCGTGGTCACGCGGCTGGCGGCTTCGTCGTAGCAGACTTCGAACCATGGGCTGGCGACGTTGAACACCAGGCGCCCGCCTCGGGTCAAGACGCGTGCGGCCTGCGGGACGGCCAGGTGCGGGGGCGCCCAGCTGAGCCCACCGAAGTCGCAGAACACCAGGTCGAAGCTGTCGGCGGCGAAGGGGAGTTGTTCGGCGGCGCCTTGCACCAGCGGGTAGCGGGCCGCTCCCATCGCGTCGGCCGCCGCGGCGAGTTGGGCTTCGGACAGGTCGAGTCCGACCACGGTGGCGCCCTCGGCGGCGAGCGCCCTTGACCACTGGCCGGCGCCGCAGCCGAGTTCGAGGACGCGTTTGCCGGTGACGTCGCCCAGGGCGTGCAGGTGCGCGTCGGGGATGGAGTACATGCCCCACAGCCGGGGTGTGGCGCCGATTTGCGGGTCGTGCTCGTGCTGGTAGGCGCTGCTGATCTGGTTCCAGAGCCGCCGGTTGGCGGGGATGCTGTCCACGTGCCGACTCCAGCAGTGCCTGCCGGGGGCGGTCAACACGATCGGGCACTGGCCGGCCCTCGCGGTCAGGGCGACCGTGTCCGCGTCGTCCAGCCACAGCCCGGCGTGCCGGTCCCCGAGCCCGTTGAGTGGCCGGCCTCGTTGCGACCTCAGCCGCCCTCCCCCGGCGTCACCAGACCCGCCTCGTACGCCACGATCACCGCCTGGGCCCGGTCGCGGAGGTCCAGCTTGGTGAACAGGCGGTTGATGTGGGTCTTGACCGTGTGGTCGGTGATGGTCAGGCGTTCGGCGATGTCCTTGTTGGAGAGGCCCTGGGCGATGAGGAGGAGGACCTCCACCTCGCGGGCGGTGAGGCGGTCGAGGAGGGACTTGGGGGCCGTGACGGGGCGGCGGGGGGCGAACTCGGCGATCAGGCGGCGGGTGATGCCGGGGGCCAGCATGGCGTCGCCGGCGGCCACCACCCGTACCGCGTGCAGGAGTTCGGGGAAGGTCGCGTCCTTCAGGAGGAAGCCGCTGGCCCCGGCCGCCAGCGCGTCGAAGACGTACTGGTCGAGGTCGAACGTGGTGAGCATCAGCGCCTTGGTGGCACCGTCGGTCTCCCGGAGGATCGTGCGCGCGGCCTGGATGCCGTCAAGCTCGGGCATCCTGATGTCCAGCAGCGCCACGTCCGGCCGGTGGGCCAGCGCGAGGGCGACGGCCTGTTCGCCGTCCTCCGCCTCGCCCACGACGTCGATGTCGTCCTGGGTGGACAGCAGGTTCACGAACCCCGTGCGTACCACCGCCTGGTCGTCGGCCACGATCGCCCGGATCGGTTCCCCCGCCGTCACTCGTACACACCCTCCGCGAAGCTCTTCGCGACCGCCCGCACCGGGAGTTCCGCCTCGATCAGGAAACCACCCCCGGGACCGGCGGCCCCGCAGGTCAGACGTCCGCCGAGTAGGCTCGCACGCTCCCGCATTCCGCTCAACCCGTGCCCGCCGGAGGAGTGTTGGGGGCCTCGGGGTCCCGCACCGGGCCCTGGGCCGGGGCCGTCGTCGGTGATGCGCAGCCGGACTTCGTCCTCCTCGTAGGTGAGGCGGACGTCGACCGCGGCGCCCGGTGCATGGCGGCGGGCGTTGGTCAGGGCCTCCTGGACGATGCGGTAGACCGTGAGTTCGAGGGAGGGCGGGAGCGCCGCGGGGCGGGTGCCCGCCGTGTGCAGGATCACCTCTCCGCCGCCCGACCGGTGGGCTTCCAGCAGCGCCCCCAGGGAGTCGAGCGTCGGTTGCGGTACGACCGGGGCCGCCTCCTCGGCTCCGGCCTCGTCCGCGCGGAGCACGCTCAGCAGCCGGCGCAGTTCGGTCAGTGCCGACCGGGCCGACGAGGCGATCTGCTGGAAGCCGTCGCGGGCGGGCGGGGACAGGTCGGGTGTGGTGTACGTGGCGCTCTCCGCCTGGACGGCGATCACGGACACCGAGTGCGCCACGATGTCGTGCAACTCCCGTGCTATGGCAGCTCGTTCCTGTGCCGCCGCATGCCTGCGCTCCATGGCGATCAGTTCCCGCTGGGCCGCCTCGCGCGCCTGCCGGGACTCCTCCCGGCTGCGGGTGGCGTCCGCGACACCGACCGTCGCCACCACGCCCACGGCCAGGACGAACGACTCCGTGAAGTACGACAGCGAGCCGTCGGCGCCGACGGCGGGCGCCCGGCCGCCGAGGTCGTACACGCCCGTCGCCACATGGCCCAGGTTGACCAGCACCGAGCCGGTGATCGCGGCCGCGCTGAGCAGTGCGGGGTGCAGGACCCGGTGGCGGGCGAGCGTGTAGAGGCCCATGACTCCCGCCACCGCCACCGTCATCAGCAGCTCCGGGCGGAAGAGGAAGTTCAGCAGCGCCGCCGGCACCACCAGGCATCCGATGCGGGGTTCACGTCGCCGCCACAGCAGGGGGAGCACCACGAAGGGCAGGGTGGCCAGGACCGTCGTCGAGCTGATGCGGGAGTGCAGGACCTCGGCCGCGGCGAGGAGGACCAGCAGGACGCCGCTGACGTACGGGTAGCGGGGCGACCGCGGCCATGCGGTGGGGCGCAGGGACGACTGACGCATGCCCACATTGTCGGCCGGAGGTGTCCGGCCCGCGTCACCGTACGGGTTGATCCGGGTGCCGGACGAGTACCACGGGTTGACACCGAGGATCGGTGCCCGGTGTGACGCCTCGCGTCCGCCCCTTGCGAAGACTTGCCGGAAAAGACGGAAGGCCGGCCGGCGGTGGACAGGGGGAGCGGGATGCAGGGGCGTTCGCGAGGGCTGCTGCCGCTGGTCGGCTCGCTGGTGCCGGGTGGTTCGGCGGCGGCCGTGCGTACCGCCGCGCCGGTGGGCCTCCCCGGCCCCTTTCGCGTCCCGGTCTCCCTTCCGCCGTCCCGGCGGAGCACCGGCCGCCGATGGGAGACCCTGTGCTGGGCGGCCTGCGCCGTCTTCGCACTGCTGCTGTGTCTGCGTACGACGATCGCCCCGCACCAGGTGTGGGGCGCCTGTGCCACCGCCGGCTACGGTCTCGGCGCGCTCGTCGCCCGTCTCTCCGCGCGGCCCTGGGGCCTGGCGAGCGCGGCGGTGGCCGCCGTCGGGTCCGTGCTGGTGCCGCTGGTGTTCCTGGTCGCGGACGGGGCACGGCAGTTGGAGGTCACGGTCGTCGAGCGGTCCGGCGGGCTGCTGCTGGACTCCGGCACACCGTACGTCCCGGACCCGGCCCGACTGCGGGACTACAACCCGTACCTGCCCGGCATGGCCCTCTTCGGGCTGCCCCGGGCCGTCCTCGGCGACGTCCCGCTCGCGGACGCCCGGCTGTGGTTCGGGCTGGTGTCACTCGGGGCCATGGGGCTGGCCGCCGCGCTGGGCAGGGGGGCACAGCCGTCCCGGCACCGCACCGCCCGCCCCCTCCTCCGGCTCGCCGCCACCCCCGCCGTCGCCCTCCCGCTCGCCGTCGGCGGTGTCGATCTGCCGGTCATCGCCCTGATGTGTCTCGCGCTCGCCCTCGCCGGCCGCGGCGGCCCGGTCGCCGCCGGGCTCGCGCTCGGCGCCGCCGCGTCGCTGAAGTGGACGGCCTGGCCGCTGCTGCCCGTCGGTCTCGCCCTGCTCGCGGTGACCGCCGGGGGGCGGGCCGCCGTGCGGGCCGGTGTCACGGCCGTCACCCTCGCCGTGCTCGCCGTGCTGCCGGTCGCGCTCGCCGACCCCCGGGCGTTCACCGAGCACGTGCTGCTCTTCCCGCTCGGCGAGGGAGGCACCGGATCCCCGGCGACCAGCCCGCTGCCCGGGCATCTGCTGGCGACGTACGTGCCGGGGGGCTTCGCCCTCGCCGTGGCGGCGCTGGCGCTGAGCGCGGTCGCGGTGGCCGGGTCCCTCGTGACGCGTCCGCCGCGCACCACCGTCGCCGCCGCCGACCGGCTCGCGCTGGGCCTCGGGATCGCGATGTGCCTGATCCCCGCCACCCGCTTCGGATACGTCGTCTACCCGCTGGTGCTGCTCGGCTGGTTCCGGCTCGGGCCGGCCGGTGGCGTCCCGTGGGCCGGGTCACCGAGGCGCACCGCAACCACCTGCTCACCCTGAAGCCGCTGGAGGACTGACCGACCATGCCGCGCACGCTCGTCGTCACCAACGACTTCCCGCCCCGGCAGGGCGGCATCGAGACCTTCGTCCACGCCATGACGGTCCGCTTCCCGCCCGACCGGGTCGCCGTCTACACCTCCAGCACGCCGGGCGACCGGGCCTACGACGCCCGGCTGCCGTTCCCCGTCGTGCGGGACCGCAGCCACATGCTGCTGCCGACCAGGCGGGTCACCGCCCGGGCGGTGGAGCTGGCCCGCCGGTTCGACTGCGACAGCGTCTGGTTCGGGGCCGCGGCCCCGCTCGGGCTGATGGCGGGCGAGCTGCGGCGCCGTACGGAGGTGCGGCGGCTGGTCGCCACGACGCACGGGCACGAGGTGTGGTGGGCGCGCACGCCGGGTGCCCGCGCGCTGCTGCGCCGCGTCGGCGCCGGGGTGGACAGCGTCACGTACCTCGGCTCGTACACCCGGGCCCGGATCGCCGCCGCCGTCGGACCGGAGGCGGCGGCACGGATGCGGCGGCTGGCGCCCGGCGTGGACGCCGAGGTCTTCCGGGGCTCCGCGGCAGCGGCGGCCCGGGTGCGGGAGCGGTACGGCCTGGGCGACAGTCCGGTCGTGCTGTGCGCGGCGCGGCTCGTCCCGCGCAAGGGACAGGACGCGCTGATACGAGCGTTGCCCCTGGTGCGCCGTAGTGTGCCCGACGCGGTGCTGCTGCTGGTCGGGGACGGGCCGCACGCCCGGGCCCTGCGCCGGCTGGCGGCCGAGCGGGGGCCGGCCGGCGCGGTGGTCTTCGCGGGCGGGCACCCGCACGAGGAGATGCCCGGGTTCTACGCCGCCGCCCAGGTGTTCGCGATGCCGTGCCGGACTCGCAGGGCGGGCATGGAGGTCGAGGGCCTCGGCATCGTGTTCCTGGAGGCGGCCGCGGCCGGACTGCCGGTCGTCGTCGGCGACTCGGGCGGCGCGCCGGACACCGTACGGGACGGGGAGACCGGCTTCGTGGTCGACGGCCGTGACGTGGAGGCGCTCGCCGACCGGCTGACGCTGTTGCTGGACGAGACGGAGCCGGCCCGGGACATGGGCCGCAAGGGCCGTGCCTGGGTGCGCGGGGAATGGGGGTGGGACCGGACCCACGGGCACCTGACGTCCCTGCTCGGGGTGGGCTGAGGCGGGCCCCCAGGCCCGTCGTGCCAGCGCCGCTCGACGACGTCGATCATCCGCAGCGCGCGCGTGACGGTCTCCGCGAAGGACGGCCACCGGACCTACGACCCCGCCACCGGCACCTGGCCGAAGGCCTCGACCATCCCGTGGACGAAGGCGAGTTGGTACCGGTCGCGGACGGCCTCGGCGCCCCGCAGGGCGTGGCGGTGCACGGCGACGAACTCTTCACCGTGAACGCTCACCGCCGGCTCTGGTCGGTCTCCCTGACGACCGGCGGCACCCGCGTCGAGGCCGAAGACCTGGCGGCACCCCGCCGGGGGCCGCGGCCCGCCCGGCCCCCGCCCTCTTCGCGCACGGCCTCCCCGGCGTGGCACCCCGGTTCGCGGGTCTCACCGCCGCACCGGACGGCTCCCTGCTCCTGTCGTCCAACGGGGAGGGGACGGTGGTGCGGCTGGCTCCGGCGCGGCCCGGCACGTGACGCGGACCGCGCGCGGCCTCCACTTCGGGGAGCGGGTCAGCGGCGGCGGCCCCGGGAGGGCCTGCCGCGCCGGGTGCGCGGGGCGGAACCCGTGCGCGCGGGGCCGCTCTCGGAGGGCGGCGGGGCGAGGACCACGGGCACGCCCGAGGGCGCCTGGGCGCCGGTGATACGGCTCAGTTCGGCCTCGCCCGAGCGGACCCGGGTGACGCGCGGGGTGATGCCGGCGTCGGCCATCAGGCGGGCCGTCTCGCGGCGCTGGTGGGGCAGGACCAGCGTGACGACGGTGCCCGACTCGCCGGCCCGGGCGGTCCGGCCGCCCCGGTGCAGATAGTCCTTGTGGTCGGCGGGCGGGTCCACGTTGACGACGAGGTCGAGGTTGTCGACGTGGATGCCGCGGGCGGCGACGTTGGTGGCCACCAGGACCGTGACCTCGCCGTCCTTGAACCGGGCCAGCGTCCGGGTGCGCTGGGACTGGGACTTCCCGCCGTGCAGGGCCGAGGCGCGCACCCCCACGGCCAGCAGCTTCTTGGCCAGCCGGTCGGCGGCGTGCTTGGTGTCCAGGAACATGATCACGCGCCCGTCGCGGGCGGCGATCTCCGTCGTGGTGGCGTGCTTGTCGTCGTCCTCCACGTGCAGCAGGTGGTGCTCCATGGTGGTGACCGCACCGGCGGACGGGTCGACCGAGTGCACGACGGGGTCGTGCAGGTAGGTGCGGACCAGACGGTCGACGTTGCGGTCCAGCGTGGCCGAGAACAGCAGCCGCTGGCCCCCGGGGCGCACCTGGTCGAGCAGGGCGGTCACCTGCGGCATGAAGCCCATGTCGGTCATCTGGTCGGCCTCGTCCAGGACCGTGACGGTGACGCGGTCCAGCCGGCAGTCGCCGCGGTCTATGAGGTCCTTGAGCCGGCCGGGGGTGGCGACGACGACCTCGGCGCCGCCGCGCAGCGCGCTCGCCTGGCGGCCGATCGACATACCGCCGACCACCGTGGTGAGCCGCAGGCGCAACGCCTGGGCGTAGGGGGTGAGGGCGTCGGTGACCTGCTGCGCCAGTTCCCTGGTGGGGACGAGGACGAGGGCCACCGGCTGCCGGGGCTCGGCCCGTTGCCCGTCGATGCGGGCCAGCACGGCGAGGCCGAAGGCGAGCGTCTTGCCCGACCCCGTGCGCCCGCGGCCCAGCACGTCCCGGCCCGCCAGGGAGTTCGGCAGCGTCGCCGCCTGGATCGGGAACGGCACGGTCACGCCCTCGGCGCGCAGCGCGGTCAACAGCCGCTCGGGCAGGCCCAGTCCGGCGAAGTCCTCGACGGCGGGCAGCGCCGGGGTGAGGGTGGCCGGCAGCGCGAACTCCCCGCCGGGCGCGGTACGGCGCCGGGGGCCGCCGCGGCCCGCGCCCGCCGTACGGGCGGAGGCGCCTCGGCCCGCGGCCTTACGGGAGTGGGGCGAGCCGTTGTTCTTGCGAGCGGTGCGATCCAAGGGGATCCTTCCTCGATGCGGCACACGTATCGGGGAATTCCCGGCGGCCGGGACGGGCCGCACCAGGATTCGCAACACTGAGCCGGGTGTGGGATGAAAACGAGGCTGGGGCCCGCACCTCACGGTGCGGGCCCCGGTCACGTCGGACGCGTCAGCGTCAGGCGGGCACGATGTTCTCGGCCTGCGGGCCCTTCTGGCCCTGCGTGACGTCGAAGGTAACCTTCTGGCCTTCCTGAAGCTCGCGGAAGCCGGAGGTGGCGATGTTCGAGTAGTGGGCGAACACGTCGGGACCGCCGCCCTCCTGCTCGATGAAGCCGAAGCCCTTTTCCGCGTTGAACCACTTCACAGTGCCAGATGCCATGCTGAATCTCCCTTAGGGGGACAAACCCGAGACCCGCACTTTACGGACTCGGAGTCGCTGAAATGATCACCCTCGGAGAGATCCGAAAATCCTCGGAAACTAAAAAGAGTGCTCGTCGACGAAGGTCGATAGAGCACTCGAAGTCTCTGGGAACCAAAACTGCAACAACAACGACGGTAGCACAGGCCGCGCCGGATGGCCCGGGAATCTCGTACCCCAGGTGGAGCGCGGGTCCGCTCGTACTGCGTTCTCAGTAGTCCGGATTGTCGGCAGCCGCACGACGACGGGACGGGCCGCCGGCGGAGAGCCTTGGCAGACGATCGACACCCAGATGTGGAGACCTCCTGCCGTGGCTACTTTCCTGTATCGAGTGGGCCGACTGGCCTTCCGGCGACGTTGGTACGTCGCCCTGGTCTGGGCGGCCGTCCTGGCCGCCGTCGGGCTCGGTGCCCTCAAGGCGCCGGGGGCCGCCGACGAGGGCTTCTCGATGCCCGGCATCGAGTCCCAGAAGGCGTTCGACCTGATGGAACAGCGTTTCCCCGGGGCCACGGCCGACAGCGCGACCGCCCGGGTCGTGTTCATCGCGCCCGGCGGCGAGAAGGTGACCGCCGCCGAGAACAAGCAGGCCATCGAGAAGGCCGTGACCGGCCTCGGCGACGGCACGCAGGTCGCGAGCGCCGTCGACCCGTTCCGGGCGAGGACGATCAGCAAGGACGGCTCGACCGCCTTCGCGACCGTCACCTACAGGGTCGGGGCCAACGACCTCACCGACGCCAGCCGGACCCATCTGGAGCGCGCCATCGAGCAGGCCCGGGACTCCGGGCTGACCGTCGAGGCGGGCGGCAGCGCGCTGGCCGACAACGCCGGGCCGGGCGGCACGGCCGAGGTGATCGGTGTCGCCATCGCCGCCGTCGTGCTGCTCATCACCTTCGGCTCCCTGGCCGCCGCCGGGCTGCCCCTGCTGACCGCCGTCATCGGCGTCGGCGTCAGCATGGCCACGATCCTCACCCTGTCCCAGGCCCTCGGCCTGTCCACCACCACCGGCACCCTGGCGATGATGCTGGGCCTCGCCGTCGGCATCGACTACGCCCTGTTCGTCGTCTCCCGCTACCGGGAGGAGCGCGCCAAGGGCCGTGCGCCGCAGGAGGCCGCCGGACTCGCCGCCGGCACGGCCGGGTCCGCGGTCGTGTTCGCCGGGCTCACCGTCGTCATCGCGCTGGCCGGACTCGCCGTGGTCGGCATCCCGATGCTCACCAAGATGGGCCTCGCCGCCGCGGGCGCGGTCGTCGTCGCCGTGCTGGTCGCGCTGACGCTCGTCCCGGCCTTCCTCGGCTTCTGGCCGAACGCCGTGCTCACCCGGCGGGCCCGCAAGAGCGGCCGGATCGAGGTCAGCGGCGACACCAACGGCGGCAGCCGCTGGGCCCGGTTCGTGCTGCGCCGCCCCGTCCCCGTCCTGCTCCTCGGCGTCGTCGGCCTCGGCGCCCTCGCCCTGCCCGCGGCCGACCTCCAGCTGGGCATGCCCGGGGACGAGGCCAAGCCGGTCTCCACCACCGAACGCCGCGCCTACGACGCGCTCGCCGCGGGCTTCGGGCCGGGCTTCAACGGGCCGCTGACCGTCGTCGTGGACGGCAGGGGCGCCGCCGACGCCAAGGGCGCCGCGGACGAGATCGCCCAGCGGATCGGCGCCACGAAGGGCGTCGTGTCCGTCTCCCCGGCCCGCTTCAACGACGCCGGTGACACCGCCGTCTTCTCCGTCGTGCCGTCCACCGCACCGACCGACGAGAAGACCAAGGACCTGGTGACGACCATCCGCGACGAGCGGCCCGGCATCGAGTCCGCCACCGGCGCGAGCTACGAGGTCACCGGCAGCACCGCGATGAACATCGACATCGCCCAGAAGGTGCAGGCCGCGCTGGTCCCGTACCTGATCGTGGTCGTCGGGCTGGCGATCGTGCTGCTGCTGGTGGTCTTCCGGTCCCTGCTCGTCCCGCTCAAGGCGGCCCTCGGCTTCCTGCTGTCGGTGCTGGCCTCCCTCGGCGCGGTCGTGGTCGTGTTCCAGCAGGGCCACGGCGCGGAACTCCTCGGCGTGGAGCAGACCGGCCCGATCATGAGCCTGATGCCGATCTTCCTGGTGGGCATCGTCTTCGGCCTCGCGATGGACTACGAGGTGTTCCTCGTCTCGCGGATGCGGGAGGCGTACGTCCACGGCGAGTCGCCCGCGCAGGCGGTCACGTCGGGCTTCCGGCACAGTGCCCGGGTGGTCGTGGCCGCGGCCCTGATCATGATCGCGGTCTTCGCCGGGTTCATCGGCGAGAGCGACTCCATGATCAAGATGATCGGGTTCGGACTCGCCTCCGCCGTCCTGTTCGACGCCTTCGTCGTCCGGATGGCCATCGTGCCCGCGGTGCTCGCCCTGCTCGGCCACCGGGCGTGGTGGCTGCCGAAGTGGCTGGACCGGGCGCTGCCCCGGGTCGACGTGGAGGGCGAGGCGCTCGCCCGCCGGCCGGAGACGGAGGAACCGGCGGCGGACACCGCACGCGACCTGGAACCGGCGCGCACCTGACACACCGCCACCAGGGCCGCCCGTGGCGAAGGACACGGGCGGCCACTCGGGCGTTCCCGCCCGACGTCGACCACCATGGTCCCCAGCCCACCCCCCCCCGGAGAGCCCGATGAGTACCAGTCTGGAGCGGCGTTACGCGGACCGCCTGGAGAAGTTCTCGGCACGCCACGCCTTCCTCGTCGATCTGGCCATGGTCCTGGCACTGATGGGCTGCGCGACGCTCGGTGGTTCCCTCACCCTGCCCAGCGCCGATCCGCCGGACCAGGACAAGACCGCCACCGTGCTCATGGGAGTCTCCTGCCTCGTCCTGCTCAAGCACCGCACCCACCCGCGCACCGCCGTCGTCGTGGCCGGGAGCTGCACGGTGGCCGCGGTCGCGCTGGGCTATCTGGTCACCCCGCTGCTGCTGGCCCCGGTCATGGCGGCACTCTTCTGGCTGGCCGTGCTCACCGACCGGAAGTCCACCCGCAGCTACGGCCTCACCACCCTGCTCGCGGTGACGCTCGCGGCCGTGTTCTCCGACTCCATGGACCACGTCTCGCTGCTGCTCAGGATGATCGGCCCGATCTTCTGGCTGATGCTGCCCCTGGCCGCCGGCAAGATGACCCAGCTGCGCCGCGCCTACGTCCGCTCGGTGCAGGCCCGGGCCGAACACGCCGAGCGCACCCGCGAGGAGGAGGCCCGGCAGCGGGTCACCGAGGAACGGATGCGCATCGCCCGGGAGCTCCACGACGTCGTCGCCCACCACATGGCCCTGGCCAACGCCCAGGCCGGCACGGCCGCGCACCTCGCCCTCACCAACCCCGAGCAGACCCGGAAGATCCTCACCGACCTGACCGGCACCACGTCCTCCGCGCTGCGGGAGCTGAAGACCGCCCTGGGCCTGCTGCGCCAGAACGACCACGAGGACGACACCGGCCCCGGCTCCGCGGCGCTGGAACCGGCCCCCGGCCTGGCCCGGCTGCCCGAGCTGGTCTCGGCGTGCGCGTCGGCGGGACTGGAGGTCACCGTCACCACGGAGGGGGAGCCGCAGCCGCTCTCACCCGGCGTCGACCTGACCGCCTTCCGGATCGTGCAGGAGGCGCTCACCAACGTCACCAAGCACGCCACCGCCGAGGCCGCCCGCGTACGCCTCGCCTACACCGGCTCCCGCCTGCTGATCACGGTCACCAACGACGGCACCGGCAAGCCGGAGGCCTCCCAGGGCCGCGGCTTCGGCGTCATGGGCATGCGCGAACGCGCCCACTCCATCGGCGGCGAACTGTGCGCCGGGCCCCGCCCCCAGGGCGGCTTCGAGGTCACCACCGCGCTGCCGCTGCACCCCTCCACCCACCCCGCGGAAGGAACCACGCCTTGACCATCAGGGTGCTGCTCGCCGACGACCAGGCCCTGCTGCGGGCCACCTTCCGGATCCTCATCGACTCCTGCGCGGACATGGAGGTGGTCGCCGAGGCCTCCGACGGCGCGGAGGCGGTGGAGCTGACCCGTGCCCACCACCCCGACATCGTCCTCATGGACATCCGCATGCCCGGCACCGACGGCCTCACCGCCACCGCCACGCTCTGCGCCGACCCGGACCTGTCCGCCACCCGCGTCCTCATCCTGACCACCTTCGAGACCGAGGACTACGTCGCCCAGGCGCTGCGGGCCGGTGCCAGCGGCTTCCTCGGCAAGGACGTCACCGCCGACACCCTGCTGGCCGGGCTGCGCACGGTGGCCTCCGGCGAGGCGCTGCTCTCTCCCGTCGCCACCCGTTCCCTCATCACCCGCTTCCTCATGGCCCCCGCCCCCGACGCCCACCTCGCACCACCGGAGCGCCTCGCCGACCTCACGGTCCGCGAGCGCGAGGTGATGGCCCTGGCGGCGGAGGGCAGGTCCAACACCGAGATCGCCGAGGACCTCACGCTCAGCCCGCTGACCGTGCGCACGCACATCCACCGGGCCATGACCAAGCTGAACGCCCGCGACCGTGCGCAACTGGTCGTCATCGCCTACCAGACGGGCCTCGTACGGGCGGCTCCGCCGACGGCGTGACGCCCCCTAGGGGCGCCCGTACACCGCCACCATGATGTTCTCCGCGACCTTGTTCATGTCCTGGCCCTTGGCGTCGGTGGAGTTGACGCTGTAGACGAGGGTGCGCGAGCCGTCGCGGGTGGAGGCGATGGCCGCGTTGTAGCCCCAGCGCCCACCCGTCTTGCCCCAGACCTCGCGCCCGCCCAGCACCTTCATCGAGAGGCCGACGGAGTACGCGGCCGGCTTCCCGCTCCTGAAGTCGGTCACCTCCGGCAGCGTGAACAGCTCCTCCAGGAGCGGTCCGTGCACGACCCGGCCCTGGAACAGGGCGCTGGTGAAGCGTTCGAGATCCGCCGTGGTCGAGATGATGTCCCCGGCCGCCCAGGCGTCGGTCGCGCCCCACACGGACACATCGCGCAGACCGACCGTCCCGTCGTCCAGCCTCATCGTCTGGTAGCCGTGGTTGTGCGGGCCGATGATGCGCGGGTTCGTCCCGGGGAAGTACGTGTCGCGCAGCCCGAGCGGCTTCAGGACCCGGCGGGCGACCTGGTGCTCGTAGGAGTCGCCCGTGACGCGCTCGATCAGCAGACCGGCGATCGTGTAACCGATGTTGAGGTAGTGCTGCTTCTCGCCCGGTGCGAACTCGGGCTTCTTCGACGTCGCCGAGCGGACCATGTCCTCGGCGTCATGAACCCGGAAGCGGTGCGCGTACACCTCCTCGACCGTGGTGCCGGGGAAGTCGGGGGCCGGGATGCCGTGCGTGTGGTTGAGCAACTGCCGGACGGTGACGCCCCCGTACGACGCCGGGATCAGCTCCGGCAGGTACGAGCGGGCACTGCGGTCCAGGTCCAGCCGGCCCTCGGAGGCCAGTTGCAGGGCGACGGCAGCGGTGAAGACCTTGGTCACGGAACCGGCGCGGAAGCGGGCGCCCGGATCGGCCGGCCGGCCGGTGCGCAGATCGTGCACGCCCGAACTGCCCCGCCAGACGCCCTCGTCGCCTCCGACGCGTACCAGCGCGGCGGTCGCGTCGGCGCCGGGGAGGCCGGCGATGGCGGCGGCGAGGGCGGGGTTCCGGTGCTGGGCGGCCAGGTGGGCGGGGGCCCGGTCAGGAGGCGTGGCGGCGGCCGGGAGGGCGGACGGCCCCGCCACGACGCCCGCGAGGAGCACGGCGGCCAGCAGGGAAGCGGTACGCGGCATGGTCAACTCCGTGGGTGTGAGCCGTTGTCGAGAGGTACGGCTCCATCCTCGGGACCTGCGCCTTCGCGCGGATCGCCCCCGCGGGCGGTCTCGCAGGGTCAGTTCCTCGCCGACGAGGGGGAGGGGCCCGCCCGGTCCGCTCCCCCGGGCGGGGGATCCCCGGCCGCGACGAGCCCGGTCTCGTACGCGCAGATCACGGCCTGGATCCGGTCCCGCAGGCCCAGTTTCGCGAGCACATTGCCGACATGCGTCTTGACCGTGTGGTCGCTGACCACCAGCTCCGCGGCGATCTCCGCGTTCGACAGGCCCCGGGCGAGCAGCAGCAGCGTCTCGCGCTCCCGCCCGGTCAGCACGTCGAGGCGGGCGGCGGTCCGGGGGGACCTCGTGGACCGCGTGTACTGCTCCACCAGACGCCGGGCCACGGACGGCGCGAGCAGCGCGTCGCCCCGGGCGACGACCCGTACCGCGTGCACGAGATCGTCCCGGCGGACGTCCTTGAGCAGGAAGCCGCTCGCGCCCGCGTGCAGCGCGTCGTACACGTACTCGTCGGAGTCGAAGGTCGTGAGCATCACCGTCCGGCAGTCGCTCGTGGCGCTGATCGCACGGCAGGCCTCGATCCCGTCCATGCGCGGCATGCGCACATCGAGCAGCGCCACGTCGGGGGCGTGCCGCCGCACCGCCTCGACGGCCTCCGTCCCGTCGCCCGCCTCCGCGACGACCTCGATGTCCGGCTGGACGTCCAGGATCAGCGCGAATCCGCTGCGCACCAGCTCCTGGTCGTCGGCGACCACCACCCGGATCGTCACCGCCCGGCCTCCGCTCCGGCCGGGACGGGAAGCAGGACCCGCACCTCGAACCCCCGCCCGTCCGCTCCCCGCCCGGTCACCGCGCTCCCTCCGAGGGCCGCCGCCCGCTCCCGGATCCCGACGAGGCCGTGCCCGCCCCGGCGACCGGCGGCCCCGGCCTGCGGCCCACGCCCGTCATCGGTCACTCGTACACACAAGTCGCCGTCTCCGTAGGTCACTTGCACGGTCACGGTACGGGCACCGGCGTGCCGGACAGTGTTGGTGAGGGCCTCCTGGACCACCCGGAAGACGGTCGCCGCGACCGCCCCCGGCAACGGCCGGACGGTCCCCGCGGTGCGGTACACGACCTCCAGGCCACTGCCGGCCCGCACCCGGTCGCACAGGCCGGGCAACTCCGCGACCCCGGGCTGCGGCTCACGGCAACCGGACCCGCCTGCGCTCCGACGGCCGCTCTCGCCATCGCTCTCCCGCAGCACCCCCAGCATCCGGCGCAACTGCGCCATGGCGTCGCGTCCGGTTTCGGAGATGGCCTCGAAGGCGGCCTCGGCCCGCTCCGGCGCGGCCCGCACGGCCACCGGCCCGGCCTCCGCCTGCACGATCATCAGACTCACGGCGTGGGAGAGGATGTCGTGCATCTCCCGTGCGATCCGGGCCCGTTCGCGCGCGGCGGCCTGCTCGGCCTCGACGCGGTGGGCCCGCTGACGGGCGTCGGTGAGCCGCCCGAGGACATAGGCGGCGGCGAACACGAAGACGGAGAAGGTCAGTTCCCGAGCCGACCGGGTGTTGAGCCACACCCCGACCGGCACGGCGACCAGCAACACGAGCCCGGTGACGAGCCGCTTGCGCGCGGGCGACAGCGCGGCAATCGTGTACACGACCACCAGCCCGGTGTACGGCAACGGCTGCCCGGGTCCGTCCACGGTCAGCCGGTACAGCGCGTTGGCGGCCAGCACCGCGAACAGCACGGCGACGGGGGCACGCCGCCGCCAGACCAGGGGCAGCACGCCGAGCGTGCTGAGCCCGTACGCGGCCCAGGTAGCCGGTGGCGCCCCGGCCACCCGCGGCACGACGAACGGCATGGTCATCGCGAACTGGACCAGGAGCGCGACACCGATGTCGACGACGAGCGGATTGGCCGCCCCCAGCGCCCGGCCGCGCTCCCACCACCCCCGCAGCTCCCCGCGCATCACTAGCCGACCCGCTGCATCGCCTTCCGGTGCCGTTCCGCCATGGCGGCCCCGGACTCGCGGCGGGCCATCCTGCGCAGGACGGACGGGGCGAGGAGCAGCCCGGCGACGCTCACGTCACCGGCCGAGCGCATCCGGAAGCCTTCCAGGACCTCGATCGTGGTCGTCTTGCCCGCGCCGTTCGGGCCGAGCAGCACGACGACCTCGCCTCGCCGGGCCGTGAACTCGACCCCCTTCAGGACGTCCTGGCTGCGGTAGCGCATCCGCAGATCCCGTACGTCGATCACCCTGTCGCTCCCCGGCGGTGGGCTGCTCCCCACCCCGGACAAGGCATGAGTGGTCGTCATCGGTGTCCCCCCGGGCTTCGTCCGGCAGCAGCCGATCGGGCCGCCCCGGGCGAACACGTTACCGAAGCCATGGGCCGCCGGGCTCAGTTCGACGCCTGGGCGCCGGTCAGTTCCGTGACACGGGCGGCGGTCTCCTCCGGCAGGACGGGCGGCTCGCCCGTGGTCCAGACGGCCCGCACGGAGACGTGGCTGAAGCGCCAACCGCTGTCGGTGCGTCGGAGTTCCCCCTCATAGGTGCCGCCCACCGTGAACAGGGGGTTGGCGCTCTCGCCCCGTGCCCGGAGCGTGGACTCCAAGTGGACGTGGGTCATGTGTGCGTTCCAGGAGGCACGGGCCGTCCGCGCACCCGGTTCGGCCCGGACGAGGACGTCGGAGGAGAGGTGCAGGGTGGCGGCGAACCGGCCGATGGCCTCCTCCACGCCGCGTACCGCGTCGGCGCCCTCGGCCTCGCCGAGCGGTGATGTCGTCCGCAGGTCGTCGGTGAAGTAGGCCCCGGCCCAGCCCTCGTCGAACCGCCGCTCGTCCATGGTGCGGAAGAAGCCGCTGATGAGGGTGGTGATCTCGAAGTGGTCCCGCGGATTCGTCGTGCTGCTCGTCTCGTCCATGGCTCGATCATTCGACCTCAACGGCACTTGAGGTCAAGGGGCTTTGCCGCCCTCGGGAGCCCCCTTCGCCCCGTACAGCCTGGCCGACGCGTCGACATGGGCCAGGCGGCGCAGTGCGCTGAACACCGCCTCGCCCAGGACGGTGCCGATGACCACGCCCTCCACCATGTCCTCGACCGCGACCCGCCGGTCCACGTAGGCGAGGTCGGCCTGGGCGACCTGCTCGGCGGCTTCGGCGTAGGTGTCGAGGAGTCCGGCGAAGGTTCCGTGGCCCAGCCGGGTCAGGGTGGCCAGGGCTCTGGAGAGGTCGGCGGCGGCGGGATTCGACTCGTGGGTGTGCCAGCCGCGTCGGGAGATGAGGTCGGCCACGGCGGTGCGGGCGGCGGCCGATGCGTCGTCGTCGTGGTCGGAGGCCGTGCCGCCCATCCGGTCCGCTGCCGCGCCGAGCACCTTGTGGAGCGGACGCTCCGGGTCGTCGACGGCCCTCAGTACGTCCGCGATCTCCGCCACCTTCATGCCGCCGACGTCGAGCAGGGCGCGGATCAGCCGGAGCCGGCGTTCGTGCGTCTCGTCGTAGCTCGCCTGGTTGCGGCTGGTCAGCTCGCCGGCGGGGAGCAGCCCTTCGCGGACGTAGTACTTGATCGTCGGCACCGGCACTCCGGTCTTCCGGCTCAACTCCCCGATACGCAACGCCGGTTCACTCCTCGAATTTCGGCCTGCCCGTGGTGTCGGCCCTTGCCGACCCGGCACCCATGGTAGATAGTGGGGCTATCGGATAGCGGATAGTGTCGCTATCCATTCACGTCTAGCTCAGGGGTGGGCATGGAGTTCTTACGCAATGGGGTCTTGCGTACGTCCTGGCATCGGCCGCTGGTGGTGTTCTCGGCCGCGATGGTGGCCTTGGCGGTCGTGTCCGCTGTGGGGGTCCTGGTCGACGACCGCGTCCTCGTGGGGGCGCCGATCTGGGCCAAGCCGTTCAAGTTCGCGGTGTCGTTCGTGGCGTACTGCCTCTCGCTCGCCTGGATGCTGTCGCTGCTCCCCGACCGGCGGCGCGTGGGCTGGTGGGCGGGGACCGTCGTCGCGCTGGCGAGTCTCGTCGAGATGGTGATCATCACCGGGCAGGTGGTACGCGGCAAGCGCAGCCACTTCAATCACGAAACGCCGTTCGACGAGGCGCTGTTCAACGCGATGGCCGTCACGGTCGTCGTCCTGTGGGCCGGCACGCTCGTCGTGGCCGTGCTGCTGCTCCGGGCCCGGATCGCCGACCGGGCGTCCGCCTGGGCGATGCGCTCCGGGATCCTGCTGGCGCTGGCCGGGGCCGCTGTCGGCTTCCTGATGACCCAGCCCGCGCCGGGGCAGCAGCGCGGTGTCTCCAAGGTGGTCGGCGCGCACAGCGTCGGCGTGCCGGACGGGGGCCCCTCGATGCCGCTGACCGGCTGGTCCACGACCGGCGGTGATCTGCGCATCCCGCACTTCTTCGGCATGCACGCGCTGCAACTCCTGCCGCTGCTGCTCATGGTGCTGACCGTCCTCGCACCGCGCTTCGCCCGCCTCGCCGACGAGCGGGTCCGGCTGCGTCTGGTGCTGGTCGCCTCGGGCGCGTACGCCGCCGTCTTCGCGCTGGTCCTCTGGCAGGCGTTGCGCGGCCAGCCGCTGGTCCGCCCGGACGGGGCGACGCTGGGGGCGGCCGGCCTGATGGTGGTCGCCGTCGCCCTCGGGGCGTACTGGGCCCTGCGGACGGGCCGGACGTCTCCTTCACACCGGGCGACGGCCGCGACAAGTGCTCCCGCCTCCAAGGACCTCGTGCTGTGACCGGATTCCTCTTCGAGCTCTCCTTCTTCCTGGCCGCACCCGTCTGGCTGCTCATGATCTTCGCGCCGGCCTGGGGACCGACCGCTCGCATCGCCGGGTCGCCGCTGACCGTGGTGCCCGTGCTCTTCGTGTATCTCGCGCTCGCGATACCGGTGTTCCCCGAGCTGTGGACCGCGGTCAGCAGTCCGGACCTCGGCAGCTTCCGGGAACTGACAGCCCTCCCGGACGGTGCCGGTGCCGTCTGGGCGCAGGTCATCGCCTGGGATCTGCTGATCGGGCAGTGGATGTACCGGGAGGGCCGGCGGCTGGAGATCCCCGCCCTGCTGATGGGACCGCTGCTGGTTCTCACGATCCTGCTGTCGCCGTTCGGGCTGCTGGTGTTCCTGGGGCTGCGTGCGGTGCGGGCGCGGCGGGCAGGGCCGAGGCCCCCGGCCGGTGGGCCGGTGCGACGTCAGGCGCGCAGGTAGGCCAGTACCGCCAGTACGCGGCGGTGGTCGTCGGGGGCCGACGGGGGCAGGTCCAGTTTCTGGAGGATACTCGCGATGTGCTTGGCGACGGCCGCGTCCGTGACGACCAGGCGGCGGGCGATCGCCGCGTTGGAGCGGCCCTCGGCCATGAGGGCGAGGACCTCGCGTTCGCGGGGCGTGAGCCGGTCCAGGGGGTCGCGGCGACGGGCCAGGAGCTGGCGTACCACTTCCGGATCGACGACCGTCGCACCGGCGGCGACGCGGGCGACGGCGTCGGCGAACTCCTCGACGTCGCCGATGCGTTCCTTGAGGAGGTAGCCCGTTCCGACGCTGGTGCGGCGGTCGTCCAGGAGCTCATCGGCGAAGGTCTGCTCGACGTACTGGCTGAGCACGAGGACCGCCAGACAGGGCTGCTCGGCCTGGAGCCGGCGGGCCGTGCGCAGGCCTTCGTCCGTCTGGCCCGGTGGCATACGGACGTCCGTGATCACCAGGTCGGGGCGGTGTTCCCGGGCGGCGGCGAGCAGGGCCGGGCCGTCGCCCACCGCGGCGAGCACCTGGTGGCCGAAGCGCTCCAGCAGATGGACGAGACCTTCGCGCAGGAGGACGGCGTCTTCCGCGAGCACTATGCGGAGGGACTGCCGCATCAGGTCTCCGCTCTCAGGAGGGTGGGCCGACGCACGGGATCTCCGCTCTCAGCAGTGTGGGTCCGCCGGGCGGGCTGGACAGGAGCATTCTGCCGTCGGCGGCGGCGATCCGGTCGGCGAGGCCGACGAGGCCCGTACCGCGAGCGGGGTCGGCGTCGCCTGAGCCGTTGTCCTCGATGTCGAGGCGGAGCACGCCGTCGTGGCAGCGGGCGGTGACGCGGCAGCGGTCGGCACCGCTGTGCCGGGCGATGTTGGTGAGGGCCTCGGCGGTCACGTAGTACGCCGTCTGCTCGACGGCGGCCGGCAGCCGGCCCGGCAGGTCGAGGTCGAGGTCGGTGGGCACCGGGCAGCGCCCGGCGATGTCCCGGGCGGCGGCGGGCAGTCCGCGTTCCGTCAGGATCTGCGGATGGATGCCCCGGATCAGTTCGCGCAGCTCGGTGAGCGCCTCCTTGGCGAGGGCGTGTGCCTCGCCGACCTGCTGTGCCGCCGCGCTGCCGGGCGGCAGGTCGAGGGCGGCCAAGCCCAGCTTCATGGTGAGGGCGACGAGCCGCTGCTGCGCACCGTCGTGCAGGTCGCGTTCGATGCGGCGGCGTTCCGTCTCGAAGGCGTCGACGAGGCGGGCCCGGGACCGTACGACCTCGCCCAGTTCGCGGTCCTTCGGGTGGAGCACGGCACGGCCCACCGCCGCACGGACCGCGGCCCACGCCCCGATGGGATACGCGGCCACGGGCAGCAGCAGCGCGCCCGCGACCGGGCCCGCCACGGTCTGCCAGGGCATGGCGGTGGGCTGGAAGGGCGTCAGGAGGAGGAAGCCCGGGATGCCGAGCGAGACCAGGACCACGGCCAGGTCCAGCCAGCCGACCGCCAGGACGGACACGGCGCCGTAGCCGGCGGTGCGGGGGCGGTGCCGCGTACGCTGCCGGTCGTCACCGGCACCGGCACCATCGCCCCGGTCGACGAGGGCGAGGCGACGGTGTTCCAGGGGACCGGCGAGAGCGACGGCGAAGGCCACCAGCGCTCCCGCGCAGAGCACCCTGGCGAACGTGCCGAGGGGCGCGGTGAACAGCCCGGCCACACCGAGGTGGACACCGGTCGCGAACACCCCGCCGGACAGGAGATAGCCCAGTGCGCGCCACGGCCAGACGGTGCGCGGGAACCCCAACGGGCTGCGGGTGAGCGCCTCCAGGACGGTTCGAGGGGTGGTCACCCGGTCGACCGTAGCGGCGCCGGGGGGCGGAGGCAGTAGTGCCAGGTGGAGTATCGGCTCTCGCCCGGGCGGCAATGCGCCGGGCGGTGTCACCGTCGTTGCCTTGAGGGCATGACCACGACCAACACCACTACGCCGCACGGCACTTCGGCCTCGTTTCCCGTCCGGCTCCGGTCACTGACCAAGCACTACAGCACAGGCGACCGCGTCGTCACCGCACTCGACGACGTCACTCTGGACTTCGCCGCCGGGACGATGACGGCCGTCATGGGCCCCTCCGGCTCCGGCAAGTCCACCCTGCTGCACTGTGCGGCGGGCATCGACCGGCCGAGCGCCGGCGAGGTGCTGATCGACGGTACGGACCTGGACGGGCTGGACGAGGACGCGCTGACGGTGCTGCGCCGGGACCGGATCGGATTCGTCTTCCAGGCGTTCAACCTGGTCTCGGCTCTGACCGCCGCGCAGAACGTCGAACTGCCCCTGAGACTGGCCGGGTCACGCCCCTCGGCGGACGAGGTGCACTCGGCGCTCGCCGCGGTCGGACTCGCGGACCGTCACGGACACCGGCCTGGCGAACTGTCCGGTGGCCAGCAGCAGCGCGTCGCGATCGCCCGGGCGATGATCGCCCGGCCCGCCGTCCTCTTCGCCGACGAGCCGACCGGCGCACTGGACAGCACGGCCTCGCGGGTCGTGCTGCGGCTGCTGCGGGACCTGGTGGACCGCCGCGGACAGGCGGTCGTGATGGTCACGCACGACCCGGCCGCCGCGGCGTACGCGGACCGGGTGCTGCTGCTGGCCGACGGCCGGCTCGTGGACGAACTGCCGGGTGCCGAGGGCGCCGAGGCGATCGCGGCGCGGACGGCCGCCCTGGTGGTGCGGCCGTGATCAGTCTGGCGAGCGCGAGGGAGCGGTGGACCTCCTTCCTGGGGTCCTTCGTGGCCGTGGCGCTGGGCGTCGCGGTCGTCACCATGAGCGCGCTGGTGCTGCTGTCGGACGGTACGGGAGTGCCACAACGGCTCGCTGGGGCGCCGGTGCTGGTGCGGAGCCCGGCGGGAGCGCCGACCGCCGGGGTGTTCACGGAGAACCCGCCGTGGGCGCCGGAGCGCGCCGAGGAACTGCGGCGGGAGCTCGGCCGGCTGCCGGGGGTGGCCGCGGCGGTGGCCGACCGGTCCTTCTACGCGCAAGCCCCCGGCAGCGAGCAGCGCACGGGGGAGCGCCAGGGCCACCCCTGGTCGGCCGCGGCGCTCGCCGCGTACGGCCTGAGCGGGGGCAGACCGCCGACGGCGGACGGCGAGATCGTCGTGGACGACTCCCTCGGGCACCGGCCGGGCGAGTCCCTCACGGTGCTGACGGCGCGCGGACCCCGGCGCTTCTCGGTGTCCGGCACGATCGACGGCCCCGGCTACTACGTCACCGACCGGCGGGCCGCCGAACTCGCGGGCGGGGTACGGACCATCGGACTGGCCCTCGATCCCGGCACCGACGCCGCCCGGGTCGCGCAGGCCGCCCGGAACGTCGTCGGCGACGACGGCGCCGTCCTCACCGGTGCCTCCCGTGACGCACTCGCGCCGAAGCAGGACGAGATGACCCGCTGGATCGGCGGCCAGGTGCTCACCGCCATGGCGCTGCTCTCCGCCTTCGTCACCGTCTTCAACGTGTCCTCGACGTTCGCGTTCACCGTGGCCCAGCGGCGCCGCGAGTTCGGCCTGCTGCGCACGATCGGCGCGACACCGCGGCAGGTGCGGCGGCTGGTGTACGGGGAGGCTCTGGCGGTGGGCGCCGTGAGCGCCGGGGCGGGGGCGGTGGCGGGAGTCGCGCTGGCGCCCGCGATGACCGGGGTGCTGATCGACGCGGGCTTCCAGCCGGCCGGCTTCGAGGTGAGCATCCGGTGGTGGGTACCGGCCGCCGCCTGGGCCCTGGGCGTGGCCGTGGCACTCGCCGGAGCGGGTGCCGCGGCGCGTCGGGCCTCCCGGGTGAAGCCGCTGGAGGCGATGCGGGAGGCCGTGGTGGACAGCCGGCCGATGACCCGCCGCCGGGGGGTCACGGGGCTGGTGGCGACGGCCCTGGGCGCTGCCTGCTCGGCGGGTACGGCCTTCGTGGGGGCGGACGCCATGGTGCTGATGGTGCTGAGCGCGGCCATGGGCCTGACGGCCGGATTCACCCTCCTGCTGCCGGTGCTGACCCGGCCCGTGATCGGGGCGTTGGCCCGGCCGCTCGCCAGGCGCCCCGGTGCCACGGCCGTGCTCGTACGCGAGAACATGATCACCTCGGTGCGCCGCACCTCCGCCACGATCGCCCCGGTGCTGGCGACCGTCGCCTTCGCCGTACTGATCACCAGTGCCGTGCAGACCACCCAGAGCGCCGACACGACCCGGCAGGCCGCAGCCGTACGGGCCGAGGCGGCCGTCGTGCCCCGGGGCACACCGGGCCTGTCGGACGCTGTGGCCGACCGGGTCGAGGGCACGGCGCTGCTGTCGACGACGGTCTACGGCGGCGAGGGCGGGGCGGCCCTGTCGGCGGCCGGGGTGACGCCCGGGTTCGAGCAGACGTACCGGGCGCGGGCACCCCGCGGGAACACCGTCGTCGTCACCGCCGCCGTGGCCGCCGCGCACGGCTGGCGGGAGGGCCGTACCGCCGCCCTCACCTTCGAGGACGGCCGCACCCGGCACCTGCGCGTGGCCGCCGTGCTGGACGACTCGATGCCGTACCAGGTGTTTCTGCCTCGTGAGCTGGTACGCGCGCACGACCCGTCGGCCCTCGCGGACGTCGTCTACCGCACCACCGACACGCCCACGCCGCCCCTCCCGGAACTCGGCGCGGAGGAAGTCCCCGTGACGGTCCACGCGGCCTCGGACGACGCCGAGGAGGACCGGCTGGTGTGGCTGTTCACGCTGATCCTCGTCACCATCACGGCGGGCTACACCATGATCTCCGTCGCCTCCACCGTGCTGACGGCGACCGCGGGCCGGGTGCGGGACCTCCGCGTCCTGCGCCTGTCCGGTGCGACACCGCGCCAGGTGTTGCTGATCCTCACGGCCGAGACGTGCTGCGTCGTCACCCTGGGCGCCGTCCTGGGCCTGGCGGTGGCCGCTCCCGCCCTGGTCGGCACGGCCTGGGGGCTGCGCCGGGAACTGGGGCTGCCGGTCGAGCTGTCGGTGGCCTGGCCCTGGGTCGCGGCCGTGGTGGCCGGCTGTCTGCTGCTCGCCACGGCGGCCACGGTTGTCCCGGCCCGGGCCGCGCTGCGGCGGATGCGCCGGGATTGACGGGCCCGGCCGGGGGCCCGAAGGTCACCGTCGGACGACCGGGCGGAAGGCGTCCCGTACGCCGGACTTGGTCGTGGAGACGAACTGGTCGCCGGGCCCGAAGTCGTGCAGGTAGTACTCGTAGCGCAGGACGCTCGGGCAGCTTGCGCCGTCGATCTGGACCGAGCGCGGGTCGAGGCGCTTGCCGGTGCGCAGTTCGTAGACCTTCAGGGGGATCTTCACCTTGTGGAAGGTCACTTGGTGGGGCAGGTACCGGGACGTGTCGTTCTCGTAGGCGCAGGTCTCCACGGCGGCTCCGTTCTCCGCCGCGCCCGCGCAGACCACGAGCGCGGCCCTGGCCGGGTCGCCGGTGCGCCAGGAGCCGGGGAGCTTGTCGGTGTACTCGGAGTCGCCGAGGAACAGGGCGCGGTTGGTGCCCTTGCGGTACGGCGGGGCTCCGCTGTACCTCGCGGGCCTGGAGCAGTAGCCGGAGTCGGCGCCGTACGTGTTCTCGACCAGGCCGCGCACATGGTCCAGTTCGATGGCGAGGGTGGCCTCGCGCACGCCGTCGCGGGCCTCGTCCGCGCGGGCGTCGTCCGGGTACGTGTCGAGGAGCCGCTGGTAGTGGGTCCGCGCCTGCTGCCAGGCGTCCTCGGTCATCAGGTGGTCGCCGCAGTCCACGAGGGCGGCGGGTTCCGTGCGTGCCGCCGTACCGGCGGAGCGGTCCAGGACGTCTCGGGTGGGGCCGCGGTCGCGGAGCCAGGCGGTGAGGGCGGCGGTGTCGCAGGAGTCGTCGGTGGGCAGGCCGTCGAGGAAGGTGTCCAGGACCGTCCTGACGGTCTGCTCGTTGCCGGGCTCGTTCAGGACGCCGGCGAGCGTGCCGAAGCCCCGCCCCAGGTCCTCGGTGCTGCCCCTGCGCGCGGCGCGGGCCAGGGTGGCCGCCGCCCCCTCCAGCCGGCGGCACGCCTCCACCACCGCGTCGCCGGGTTCCACCACCGGCGCGCCCGCCAGGCGGTGACCCCACCCCACCTCGCCCTGCGCGGCGACGGCCGCCTCGCAGTCGCCGCCCTCGCGGGCCTCGGTCACACGGCTCTCGATGCCGTACGCGTCGACGCGGAGCAGTACGGCGGTCAGCACCACCGCGAGCGCGAGGGCGAGCGTCCCCGCGCGCTGCCCCCGTCGTACGGCCTGCTCCGGGCGGCGACGGGCCAGGAACCAGCCGTGTGCGACACCGGCCGCCCACCACAGGAGCAGCAGGACCTCGTACCAGGTCTCGGCGGTGGAGGCGGTGAGGTCGAGGAGCACGGCCGTGCCCAGCAGGGCGATCGCGGCCAGGCGCCACTGACGCAGCAGCAGATAGCCGATGCCGAGCAGTGCGGCGTTGCCGAGGGCCACCGCCCACGGGTCGGCAGGGGCCGGGGGCCGCGGCGGCTCGGAGGGCTCCGGCGGCAGCGGCGGACCGGGTTCGTACGCCGGGTACGTCATGCGGGGATCAACCCCGTGTGATGCCGTCCGTGCATGGCTCTCCTCCAGCCTGTCGCGGGTGTGTGCGGACGCGGGGCGGCCCGAGCCCTCCCCTCGCAGGGTTCGGACCGCCGCCCCATGGCCCGTCCCGGCCACGTCCCCGGCCATTCGACCGCCGCCCGCCGTTGTTCGGCTGGCCCTCTCCCGGCACCGAACAACCCGGGAGCCGTGCAGCGGGCTGAGTGACCTGGAGGAAGCGTGAGGATCGGGTGAACGCCCGTGTCACGGCCGCTGATGCGGCGGAAGGTCGGGGGAGGGCGTACGAGGGGAGGGGGCGGCCACGTGCCGGGACGATCGGGGCCGGGGCGCGCCGAGGGCGAGCTGGATCCGGAGGCCGGGCCGGTGCAGCGGTTCGCCGCCGGGCTGCGTGCGCTGCGCGAGGCCGCGGGCCGGCCCACGTACCGGGAGATGGCCCGGCGGGCGGGGTACGGGGTGACCACGCTGTCGCAGGCGGCGGCGGGCAAGCAGCTGCCCACCCGCGCGGTGACCCTCGCCTACGCCAAGGCGTGCGGCGGTGACCTCGCCGAATGGGAGCGGCGCTGGCGCGAGGCGTCGGACGAACTGGCCGCCGAGACAGCCGCCGACGACACCACCCGGCCGCCCTACCGGGGCCTGACCCGGTTCGAACCGGGCGACGCCGAGCTGTTCTTCGGCCGCGACCAGCTCGTGGAGCGGCTCACCGAACTGAACCGCAAACACCGTTTCACCGCCGTCTTCGGCCCCTCCGGCAGCGGAAAGTCGTCGCTGCTGCGAGCGGGCCTGATCCCCCGGCTGCGGGCGGCCGACGGCGATGACGCGCCGCCCGCGGCCGTACGGATCCTCACCCCCGGCGCGGACCCGCTGCGCACGCACGCCGAGCGGCTGGAACCCGTGGCGGACACCGACGCCGACACCTGGCTGGTCGTCGACCAGTTCGAGGAGCTGTACACGCTCGGCGCCGACCCGGCCGACCGCGACGCCTTCATCGACCGGCTCGTCGCCGCCACCGCCGCCGACAGCAGGCTGCGCGTGGTCATCGCGGTGCGGGCCGACTTCCTCGGCCGGTGCGCCGAGCACCCCGGTCTCACCGCCGCGTTGCAGGACGCCACGCTGCTCGCCGGGCCGATGAGCCGGGCGGAACTGCGGGAGGCCATCGTCCGCCCGGCCGCCGCGACCGGACTGATCGTCGAACGCGCCCTGACCGACCGGCTCCTGGACGAAGTCGAGGGCGCCCCCGGCGGACTGCCGCTGATGTCGCACGCCCTGCTGGAGACCTGGCGCCACCGCAGCGGCCGGGCCCTGACCGAGGCGGCGTACGAGGCGGCCGGCGGCCTGCACGGCGCGGTCGTCCGGACGGCCGAGCAGGTGTACGGGGAACTGACCCCGTCGCAGGCGGAGGTGGCGCGCCGTATTCTGCTGCGTCTCGTCGCGCCGGGCGACGGGACCGCCGACACGCGCCGTCCCGCCGACCACGCGGAGCTGGGCTTCGGCGACCCCGCCGACACCCGGGTGGTCCTGGAACGGCTGGCCCGGGCCCGCCTCATCACCTTCGACGACGGCACCGCCGAGCTCGCCCACGAGGCGCTCATCACCGCCTGGCCCCGGCTGCGCGACTGGATCGACGCCGAACGCGACCGGCTGCGTGTCCACCGCGCGCTCTCCGAGGCGGCCCGCACCTGGCAGGACCTCGGGCAGGAGAACGCCGCGCTGTACGCCGGCTCCCGGCTGTCCGCCGCCCGCGAGGCCTTCCCGGCGGACGGCGCCGCTCCCGGCAGTGACGAACTGACCCCGCTGGAACGGCGGTTCCTCACCACCTCCCTCCGCCGCCGGCACCGCGCCGCGCTCCTGCGCCGCACGGTCGTGGCCGTCCTCGCGGCGCTCGCCCTGCTGGCCACCGGCACCGCGGTCGTCGCCCTCCAGGCCCGTGCGACCGCGCAGGCCGAACGGGACGACGCCGTGTTCGGGCAGCTCACCGCCGAGGCCGACCGGATCCGCGACACCAACGCCGGGCTGGCCGCCCGGCTCGACGTGGCCGCGTACCGCATGCGCTCCACCCCGGACCTGCACACCCGGCTGGCCTCGGACGCGGGCCGGGTCCTGGCCACGCGGCTGCCCGGCCACGACGGGGTCGGCAGCTCCGTGGCGTACGCGCCCGACGGCCGCACCCTGGCCGGCGGCGGCCACGACGGAACGGTCCGGCTGTGGGACGCCGGCGGCAGGGCCCTGGGAGAACCGCTGCGGCTGGGAACGGACCGGGTCGGCGCGGTCGCCTTCGCACCGGTGGGCCGCGACCTGCTGGCGGCCGCCGGCGAAGGCGGTGCCATCCGCCTGTGGGACGTGCGCGACCGGGAGCACCCGCGCACGCTCGGCCGACCGCCGGCGAGCCACGACGGGCAGAACATCGTCTCCGTCGCCTTCGCCCCCGACGGCCGCACGCTGGCCACGGCAGGCGACGACGGCACCGTACGCCTGTGGGACCTGACCGACCCGGCCCGCCCCGCGCCGCTCGGCCGGCCCGCCGCGGCCGACGACTCGCAGGAGCGCAGCGTCCGCGCGGTCGCCTTCGCCCCGGACGGGAACACCCTGGCGACGGCGGGCTACGACGGCACCGTCCGGATGTGGCGGTACGGCGGGAACGACGGGATCGCACCGCTGGGCAAGCCCCTGCGCGCCCACACCGCCCCGGTCTGGACCCTGGCCTTCTCGCCCGACGGCCGCACGCTGGCCACCGCCGGCTTCGACGAGACCGTACGGCTGTGGGACGTGTCCGGCCCGGACCGGCCCACCTCACTGGGCGAGCCGCTCACCGGGCACACCGCGCCCGTCATGTCGGTCGCGTTCAGCCCGGACGGGGAGACCCTGGCGAGCGCGGGCGAGGACGACGCGCCGCTGCTGTGGAACGTGGCCAACCCCGCCTATCCACAGCGGCTCGGGGAACCGCTGACCGGGCACACGGAGCCCGTGTGGGAGGTGGCCTTCAGCCCCGACGGCCGCACCCTCGCCAGCACCGGCGCCGACGGCGGCGTCCTGCTCTGGCACCGGCCGCCGACCGTCCTCACGGACTTCACCAACCCGGTGACCGCCGTCGCCTACAGCCCCGACGGCCGCCTGCTCGCCGCCGCCAGCACCGACGACGGTCTGGTCCGCCTGTGGGACGTACGCCGCCCGGACCGCCCGCGCCGGCTGCCGCGGCCGCTCGCCCACGAGGACCGGGTGCTGGCCGTCGCGTTCGCGCCCGACGGCCGTACGGCGGTCAGCGGGTCCGGGGACGGCACCGTACGCCTGTGGGACGTCTCCACGCCCGACCGCCCGGCCCCGCTCGGAGCACCCCTGCGCGCCCACGACGGGGGAGTCCACGCCGTCGCCTTCGCGCCGGACGGCCGCACCCTGGCCACCGGCGGCGCGGACGACACGGTCCGGCTGTGGGACGTACGGCGACCGGGCCGCCCCCGGCCGCTGGGCGCGACGCTGCGCGGTCACACGGACACCGTCACCTCCGTGGCCTTCGCGCCGGACGGCGGCCTTCTGGCCTCCGGCGCCGAGGACGCCACGGCCCGCCTGTGGCACGTGGGCGGCGACGGGACGCGGGCCCGGCCCGCGGGCGCCGCCCTCACCGGACACGACGAGGCGGTCGAAGCCGTGGCGTTCGCCCCGGACGGGAGGACACTGGCGACGGGCAGCGACGACCGCACGGTGCGGCTGTGGGACGTGCGGGACGTCGGACGGGACGACCGCGCCCGCCCGTTGGGCGAGGAGCTGACCGGACACCGCGCGGCGGTCCGGGCCCTGTCCTTCGCCCCGGACGGCACAACGCTGGCGACCGGCGGCGGCGACCACACGGTCCGCCTGTGGGACGTGTCCGACCCGGCCCGGGCCGAGCCGTCCGGGCAGGAACTCACCGGCCATCTCGACACCGTCATCACCGTCGCGTTCAGCCCCCGCGGCGACGCCCTCGCCTCCGCGGGCTACGACCTGACGGCCCGGGTGTGGACGCTGGACGAGGACCGCGCGGCGGAGTACGTCTGCGCGCACACCGGCGGGGTCCTGACCCGGGCCGACTGGCGGCAGTACCTGCCGCAGCTCGGTTACCGGGAGGCCTGCCACGGGAGTTAGGACAGGCCGAATCTCAGTACGGCGCCGTCCTTGTCGTGTGCCACGACGGTCGCCTTGAGGCCGTTGCCGAACCCGGCCTCACCGCCCGCGCCGCCGAACTGCATCACGCCGCCCCCCGACTGGAAGGTGACGGAGTCGTCCGACACGATGACGTGCACGTTCGTGCCCTTCGCCGTGATGTCCGCCGTGGAGGTCACGAGGACCTCGCACGCGCCGTCCGAGCAGGCCGCGTAGTTCTTGCCGTCCGCGGCCTTGGGCAGCGGGCCGGTGGGGTCGGGTGCGGGTGAGTCCCCCTCCCCGGAGGATCCGTCGGGCTTCCAGCCCGGTGCGCACTGCTCGGCCTGCTCGTACGCCGCCGCGAGCCGCGGAATCTTCTCGGTCAGCGCGGGCAGGTCCGGCTCGGGCGGGGTGAGGGACTGGACCTGCTCGTCGACGTCCGCGACCGTGCTCTCGGCGTACTCGAGGCCCACGGCCGGTGGCCGGGCTCCGAGCTCGTTCGCGACCCTCCGCACCTTCTTCCGCAGGGCGTCGCGCAGCCGGTCGGCCGCGGGGACACCGGACGCACCGAGGGCCTCCAGGTCGCCGGCCACGGTCTCCACGTCCGCCGGTGTGGTGGAGAGGTAACTGAGGGCGTGGGCGTGGGCGAGCATCCCGGTACCGTCGTCCGAGTTCTGGATCTCCTTCAGGTCCGCGGCGCTCCCCTTCCGCAGGTTCTCGAGCGCGACCGTCGACTCGCACATGTCGCCGACCCATTCCACGAGTTCGGCCGACGACGATGACGGCGACCGGGTCGGCTCCGGCTCGGCCGACGACTTGGCGGCCCTCCCGTCCGTCCCGCCGTCCCCGCAACCCCCGACGGCCAGCACCAGCCCGGCGACCATGACCGCGACGCCCCCGCTCCCGCCCATCCGACGACCCCTCTCCGTGCTGCGGCCCTTTCCGGCGAGCCCAGTTCAGTCGCGGCACGGATTGTTCGGCCACCCGGTCCGCTGACTGAACAAGGTGTCCGGGCGGTCGTCGGTGGCGGTTCTCGCGTCAGCTCAGGGCGTGTCCGGAGTCCACGCCGCCACCAGCTCCAGCAGGCCGGGGAAGCGGGCGTCGAGGTCGGCCACGCGGACGTGGCTGCGGCGCTCCAGGCCGTACTGGCGCTGGCGGGTGACACCGGCCTCGCGCAGCGCCTTGAAGTGATGGGTGAGGGAGGACTTGGGGCGGTCGAGGCCGAACCAGCCGCAGGAGTGGTCGAACGCCTCCGACTCCAACAGGAGCTTGCGCACGATCGTCAGGCGCAGCGGGTCGCTCAGCGCGCCCAGCACCGTCTCCAGGCGCAGCTCCTCGACCGCGGGCTCGGGCAGCGGTTCCGGTAGGTTCTCCGGCTCCGGCAGCACCTTGAAGACCGGCACGTCGTGAGCCGTCGCGGACATGGGCAGCTCCCTGTCATCCGAATCGCCTGTACGAGTTTCATCGTACTGCATGCTAGGTTCGAAAAAACTCGTACTACGCTGACCGGAGGGACCACCCATGTCGGAACGTCAGGCCGCAACCACTGCCCCCACCTGGTGGGTGTGGCTGGCGGCGTGGCCGGTCACGGCCGTCTTCGTGCTGTCCAACGCGGCGACCCCGCTGTACGTGCTGTGGCAGCGCGACATCGGTTTCTCCAAGGGCACGCTGACCGTCGTCTTCGCGTTCTACATCGTCGGCCTGCTCGGCTCGCTGCTCGTCTCGGGCGTGGTCTCGGACCGGCTGGGGCGCAAGCCCGTGCTGCTGCCCGCGCTCGCCCTCGCCCTCGCCGCCTGCGCGATCTTCGCGACGGCCACGACCGTCACGGCGCTGCTCGTCGCCCGGCTGTTCACCGGAATCGCAGTCGGCGCCGTCGTCTCCGCGGGCATGGCCGCCGTGACGGACGTGGCGGGCCCGGAGCGCAGGCGGCTGGCCGCGCTGCTCGCCTCCTGCGCGATGGTCTTCGGGGCCGGCCTCGGTCCGCTGCTCGCCGGCCTGCTGTCCGAGACGCTGTCGGCGCCCACGGTGACCGTCTTCGTCGTCGAGGCGGTGCTGCTGGCCACGGCCGTCCTCGCCGTGTTGCGCATGCCCGTACGCCGTCCCGCCGTGCCCGGTGAGGGCGCCTGGGTGCGCGTACCCGGCGTCCCGCGCGGCAACGGCGTCCATCTCGCCCTGGGCATAGCCGTGTTCGCCCCTGGCATCACCGCCACGTCCTTCGTGCTGTCGCTGGGCCCCACGCTGCTGACCGAACTGCTCGGCACCACCAGCCGGATCGTCTCCGGAGCCATGGCGTTCGTCATGTTCCTCGCCGCCACCGGCGTCCAGTTCGCCGTGCGGAAGCTGCCCCGGCGCACCGTCCTGACCGCCGGCGCGGTCAGCACCACCCTCGGCATGGCCGCACTGATCACCGCTGTGCACGCCTCGTCGGTCGCCCTTCTCGTCGCCTCGGCCCTGCTCGCCGGGGCCGGCCAGGGCATGGGCCAGCTCGGCGGTCTCTCGCTGCTCAACTCCACCGTCCCGCCACAGCGGCTTGCCGAGGCCAACGCCGCGCTGAACGTGGGCGGTTACCTCCCTGCCGGTCTCCTGCCGGTGTCCACGGGCTACCTCATGGACGCGGTGGGGCTGCCCGCCGGGGCGACCGTCTTCGGCACCGTCCTGACGGGCCTGGCCGTCGTCGGCGCACTCTTCGTCCTCGTGGGCCACCGGCGGGTTCCCGAACCCGCGTGACCGCCCGGGTGCCCGGGCCCCGGCCGATCGTCGCCCGGGAGCGGCCGTTCAGCGCGCGCAACCTGCCCATGCTGGACCACTGCGTGCAGGCGGTCCTCACTCTGGATTCCTGACGCCGACCTACGGGAGCCGGAGCCCGAACAGCCCCGCGTAGAGCTCCAGTCGCCGGTGTACCCACTCGGGCGTCTCACCCACCGCGCGGGCACCCTGCTCGATCCGGTCCTGCCCGACCGGGCCCGTGAGTGCGGGAAGTCGCCCGTCGAGGCCCTCGGAGAGGATCGCGAGGTCCTGCCAGCCGGGCACGACGTCGGGTACGGCGGTGACCGACGGCGGTGACGCCTCCAGGGCGAGGTACGGCGTGATGCGCCGTTCCCAGGTGTGCCGCACCGGCTCACCGAGGCGGCCGGCGATGCCGACCAGGTCGAGCGGGTGCAGCGGGGCCCCGGGCGCGGAGACGCGGTACGCCGGGTCGACCGCCACGGCGTCGTGGGCGGTGGGCACGTCGTCCGGCAGGGCGGCCTCCGCCTCCGTGGACAGCTCCGGCACCAGCGCACCGATGGCCCGCAGCGGAGCCAGCGCCCGGTAGGCCGCCCGCGCACCGAGACTGCGTGCGCGGGCGTAGCCCACGAGCCGCTGCGCGGTGAGCGGGGTCCAGCGTGGCGTCTCGAACCACTCGTAGTCGACGTCCTCGTGCGGGCCCGTCTCGACCAGCGCCGCCATCTCGTCGTGCGTCGGGACGAACGTCCGCAGCGCCTTGGGCGGGCGCGGGGCCACGAGCCCGGCGTCCAGCCCCAGGTTGCGGGCCTCCCGGTGCGCGGTGTCCCACAGGACCGACAGCCGCTGCCGGAGCCGCTGGCTCCCGGTGAACAGCACGGCCGAGGTGGCCGGCACGGGATAGTCGGCACCGTCCCAGTTGGGATCCTCCCCGGAGAACGCGTATCTGCTGGGCGTGGGCAGCTCGTCCCAGGCGCGCAGCAGATTGCCGGCGTCCGGGACATCCACTCCGGCCTCTCGCAACTCGTCCGCGTACCAGGACATTTCTTCCCACGACGTGGCGTGGGAGCGGACGGACGCGAGGTCCCGGAGTGTGACGCCGTCCTCCAGGCGGATGCCCGACTGGTGCAGCCGATGGGCGAGACGGGCGGTCTCGGGCGAGGGGACCACGTCCCGTCCCGGCGAGCGCCGGGTGTAGCGCCGTCGGTGGTCCACTCCGAGGTCCTCCGTCTCACGGGCCAGGAGTCGTTCGGCCTCCCACACGGAGAGCTCGTCCTCCGCGGCCAGTTCGACGGTGGCGGCCCACGGCAGCACGGGCCGGCCGCCGGCGCGCGGGACGAGGTAGGTGCGCAGGATGCCGAGCAGCTCGGCCGGTACGGCGCCCCAGTGTGAGGTCAGGAACGGATCGGGCACGGGGCGGCCCAGCCAGCCGTAACCCGCCATGCGCCGCTGTACTTCACCCGGGTCGAGGCCCGTGGCGGCGGCCACCACCGGTACGTCCCAGGGGTGGACGGCGGGCCGCCAGTGGTGCTTGTCCTCCTGGAGATAGAGGAGCTGCAACTCGTCTTCCGTGCAGACGTGGTCGCGGTGGTGGTCCGGGACGGCACCCAGCGGCCTGCGCAGGAACGGCGCGTACCGGGCGCACGCCTCGGCCAGCTCGCCGAGCGGCACCTGGAACATGGCGGAGGCGCGGGCGATACCGGAGAGGTCCTCGGGCGGGTGCCGGTACTGGATCTCGTCGCCGGCCCTTCGCTTGGGCGCACGGCGTCCCCAGGGAGGGGTGAGGCCGTCCAGCGGGTCACGTTTCCTGCCGAGGAGCCCGGTCATGACGTACCAGTCGGTGCGGCCCGGTTCCCACTCCAGGTCGCCGTCACCGAAGACGGCCGGCCCGGCAAGATCCGGATGCGCGACGCGCAGGCCCCGCGTGGCGCGGAGCACCTCCGCCACGGTCGTGGCCTGCCTGTTGGCCACCTGGACCGCATTGCGCCAGTCGCCCTCGACCTCGCCCGCGATCTCCGCCCAGCCCGGCTGCGGTACCGGGTGGCCCGAGAGCGACAGCGGTGCGGCTTCGCTCCGGGCCCGATGCACGGCACCGAGGGCGGCCAGCCGCCAGGGCCGGACCCTTTTGAGCTCCTCTTCCTCGCGCAGGCCGCGCCCGTCGTTCAGGTGGGCGTCCAGCCTGAACCAGCCGACCTCGTCGAGACCGATCCTCCGGCCGTGCTTGTCCGACACGAGCACCCCGTGTCCCCGCAGGACCTTCCACAGGATGCGGGCGATGGAGGGCTCGCGGGACTCCATGTTCCACAGCCACTCCAGTTCCGGCACCGCCACCGCCTCGTCGAGGAACGCCCGGGCTCCGTCCCGGACCTGCTCCTGCGCCCACAGGACGTCGTATCTCTCCAGCTTCTTGCGGTTGACGCTGAGTTCGCCGGCGTGCGCGCCCGACAGATTGAGGACGTACCCGAAGGGCCGCTCGTCCGTGGCGATCCCGTCGCACACGATCGCTCCCTTGCCGGAGACCCACCAGAGCGTGCCCGGCACCGCCTCGACGGCGAACCGGGTGGTGAACGCGCCCGGCTCCTCACCGGACTTGAGACGCCCGGGCCGCCAGATCTCCTCGGTGCCGTCCTGGTCGCGCACCTCCAGCAGGAACTCGCTGAGGAGGACCAGCGAGCGCAGCACCGACACGGCGGAGTCCCCGGGCAACGCTCCCGCGCGGCGCAGGTGCAGCCGGACGCGCGTGCCGCCCTCGGGCAGGGCCGTGCCGCCGTGTTCGTCCTCCTCCCGGACCCGGAAGAGACTGCCGCTGACGGGGATCTCGACGCGCAGCGCCTTCGCGGCCGGACGGCCGTCGGTGCCGACCGGCCGGGTCACGATGGTCATCTCGTCGGCGAGCATGAAGTAGCTGAAGACGCCGATCCCGAACCGGCTGTTGGGGTGGAGCCGCAGTGAACTGTCGTGCCGCAGCCACGCGGCCTGCTCCCGGCGGAAGGCGTGGGACTGGTCGAACCGGCGGCCCGCCCGGGTGAAGGTGCTCTTGAGCTGGTCGACGGTCATGCCGACGCCGTTGTCCACACACTCGACGTAGCGGCCACGGTCGTCCTCGCCCGTCTCGATACGGATGTGGCCCGCCCACGGCGCCGGCTCCCGGCCGAGGTCCCGCAGGTACCGGACGCGCATCTCCCGGTAGCGGCAGGCGTCCATCGCGTTCTGGTAGAGCTCCCGCAGCGCGAGCTCGGGCTCGCCGTCGTACAGCTTCTCGCCCATCAGCAGGCGGCGGATCTCCGTCTGCGCCAGTGAGAAACGGGCGAGCGGCACGTCGTAGGCGTCCGTGCCGTGCCGGCGGTCCGGCCGCAGCCCGTGGTCGGACAGCCGCGCGGGGAGCCCTCTCAGCAGCGCGGCCTCGTCCTGCGGGAGGCGGCGGGCCGACTCCCGCAGGAGGTGGCCGAGGTCGTCGGCGTCCTCGACGACCGTGGCGAGAGCCGCGTGCAGCGCCGGATGCGGGCAGACCGCGTCCAGATGCAGGTACGAGGCGGCGTTTCCGTCCCCGTCGGAGACCCAGTAGGCGTCCCGGAGCACCGTGATCACCTCGCGCGGCACGACCGGGTCGGAGACGGCGAGGTGCTCGGCCAGGACCTCCGGCAGACACCGGGTGTCGAAGGCGAGCAGCCCCGCGAGCCGCAGCAGCGCCGCGAGGGGCCGTACGCGCAGGCGCCACGGTGTTCTGCGGACGACGTGACGGTCCGGTGGCAGCCGCTGGTCCTCCGGCGGGGCCCCGAGGACGAGGCCCGCGGCGACCGTGCGCAGCGCCTGGGACAGGGCCTCCGCCCGGCCGCCGAGCCGCTCGCCCGCCGCCGGCGGTGCCATGTCGAGGAGCCGGGCCGTGAAGCGGTCGGCGAACACCGCGGGCACGGCCTCCTCGTCGGTCGCGAACCGCTCCTCGATCCAGCGGTGCACCAGCCACAGCGTGACGGCGTGCCGGTCGTCCGCGGGGTCCCCGAGCCAGCGGTACGCGTGCGTGAGCTTCTCGGTGATCTGGGGATAGTGCTCGGTGATCTGCTCGTAGTGCCGCCGCTGGTCGTCGGCCTCGTCGTCACGCCACACCAGCCGCGGACGGCACCCGGCGGCCTGGCCCAGCCGTTCGGCCCAGGCCGTCTCGTGCAACAGGACACCGGCGATCAGCGCGGTGACCTCCAGGGCGGACAGTTCGGCGCCCTTGGGCAGCAGCAGGGGGAGCCGGTCGCCCAGCAGCCGGACCGGATACTCGTCGTCGGCCCAGGGGTCGGGCAGCCGCCGCTGGGCGTGGTGGACGTGCAGGGCGGCCTGCGCGGCCAGCGAGGACAGACAGTCCTGGAAATGCGCCACGGCGCCCGCCTCGCACTCCGGGACCCGTTCCCACAGGGCCGGTGTGCGCACGGCGTCCTGCCACGCCTCCAGCAGCCGTCTGCCCTCGGCGACCACCAGGGACCTGGTGCGTTCCGCCAGGTCGTCGCCGTAGCGGATCAGGACCTGCTGCGGTCCGGCCTGCGCCTCGACGGCGAGCGTCCGGGTGTCGCGCCGGGCCCTCTCGTACACCTGCTCCACCGTGGTGGCCTCGGTCAGCGGGTCGAAGGCCCGGGCGAGCGCCGACGTGAAGAAACTGCCCGTCTCGGCGCCGCCGCTGAGCTCGCCGGGGCCGCAGCTCGTCATCATGGCGAATCCGCTGTGCGGGGGACCCTTGACGATGTTGCTCCCGAAGGCGCCGCCTCGCTGGGCATCCGCCGCGCGGCAGGCGTCGATCAGCCACAGCACGGTGCCGGCCCGGCAGTCGGCCAGATACCGGCTGATGTCGGCCTCCAGGAGCGATTCCCGTACGTGGGGCCGCTCCCACCCGTCCGCGTCGTCGCCGGCGGGGGCGAGGGCGTCGGCGGGCACCAGGTAGTCGGTGGTGCCGATCCGGACGCCGTGCCCGGTGAAGTAGAGGAGCAGCGTGCTGCCGGGCGGCGCGCTCGCGGACACGTCGGAGATGTGCTCGGTGATCTCGTTCCGGGTGGGATTCGCCAGTGTCTCCACCTCGTAGCCGCTGCCCTCCAGGGAGGCGCCCAGTGCGCGCAGATCGGCGTCGACCGTCGCCGCCAGCGAGGGAAGCAGATGCTGCGCCCCCGGGTTCTCACCCACCCCGATGAGCAGGGCAATGCGCCTGTCGTCCGCCACCCGGCCCCCCCGTTCCCCCTCCGACTCGCCCTAAGAGTTTCCATCAGGCGGGGACCTCCCGGGGCCGGATCGGTCAAGTGCGGTACGGACAGCGGTCCTCACGGATCGTCATCGGACGGGTGTGCGACGATCCCCGAGTGAATGATCTACGCGTCCGCCCGGCCGCCGAGGTCGACCTGCCCACCCTCGTCCGCCTCCGCGACGACGCGGCCCGCTGGATGCTGGCCCGCGGTATCACCGGGCAGTGGCGGCCGGGGGAGCTGGACGAGGACCACTTCCGCCAGGTCATGGCACGTGGCGAGGTCTGGCTCGCGGAGGCCGGCGGGCGCGTCACCGGCGCCTGGGAGCTGTGGTGGGACGACGAGGCCGCCTGGGGGCCACAGCCGCCCGTGGCCGGATACGTGCACCGGCTCATGGTGGACCGGAGCACCGCCGCGCCCGGCACGGGGCGGCTGCTGCTGGAGGCCGCGGAGCGCCGGGTGGCCGAGGCCGGACGGCGCCGGGTCCGCCTGGACTGCCTGGCGGGGAACGCACCGCTCAACGCCTACTACCGGGACGCCGGTTATCGCGTGGTGGGCCACAAGGAGGGCAAGCCGCAGCCGGGCGGGCCGCCCAAGTCCTTCACGCTGCTGGAGAAGGAGCTGATGGAGAAGGAACTCTCCGGTCCCACGGCCCCGGGGAGCCAGGGCCGCAGCGGTTAGGGTGAACCGCGTGGAGCTCCTGCACCTGCGCTATTTCGTCGCCGTCGCCCAAGAACTGAACTTCTCCACCGCGGCCCGCAGACTGCACATGGCGGCCTCCCCGTTGAGCCGGCGGATCAAGGATCTGGAGAACGAGCTCGGGCACCGGCTGTTCGACCGCGACACCCATCACGTGCGGCTCACCCCGGCCGGCAGCGCGCTGCTGCCGATCGCCCGCGGGGTCCTGGAGCAGGTCGACTCCATCCAGTGGCGGCTGGACGAGACGACCCGGCCGCGGCGGACCACCCTGCTGCTCGGCGTTCCCAGCGGTATCCACCCGGACCTGCGGACCCGGATGGACGCCCTCGCCGAGCGGGTCGGGGACCGGTTCGAGATCAAGCGCTGGCCGGGCGGCACCGAGCGTCTGGTCGACGCGGTGTGCGACGGCAGACTGGCGCTGACCCTGGCTCGCCTCCCGGCCGGCGGCGACCCGGCCCTGGAACAGCTGCCGGTGATGTCGGAACGGCTCGGCGCGGTCGTGCCCAGGGACCGGTTCGCGGGGCGGGAGTCGATCGCCCTGGCGGAACTGTCCGGACTCGCCTACGCGGGCTCGCCCACGGCCGTGACCAACGCGTATTTCCGCGGTCTCGACCAGCAGCTGGCCGAGCTCGGCATCAAGAAACGGATCGAAATCGGCAGCGCGACGTTCGACGGCGTTTCCGAGATAGTGTCCAGCGGCCTGGCGTTCTCCATTTCCATGCTGGATCCTCGAAGCCCCGTGCAGAATTACCGTCTCGACAATGTGACCGTCCTTCCCTTCTCGGATTTCCACCCCCGGCTGGAGACCGGACTGCTCTGGCGCAAGGACCGGGCGCACGGCGGTGACCTGGATGAAGTCATCGCCGCCGCTCGCGAGATCTTCGCCGAGCCGCTCCACGCCTGACTCGCTGGAGTATTCGAAAGATATTTCGCCAAGGCGGTATGACCACTGCGGTCATACCGCCTTTCTTTCATTGGTCACTCCATTTGTTTCCGTTCCCCATCCCCTCCTTGCTAACTTAGTTTCCAGATACACACATATGGCGAAGCGAGGAGTTGAAGGAAAAGCGATGACGGACATCACGGACACCGCCACCGGCCCCCTGGAAGGCATCCGCGTGATCGACCTGTCGACCGTGGTGATGGGCCCCTACGCGGCCCAGATCCTCGGCGACCTGGGCGCCGACGTGATCAAGATCGAGTCGCCCGCCGACACCGTGCGCGTGGGCCACTACCGCACCACGCCGGGCATGACCCCGCTGAACCTCAACGTCAACCGCAACAAGCGCAGCGTGGCCCTCAACCTGAAGGAGGACACGGACCGGGAGCGGGCGCTGAAGCTGATCGACACCGCGGACGTGCTGATCACCAACATGCGGCCGGGCGCACTGCACCGCCTCGGCCTGTCCTACGACGACATCGCCGCCCGCAACCCGGGGCTCGTCTACGCGCACGCCCAGGGCTTCCGCAGCGACTCGGACCGGGCCGGCCACGCCGCCTACGACGAGACCGTGCAGGCCGCGTCCGGCCTGGTCGACATCGCCGACCGCGCGCTGGGCGAGCCCGTCTACCTGCCGACCATCATCGGCGACAAGGTCTCCTCCCTGACCATCGCCTACAGCGTGCTCGCCGCCCTGCTGCACCGGAACAGGACCGGACAGGGCCAGCTCGTCGAGATCCCGATGACCGACACCCTGATCGCGTTCAACCTCGTCGAGCACCTGGCCGGACACACCCACGTGCCCGAGACCGGCTCCACCGGTTTCCCGCTGTCGATGCTCAAGGGCCACAAGGCGGTGCGCACCAAGGACGGCCTGGCCTGCGTCATCCCGTACAACCCGCGGAACTACCGGGACTTCTTCACCGCCGCCGGACGCCCGGACCTCGCCGAGGACCCGCGCGTGGGCGGGGACGCCGTCGACAGCGCCGACCACGAGGACCTCGCCGCCCTGGTCGACGCCTGCGCCCCGGCCCTGACCACCGAGGAGTGGGCGGAGGTGTGCGCGAAGCACAGCATCCCGATGGCCCCGGTGCTGGAACTGGACCGCGCCCACGAGGACCCCTATGTCCAGGGCGGCCACCTCCTCGACACCGTCGAGCACCCGACCGAGGGCACGGTCCGCACCATCGGCATCCCGCTGCGCTTCTCCGCCACGCCCGGCTCGATCCGCCGCCTGGCGCCGGTCGCCGGCCAGGACACCGAGGACGTCCTCGCCGAGCTCGACACCGCCGCCCGCTGACCGTCACTGGAGGACAGCCATGAGCACCCCCGCAACTCCCCTCGTACGCACCGAACGGATCGGCTCCACCCTGCTGATCACCCTCGACCGCCCCGAGGCCCGCAACGCCGTGAACGCCGCGGTCGCCGCCGGACTGGCCGCCGCACTGGACGAACTGGAGGCCGAACCCGAGCTGCGGGCCGGCGTCCTGACCGGCGAGGGCGGCACGTTCAGCGCCGGCATGGACCTCAAGGCCGCGCTGCGCGGCGAGTCCCCCGAGGTCGAAGGCCGCGGTTTCGGCGGCCTGACCGAGGCCGAGCCGGCCAAGCCGCTGATCGCCGCCGTGGAGGGCTACGCCATGGGCGGCGGCTTCGAACTGGCCCTGGCCTGCGACTTGATCGTCGCGGCCGAGGACGCCCGGTTCGGGCTGCCCGAGGTCAAGCGCGGGCTGATCGCCGCGGGCGGCGGCGTGATCCGGCTGCCCAAGCGCGTCCCGCACCACCTGGCCATGGAACTCCTGCTGACCGGCGACCCCGTCGACGGCCGCCGCGCCGGCGAACTGGGCCTGGCGAACCGGGTCACCGCCACCGGCCAGGCCGTCGCCGAGGCGCTCCGGCTGGCCGAACGGCTCGCGGAGAACGCCCCGCTCGCGCTCGCGGCCGTCAAGCGCGTCGCCCGCGCCGCCGACGGTGCGCCCGACGCCGACGCCTTCGCCTTCCAGCGCGGCGAGATGAAGACCCTGATGGCCTCGGCGGACGTACGCGAGGGCATGACCGCCTTCGCCGAGCGCCGCCCCGCGCGGTGGACGGGACGGTGAGGCGCACCATGAGGGCCGAGGACGTACGACAGCGCCTCACCACCCCGCTCACCGGCCCGGCGTACGCGCCGACGGTCCCGCGGTTCACCGACCGGGAGTACCTCAACGTCGTCTACCGCACCGACCCCGACGCGCTGCGGGCCGTCGTCCCCGAACCGCTGCGGATCGGTGAACCCCTGGTCCGGTTCGAGGTCATGAAGATGGGCGACGTCACCGGCTACGGCCCCTACACGGAGGCCGGCCAGGCGATCCCCGTCAGCCTCGAGGGCGAGCACGGCGAGTACCTGCACGCGATGTACCTCGACAACTTCCCGGCGACCGCCTCCGGCCGCGAGGTCTCGGCCTACCCGAAGGTGCTCGGCTCCCCGTCGCTCACCGTCGACTCCGGCGCGCTCGTCGGCACCCTCGACCACGGCAGCCTGCGGGTCGCCACCGCGACCATGGGCTACAAGCACCACGAGCTGGACCGGCGGGAGGCCCGGGCACAGATCACCGTGCCGACCTTCATGCTCAAGACCGTTCCCGGCTACGACGGGCTGCCGCGGGTGCAGGAACTCGTCCGCACGCGCATCACCGACGTCACCGTCAAGGAGGCCTGGACCGGCCCCGCCCGGCTCCAGCTCTTCGCGCACGTGCTCGCCCCGCTGGCCGACCTGCCGGTGCTGGAGGTCGTCTCCGCAAGCCACATCGTCACCGACCTGACGCTGAACGGCGTCGAGCCGGTCCACGACTACCTGAAGGGAGCCGGGTCATGACCCGCACCTTCCGTACGGCCGCGGTGATCGGCGCCGGGACCATCGGACTGTCCTGGACGGCGCTGTTCGCCGCGCACGGCCTGACGGTCCGGGTGAGCGACCCGCGACCGGACCTCGCCGAGGCCGTGGACGGGGCCCTGGCGCAAGCCGCCCCGCACCTGGCCGCCCGCGGCCTGGACGTGACCGGCCTCGCCGACCGGGTGCACATCGCCGCCGGCGTCACCGAGGCGGTCCGGGACGCGGACGTCGTACAGGAGAACGGCCCCGAGCGCGTCGAGTTCAAGCAGGACCTGTTCGCCGCCCTCGCCCGGGAAGCCCCCGGTCACGCGCTGCTGCTCAGCTCCTCGTCGGCCATCCCGTCGACCGAGTTCACCGAGGAGCTGGCGGACGACGCCGCCGCCCGCGTCCTGATCGGCCACCCCTTCAACCCGCCGCACCTCGTCCCGCTCGTCGAGGTCGTGCCCGGCGAGCGCACCGGCGAGGACGCCGTACGGGCGGCGGTGGACTTCTACGCCTCGGTCGGCCGCACCCCGGTCGTCGAGCGCAGGGAAATCCCCGGCTTCGTCGGGAACCGGCTGCAGAACGCGCTCAGCCGCGAGGCCGTGTACCTCGTCGAGCAGGGCGTGGTGACGCCCGAGGAGCTCGACACGGTGATGACCAACTCGCTGGGCCTGCGCTGGGCCACGGTCGGTCCGTTCCTCGGCTCGCACCTGGGCGGCGGACCGGGCGGCTACCGGCACATGGCCGAGCACATCGGCACCTCGATGCAGCGGATGTGGGCGACCCTCGGCACCCCGTCGCAGAACCCCGACCAGCGGGAACGGCTCATCGCAGCCGTGGAACAGGCCTACGGCTCCTCCACGTACTCGGAACTCACCGAGACGCGCGACCGCAGGCAACTCGCCGTGCTGTCCGCCCTGGACGGCGCCGACAAGGAGGAGAACTGAGATGACCACCACCACGGAACCGCTCGAAGACCAGCTCACCGCGGACTTCTACGCCTACGAGACGCTCCTGCCCGACGAGGAGCGGGCGATCCTCCTCAAGGCCCGTGCCCTCCTGCGCGACGAGATCAAGCCGCTGGTGAACAGCAACTGGGCCAAGGGCGAGTTCCCCCGGGAACTCGTCGGCATCTTCCGCGACAGCGGCCTCGCCGGTCTGCCCTACGAGGGCTACGGCGAGCACCGGCCCGCCGTCAGCAACCTGCTCAGCGGCATGCTGGCGATGGAACTGAGCCGCACCGACGCCTCGGTGGCCACCTTCTTCGGCGTCCACAACGGCCTCGCCATGTACTCCGTCCACTCCGGCGGCGACCAGGAGCAGCGCGACCGCTGGCTCCCGGCGATGGCCGCGATGGACAAGATCGGCGCGTTCGCCATGACCGAGCCGCTCGGCGGCTCCGACGTCGCCGGCGGCATGCGCACCACCGCCCGGCGCGAGGGCGACACCTGGGTCCTGAACGGCGCCAAGAAGTGGATCGGCAACGCGACCTTCGCCGACTACGTCGTGGTGTGGGCGCGGGACGTCGACGACAACCACGTCAAGGGCTTCGTCGTAGAGAAGGGCACGTCCGGCTTCGAACCGGCGAAGATCGAGGGCAAGATCGCCTTCCGGATCGTGGAGAACGCCGAGATCACCCTCACCGACGTCCGGGTGCCGGAGGCGAACCGCCTCCAGAACATCAACTCCTTCCGCGACGTCGCCGAGATCCTGCGCGCCACCCGCAGCGGGGTGGCCTGGCAGGCGCTGGGCGTCATGACCGGCGCCTACGAACTGGCCCTCGACTACGCCCGGGAGCGCCGGCAGTTCGGCCGCCCGATCGGCGGTTTCCAGCTCGTGCAGGACCTGCTCGTCAAGAGCCTGGGCAACATCACCGCCTCGTGGGGCATGCTGGTGCAGCTCGCCCGGCTGCAGGACGCCGGCGTCTTCCGCGACGAACACTCCTCCCTGGCCAAGGCGTTCGTCACCGCGCGGATGCGGGAGGTCGTGGCCTGGAGCCGGGAGATCTTCGGCGGCAACGGAATCCTCCTGGACCACGACATCGCCCGCTTCTTCGCCGACGCCGAGGCGATCTACTCCTTCGAAGGAACCCGCGAGATGAACACGCTGATCGTCGGCAAGGCGATCACGGGCCGGAGCGCGTTCGTGTGACGCGGGCCAGCCGGGTCCGGACGAAGCAACCCCAGGTCCTGGACCTGGGGTTTCGTCATGCTAGGCGGCATCGTCCGACTGTCCGGTTCGAGCGTTTCCACTGAACGGGTGGGAGTGGGACCCTGACGAGCACCCTCGGGGAAGGAAGCGCCGGCATGATCGAGTGGAGACCGCTGGGCACCGGAGCCAGGCCCGTTCCGCAGCCGGTGGCGACACCGCTGGTCTGGGCCGGGGCGTTCGGCGGCGCACTGGTGCTGGTGGGAGTTCTCAACACCGTGGTGGGGACCGACCGTCCGGGACTGGTCCTGCTCGCGCTGTCCCTGCTGGCCGCCGTGCTCGGCCTGTGCGCACGCTTCACGGCGGCCCCCGGCACGGCCGTCCTGTGCTGGCTGTTCCTCAACGGCTTCGCCATCCCGCCCGCGGGCACCCTCACCTGGGCCGGCTCCCGCGACACCACATGGCTCGCCTGCCTGCTCACCGCCACCCTCATCGGCACGTCCCTGGCCCGCCTCGCCCACGCCCGCGCCGCCTACCGCCGCCTCGCACCCGAGCGCGCCCGGCAGGACGGGGGCCGGGGCGACGGACCGTACGGCTCCTGACCGTCCGGTTCCGCCGCCTGCTCCTCGTTGACGGCTCAGCGCGCCGGGCGCTGCCACCACGCGGCCGTCGCGTCGCGCAGGGTGTTGGTGCCGCAGTGCACCTCGCCCATGCCGAGGTGGTAGGTGTACCAGTCGTCGATGTACGACACCTTCAGCCCGACCCGCTGGTAAGCGGCGGTGACGGCCTCCGTGAAGATGTCCTTGCCGCCGATGACGGGCCCCCACTGGCGCGGGGCGAGGTAGCGGTCCCGCCCCAGGAGCACACCGTTGACCGCTCCGGGAACGTACGCGCTGGTCATCACCGTCGCCCGGGCCGCCGGAGCCGCCGCACGCGGGGCGGCCGGGTTCTCGGCGAGCCACTTCTGCTGGCCGTGGTCCGCGAGGCTGTCCACGAGGTCGGAGCCGGCGCCCATGCGCGTCAGACGCGGCACGGGAATCTCGTCGCCGCTCTCGGTCGTCACCTCCGACTCGCGGGTGTACAGCGCGGGCACCCGCACGATCTCCTCGTCGGTGACACCCGTCTCGCGCTTGAGGATCTCCAGGTTGGCCGCGATGCGCCGTGCGGCCATCTCGTTGTCGGCCACCAGATGCTTGGAGGCGAGCGCCTGGTCGATGGTCTCCTTGGGCGCCGGACTGTCACTGCGGCCCGGGACGGAGAACATCTTCGTCTTGCCGTGGCCGTCGCGCTCGGCGTCGCGCAGCAGCCGCAGCCCCGCCTCCGGATCGGCGACACCCATGCGCCAGCCGCGCGGCGTGTCGGCGGGCAGGAACTGCACGAACTCGTCGACGTGCCCGACGCCCAGCCAGGAGGTGTCCAGCAGCAGCGGATCCTGCAACCCCTGCGACTTGAGCATCGTCCGCATCACCTTCGACGGACGCGCCCCGCTGTCCTTGCGCTCGCCCATGATGATCCGCCCGGCCGGGAACGAGCGGCCGCCGTGCGCGTAGGGCGGGATGGTCTCCAGGTTCCCCATGGAGTTGAGCGACCAGTCGTCGGGCTCGGCCGGGTCGGTCACCTGCACCACACCGATGTCCCGGCCGCGTACCTTCTCGAACAGCTCCCGGCCCGCGTCCCGGTCCGGCTGGGCGGACCGCAGCATCACGCGCATCACGTGCCGCTGACCACCCGGCCCGGTCATGCTGACGTAGGCCGGTTCGACGAAGTCCTGCGCCCAGGGGTCGGCGTACTTCTCGAAGGTGACCAGCGGCTTGGTGATTCCGGCCTGCTCGACCTCCTTCGCGAGCTCGGCGACGAACTTCTGCTGAAGACGGCTGTACGGGCCCTCACCCTGGACCTCGGTCACCATCACCTGCTGGGTGTTCTGCAGGTGATGGTGGGTCAGCAGCGGCGCGACGCGCAGGGTCACGGCGTCGGAGGTGGACTTCTGCCCGGTCGTCACCGTCAGCCGGACCACCGCACGTCCGTCCCACTTCGCGCTGTCCCGCACGATGTCGGTGCCCTCGACACCGAACTCCACACCGGAACGCAGCTCGGCTGCGGTCAGCCGGGTCTTGGACGTCACCAGGACCCACTTCCCGGACCGCTTGAGGAAGAGGTGCGCGTGCTTGCCACCCGTGGTGATCTTCAGGCTGCCCTTGGCGTCCGCGGGGAGGCCGGGCAGGGGCACGGAACGGACCGGGGCGAGGTCGGCGGCGTCCGCACTGCCGTTGACCGACGTGTCGGACCCGTCGTTGCAGGCGGCCAACTTGGCGTCGGACAGCGGTCTGCCGCCCGGCCCGGTGACCGGGCACCGCTTGCTGTCGTCATCGATGTTGGGCAGGTAGACGGCTCCACGCCCGACGGACCAGCTGTCCTCACCGGCCTTGTCGCTGCCGCCCGTGACGTCGACCCGTCCGTCGCGGTTCACATCCGCCCGCAGATCGGCGCGACCGGCCGCGTCGGCAGCAGAAGCGGAGCCGACCGGCCCGGCCAGCACGGACCCCGCCGCGGCGAGAGCCAGGACCATCGACCCGGCCGGATAGAGGCGTATACGTGTACGTGTACGTGAACGCACGGCGCATTCCCTTCAGTTGGGGGGTGACGCCGTACAAGAGGAGGAACAGTGCCTGTGCGTTCCCTGTGGGGAGAGAGCTCCTGCCTGGGTAGGACGCGGCCGGGCGTCCTCAGGCCAGGAACTGGGCCAACAGCCGGTTGAGTTCGGCAGGTCGCTCGGTGGGGACGGAATGGTGGGAGGCGCCGGGCAGGGTGACGACGCCGGCCTCGGGCAGCAGCCGGCGTGCGGCGGCCGCCACGCGTCGCGCGTTGTGGGCCCGGCTGCGTTCGGCCAGGACCACCAGGGCCGGGACGGTGCAACCCCGCAGGGCCTGGGCCTTGGGACGCCGCATGGCGACGACCTTCGACCGCCGGGCGCCGGCCGTGCTGTCCAGGAAGGCTCGCCACACGGGATCCTCAGGAGTACGGCCGGTCTCCCAGTGGTGGAAGGCCCGCACCCGCTCGGCCGTGGGCCTCAGCAGCATCGGCAGGGCATGCGCGAGGTAGCGCGGGCTCATGCCGGCGAAGCAGTTGACCGGGTCGAGCAGCGCGAGCCTGTCGAGCCGGCGGGGCGCGTGCAGCGCGTAGTTCAGGGCGATCCAGGCGCCGTAGGAGTGGCCGCACAAGCGTGCACCGTCCAGGTCCAGCGCGTCGAGGACCGAGTCGAGCCATGCCGTCAGGTCGCCGGCCCCGCGCAGTCGCTCCCCGTCGTGCACGCTGCGACCGATGTCGCCCATCAGGTCGACGGCGTACACCCGATGGCTGGCGGCCAAGGCCCCGACGGTGGCGAACCAGACCACCGAGGTCGTCCCGCCGCCGGGCAGCAGCACGATCGGAACGCCGTCCTCCCGGCCGCAGATCTGGACCCGGGTGCTGCCGTGGGGGGACGGCACGTCGACGCTCCGGACCTCGACGGGCCACTGCCGCAGGACGGCGTCGTACGCCGCGTAGAAAACTGCCTCGTCACCCATGGCCCCGCCCGCCCTTGCCCGTAATATCTCGACCATCAATAATCTCGATGGTCGAGATATTACGGGAGTGAGAGCGTGGACGAGCAGGATCCTGGCCTTCAACTGGTCCATCTGCTGCGGGCCGTCACCGTCGAACTGGACCTGTTCGCCGCGGAGTTCGCTGTCCGCAACGGCCTGCATGCCACGGACGTACGGGCGCTGATCCATCTGCTGGACGCCGGTCGGGCGGGCGAGAGGGCCACGCCCGGACGGCTCGGAGCGAAGCTGGGGGTGAACTCGGCATCGACCACGGCCCTGGTCGACCGGCTGGAGCGACTCGGGCTCGTCCGCCGGGAACGCGACACCCGCGACCGCCGACGGGTGCTTCTCGTCGTGCAGGAGAAGGCCGTCGCCCTGGGCTGGTCGTTCTTCGGGCCGCTGATCCACGAGATGGTCGGGGCGATGGGAGCCTTCGACGAACAGGAGCTGGCCACGGTGCGGCGGTTTCTGCTGACCATGCGCGATGTCACCGCCGCGGGGCGAGGTGCCCGACGGGACGGTCCTGCCGACGGCTGAGGGGCGCGTCAGCGTCCCGGAAAGTCCGGCGGTAGGCGTCCGGAGGCACGCCGACCGTGCGGTTGAAGTGCCGGCGCAGCGTCGTGGCGGTGCCCATGCCGGTGGCCGCGGCGATGACATCGACCGTGTCGTCGGTGGTCTCCAGCAACTCCTGGGCCCGACGGATCCGTTGGGTCAGCAGCCACTGCAGCGCAGTGGTGCCGGTCACCGCCCTGAAGTGGCGGCCCAGATGGCGCGAGCTCATCCCCGCCTGCCGCGCCAGGTCCTCCACGCTGAGCGGCTGGTCGAGACGCTCGATCGCCCAGGGCAGCAGCGCGGCGAGCGGATGGTCGTCCCGGGCGGGCACCGGGGCGGTGACGAACTGGGCCTGGCCCCCGGCCCGGTGCGGCGGTACGACCAGGCGGCGGGCCACGGCGTTGGCGACGGCCGAGCCGTGGTCGAGACGGACCAGGTGCAGGCACAGGTCCATCGCGGCGGCCTTCCCGGCGGAGGTCAGCACGCTGCCGTTGTCCACGTAGAGCACGTCCGGATCGACCTCCACCCGGGGGTAGCGGGCGGCGAGCGCCCCGGTGTGCGCCCAGTGCGTGGTCGCGCGCCCGCCGTCCAGCAGGCCGGCCGAGGCCAGCACGAACGCGCCCGTGCACAGGGAGGCCACCCGAGCCCCTGCCTCGTGGGCCGCCCGCACCGCGCCGACGAGCTCGGCGGGCGGCTCCAGGTCGGTGTCCGCCCAGCCGGGGACGATCACGGTGTCCGCGTCCCGAAGCCCGTCGAGCCCCTGGTCGGGCTCCAGCCGGAACCGCCCGACCCGCACGGCGTCCACCCCGCAGACCCGGACGTCGTACCAGGGCACGTCCACGTCCGCCGGAGCCGAGCCGAACACCTCATACGCCAGGGACAGTTCGAAGTGCAGCATCCCGTCGGTGACGGCGAGCGCGACGACACCACTCATGTCCGGAACTGTACGGGCTACGTCGTTCCGGACACTCACGGTGGGTGGCCCACGGTGGCCAGGATGTCCGTGACAGCTCGCAGCGGACCGAACGGCGTGAGCACTCGACGGGGGAGAACCCATGGGAACGGGAATGAGCACGGGCACGGGCACGGGACAGACGGTGACGGTGTACGGCGCGTCCGGCCACACGGGACGCTTCGTGGTGGCTGAACTGCGCGATCGCGGGTTCGTCCCGATCCTCGCCGGCCGCGACGCGGCCAAACTGCGGGAGCCGGCGGTATCCGCCCCCGGCCTCGAGGCCCGCCCCGCCTCGGTCGACGACCCCGCCTCGCTCGACCGCGCCCTGGCCGGGGCGGACGCCGTGATCAACTGCGCCGGGCCATTCGCCCTGACCGCCGCGCCCGTGATCGAGGCGGCCCTGCGGGCCGGAATCCCGTACGTGGACGTGGCCGCCGAGATCGAGGCCAACGCCGACACGTTCACGCACTTCGCGGACCGCGCCCGGGCGGCGGGAGCGGTGATCGTCCCCGCGATGGCCTTCTACGGCGGCCTGGGCGACCTCCTCACCACGGCCGCGATGGGCGACTGGACGACAGCCGACGAAGCGACCATCGCCTACGGACTCAGTGGCTGGCACCCCACCCCCGGGACGCGCGTCGCGGGCACGGTCTCCCGTGAGCGCCGGGCCGGCCGGCGCGTCCGCTTCACGAACGGCCGGCTGGAGTACCACGACGCCGAGCCGACCGTCCTGAAGTGGCCCTTCCCCGCCCCCATGGGCACCAGGCAAGTCATCGGGGAGTTCACGATGGCCGACGTGGTCACGATCCCCAGCCACCTCTCCATCCCCGAGGTACGCACCCACATGACGACCGAAGCGGCCGGCGACCTCTCGTCCCCGGACACACCGGCCCCGTCCGCGACCGACGAGACCGGCCGCTCCGACCAGACCTTCACCGTCGAAGCCGTCGTCCGCTCCGGCGACACCGAACGACGCGCCGTGGCAACGGGCCAGGACATCTACGCCGTCACCGCACCGCTGGCGGCAGAGGCGACCGCCCGCATCCTCACGGGCCGAACCCACACGACGGGCGTGGCTTCCGCGGGCCACATCTTCGACGCGGCCGACTTCCTCCGGGCGCTGGCGCCGCACATCACCTTCGATGTGGCCGCTCCTTCTGAGAGTTGACCTTGCCTCTGGGGCAAGTCCCACAGTGTCGCCATGAACACCGGATCAGCTCAGGAACGGCTCCTGTCCGAACAGCGTGCCTACTACAGTGCCCTTGCCCCGGACTACCTTGACCAGCTGCTCGATCTTCCCGGCGGCGCTGAGTCGGCTGAGGCGCTCGACGCGTTCCGTCCGGCGGGCAGTGTGCTGGAACTGGCCTGTGGTCCCGGCACCTGGACCCCTCAGCTGCTCCGCCACGCCGGTGACGTCACTGCCGTCGATGCGTCCCCGGACATGCTCGCGATCGCCGCGAGCCGCGTCCCTGATGGTGCCCAGGTGAGATTCGTCGAGGCTGACCTGTTCGCCTGGGAACCCGACCGCCGTTATGACGTCGTGTTCATGGGGTGCTGGCTCTCGCACGTGCCGGCCAGGCGATTCGAGTCCTTCTGGTCTCTGGTGACCACTGCCCTCGCGCCGCAGGGCCGGGTGTTCTTCGTCGATGACCACTACCGCACGCCGGAGGAGCTCGTCGAGGGCCCGGCATCGTCCACCATCCAGCGGCGCATCCCTGATGGCACGGCGTACCGAATCGTCAAAGTTCCGTATGAGCCGGCACAACTGGAAAGGCGGCTTCGCGAGCTCGGCTGGGACATCACGGTCACGCCGACAGCCGGCCCGTTCTTCTGGGGTGCCGGCAACCGGGCTGGGGAGTCTTGATCACGATCGGACCCAGATCATGGGGAGGGCGTGCGTCGAGCCCGCCGTGCGGGCGTTGCGGACCGGTGCGGGCGAGTGCGAGGTCTACCCCAGGTTCCATGCCGCCGCCGGGCAGGGCTCACAGGTCGTTGTCCCGGCGGCGCTGGAGCAGTTCCCTCCATCGGCCGGGCCGTTTCCTGTCGTAGAAACTGTCCGGGTCACCACCCCGTCAACAGCAAATGATTGAGCAGCAACGCCAGCACCACCTGCCCGGTGAGCCACGCCCGTGGGTGGGGAAGCAGCGCGCAGGACGGGAGGAGCCACAGCGCGAAGGGGAGCCAGATGCGTTCCGTTTCCGCCTTGCTCATGCCGGACAGGTCGGCGACCAGCAGGGCGAGGAGCGCGGCGGAGACGAGGAGTGCGAGGCGGGGCTCGGCACGGGGGTGGGGCGTGCCGGCGCGGCGGCGGAACAGCACCGCTCCCGTCCGGCGCAGGCCCGCCGCCGTCGCCAGGCCCGTGATGAGCACCGTGCAGGCCAGGTTGGCCCACACCCAGTAGCCGTAGGGACGGATGCCGCCCGCGCCCTGGTGGTAGCGCGTCACCAGCAGGCGGTACGCCTCCCACCAGTCGAACCCGGCGAGCGTGAACGCCGCCGGGACCACGGCCGCTCCGGCGAGCAGCGGCACCAGCAGAGCGGGGCGCTCCCGGATGCCGTGCCGGCCGAGCACCAGTACCGCCGCCGCGATCAGCGCGACGAGTGTGAGGCCGTAGGAGAGGTAGCAGGTCAGGCCGAAGAGGAGGCCGGATGCCCCGGCCCACCACAGCGACCGTCTCGTGACCGCCAGGGCCAGCAGCGCCACCGCCCACGCCGCCACCGCCGCGAAGTACGCGTCGGCCGAGGTGCCCATCCACACGGCCGCCGGGGCGAGGACGAGGAAGGGGGCCGCCCTGCGCGCGAGGGACTCGTCGGCCAGAACGCGGATCGTGACCAGCACGGCGAGGCAGGCCGTCGCCCCGACGGTGATGCACCACATTCCCGCCCAGCCGCCGCCCCGCAGCCCGATCCGGTCGAGCAGGACGAAGGTGAGCGTGGCCGCGGGCGGGTGGCCGGCGATGTGGGCGGGCCAGTTGTCGGGTGAGTCGAGGAGGATGTGGTGGGTGAAGTCTCGTAGCGCTGCCGGGATGTTCTCGAAGCGGTCGATGACCTGGAGGTACTCGTAGCGGGTGGTGAGCCGGCGTGCGATGCCCCGGTCCCAGCCGTCGATCAGGGCCAGGGAGCAGATCCACGCCGTGGCCGTGCCCCAGGTCAGGGCGAGCAGAGCCCGCCAGGGGAGTCGGGCCGCGAGCGTGGGGCCGTACGCCACGGTGGCGATCGCCAGGACCACGGCCGCCGGGGTGCCGGGGCCCAGGTGGGGGCCCCAGGACGCCAGCAGCGGGGGCCAGTCGACGAACAGGGTGCGGCTGGTGCCCTGGATGTGGCGGCCGATCAGGACGGCGGCCGTCACCAGCAGGGCAGCGGCCCCGGCGGCGTACAGGTCACGGCGGAGGGAGCGGGTCACGTCGGAACGCTAGGCCGACAGAGCGGGCGCGGACCGCCGTCCGGGCCGGACGTCAGCGTTTCGTCATGGGTTGCGCACCCTTTCATGGGGTGGTCCCGGCCTACCGTCGGGACATGCGCGACCCCGACGCTCCACGGCATCCCTCGCGAGACGCCCCCCGGCTTCCCTCCTCGCCCGGCTTCTGGCGCAGCCCCCTGCGCGGTCCCTGGTTCACCTCCGTGCTGGGCGTCGTCCTGCTCGCCGGCATCACCGTGCTGTTCGTGACTGGCCTGGTCTCGTACGCCGCCTACAACCCGGACCTGTCGCCGGTGAACGACAAGACCCCGGACAAGGGGATCCTCGGCTTCTACCTCTTCGCCTGGCCGACACACCCGCACTGGCTGTACCGGCTCAACCAGGGCGTCCACGTCACCCTCGGCATCACGCTGATCCCCGTCCTGCTCGCCAAGCTCTGGTCGGTGATCCCGAGGCTGTTCGCGCTGCCGCCGGCCCGCTCGCTCACGCACGCCCTGGAGCGGATCTCGCTGCTGCTCCTGGTGGGCGGTGCGCTGTTCGAGTTCGTGACCGGTGTGCTCAACGTCCAGCTCGACTACGTCTTCCCCGGCTCCTTCTACCCGCTGCACTTCTACGGAGCCTGGGTGTTCTTCGCCGCCTTCGTCGCCCACGCGCTGCTGAAGACGCCCACGGCACTGCGCAATCTGCGGCACCTGCGGGAGGAGCGGAACGACCTCGTGTCGCCGCGCCCCGCCGAGCCGACCGTCTCCCGGCGCGGTGCCCTGTGGTTCGTCGGGGGCGGCTCGCTGCTGCTGTTCGCGACGACGGTCGGCCAGAACTTCGACGGTCCGCTGCGGCGCACCGCCCTCCTCGCACCGCACGGCGGCGGCGATCCCGGCAGCGGACCGAACGGCTTCCAGATCAACAAGACCGCCGCGTCCAGGGGGATCAGCAGGGCCGAGACGAGCGACGAGGCATGGCGGCTCGTCGTCACCGGGCGCACGGGCACCGTCCGCCTCAGCCGCGCCCTGCTCGCCGGACTCCCCTTGCACAGCTCGGCGTTGCCCATCGCCTGTGTGGAGGGCTGGTCGACGTCGGACCAGTGGTGGCGCGGGGTGCGGCTGCGCGATCTCGCGGCGCTCGTCGGCTACGACGGCGACAACCCGCCGGACGTGTTCGTCGAGTCCCTCCAGCGGCACGGCGCCTTCCGCAGCGCCGCCCTGCGCGCCAACCAGGTGGCCGACCCGCGTTCCCTCCTCGCCCTGTACGTCAACGGCGAGGAGCTGTCCCCCGACCACGGCTACCCGGCGCGGATCATCGTGCCCGCGGCACCCGGTGTGCTCAACACCAAGTGGGTGGCCCGGATGACGTTCGGAGACCTGTGATGCGCCGGCCGCGCTTCCCCGTCGGAAGCCCCTTCCAACTTCTCCTGCTCACCTGCTCGTTCGCGCTGGCCGCCTACGCGGGCGTACGGCTGCTCGCCGGTGACTGGCTCGGCGTGGCGCTGTGGTTCGTCGGCGCGGCGCTGCTGCACGACCTCGTGCTGCTGCCGTTGTACGCGGCCCTGGACCGGGCGGTCGTACGGGGGCTCGGCACGCGCCGCGAGTGGGTGCGTTACGTGCGCGTACCGGCGGCTCTCTCCGGGCTGCTGCTCCTCGTATGGTTCCCGCTGGTCAGCGGCATGGTGGAGCGGCGCTACCGGTCCGCCACCGGGCTGCCCGCGGACGTGTTCGCCGCCCGCTGGCTGCTGATCACCGCCGTCCTCTTCGGCGGCTCGGCGCTGCTGCTGGCGGTGCGGCTGCTGCGGCTGCGCAGGGCGGCGAAGCGGCGGCCGTCGGCCGTCCACTGACCGGCCCGTGTCCAACCCCGGGCGTACCGGAGCAGGGCGGGCGTGCCGAGCCGCGCCCAGGGGAAGGGATCGCCGGTGCCGCGCGCGTCCGTGCGGCCGACGACCCGCACGTGGGCGCGTTCGTCGATGTCCACCGGCGCGGTCTCGGCGATCAACAGACCGCCGGGGCGCAGGAGTCCGGCCACCCGGTCCAGCAGGGCGCGCGGGTCGCCGCCGATGCCGATGTTGCCGTCCATGAGCAGGACGGTGTCCCAGCGGCCCTCGCCGGGCAGCGGCTCGAACACCGAGCGCCGCAGCGCCTGGCCCCCCATCCGTACGGTGTGGTCGACGGCGGCGGCGCTGACGTCGATGCCGAGTACGGCCCGGCCCCGCGCGGCGAGTTCCGCCACGAGCCGCCCGGGCCCGCATCCCACGTCCAGCACGGTCCCCTCGCACCGGTCCAGCACGCCCCGGTCCACCGCATCGGCCCGCGCACACCAGCGCTCCACCTCCAGCGGCAGCAGCCAGCCGTCGGCCCGCCGCAGGAACAGCGGCCCCTGACCGGCGCGCAGGGCAGCGGCGTAGGGGTCGGCGGCTGCCCAGGCGACGGCGGTGACGGGCGGGGCGCTCATCGGGGCCCGGCCGGGCGGGAGTCCGGCGCCGCACACGGAGAAAGCCGCCCCGCACCCCCGTCCGTGCGGGAGGCCGGCGCCGCACAACCGGCCAGCCGCGCCGCGAACCGGCCGCCCGGGGCCAGCGCGGCGACCGCGTGGGCGTCGGCCGCCGTGTCGACGTCGCGCAGGCGGGGCAGGTCGCGGACCCGCAGGCCCGCCGCGACGAGCCGGTCCCGCTGGACCGCCCCCGTCGCGGAGGTCGACATGGGCACGCCCCGCAGCAGCGCCGGGTCGGGGCGGGCCAGGCCGAGGGCCCAGAAGCCGCCGTCCTCGGCCGGGCCGAACCAGGCGTCGCAGCCGGTGAAGTCCACGGCGAGCAGCTCCGGCGTCACCTGCGGCGTGTCCATGCCGATGAGCAGGGCCGGACCGGCACAGCGCGCGAACGCGTCCGCCAGCCGCTCGTCGAGACCGCCCGCGCACTGCGGTACGACGTCGAAGCCGGGCGGCAGCCAGGGGCCGGGCTCCCCGTCGAGGACGAGGACCCTGCGCCCGGCCGGGGCCGCCGCCACCGCGTCCAGGGTGTCGGCGAGGGACGCCTCGGCGAGGGACGCGGCCTGACGGGGCGTGAAGGGCGGGGTGAGCCGGGTCTTGACCCGGCCGGGGCGCGGCTCCTTGGCGATGACGAGCAGCGCGGTCACCGTACGCCCCTCCCCACGGCCGGAGCCTCGCCGGGCGCCTCGCCCAGCACCCGGCTCATGTCCCGTACCGCCTGCCAGGTGCCCCGCCATGTGCCCGTCACCTTCGAGGCACCGGTGCGCGGCAGATACGGCACGTCGTACTCGGCGATCCGCCAGCCGGCGTCGGCCGCGCGCACCACCATCTGGAGCGGATAGCCGCTGCGCCGGTCGGTGAGACCGAGGGCGAGCAGCGGCTCGCGGCGGGCGGCGCGCAGGGGACCGAGGTCGTGCAGCCGCAGCCCGGTGCGGCGGCGCAGCATCCGCGCGAGCGCGAGGTTCCCGGCACGGGCGTGCGCGGGCCACGCGCCCCGCCCCCGCGGTCGCCGCCGCCCGAGAACCAGGTCGGCGCCGCCGCCTCGCACCTCGCGCACGAAGGGGACGAGGAGCGAAGGGTCGAGGGAGGCGTCGCAGTCGCAGAAGCACACCACGTCGGCGGTGGCGGCCATCAGCCCGGCGTGGCAGGCCGCGCCGAAGCCCCGGCGCGGCTCGTGCACGACCGTCGCGCCCAGCGCGCGGGCGACCTGGGCCGAGCCGTCGGTGGAACCGTTGTCGACGACGAGTGCGCGCCAGCCCGGCGGGATCCGTTCGAGCACCCAGGGCAGGGCCTCGGCCTCGTTCAGGCAGGGCAGCACCACGTCGACGTCCGAAGGAGTCGTCGTCACGGTCTCACCCTACGAACGCGAAACGGGCATACCGGACTCCCGCTCCTTACGAAACGCGGACGTCGACGGCCGAGGGGCGTCCGGACGGGCCATCGCCGGCGGCCCGGTGCGACGCTGGAACCATGCAGCAGCCGCAACAGCACGAGGAGACCCCGGAGGGGACCCCGCGGGTCCTGGTCGTCGACGACGACCCGACCGTCGCCGAGGTCGTCGCCGGGTACCTGGACCGCGCCGGTTACGTCGTCGACCGCGCCGGCGACGGCCCGGCCGCCCTCACCCGCGCCGCCGCGCACTGGCCGGACCTGGTCGTCCTCGACCTGATGCTGCCCGGGATGGACGGCCTGGAGGTGTGCCGACGGCTGCGCGGACACGGGCCGGTCCCGGTCGTCATGCTCACCGCCCGCGGTGACGAGGACGACCGCATCCTGGGCCTGGAGGTCGGCGCCGACGACTACGTCACCAAGCCCTTCAGCCCCCGCGAACTGGTGCTGCGCGTGGAGTCGGTGCTGCGCCGCAGCCGGCCCGCCGCCCCCGGGCACCGGCTGGGAGCAGCCGGTCTGACCGTCGACCCGGCAGCCCGCCGGGCCACCAAGAACGGCACCGAACTCGCCCTCACCCTCCGCGAGTTCGACCTGCTCTCCTTCTTCCTGCGGCACCCGGGGCGGGCCTTCGGCCGCGAGGACCTGATGCGCGAGGTGTGGGGGTGGGACTTCGGCGACCTGTCGACCGTCACGGTCCACGTCCGCCGCCTGCGCGGCAAGGTCGAGGACGACCCGGCCCGGCCCCGCCTGATCCAGACCGTGTGGGGCGTGGGCTACCGCTTCGACCCCACGGGAGCGGAGGCCGGATCGTGAACGACACGCTCCTCATCGCCCTGTACGCCTTCGCCGGTGCCGCGGCCACCGGCCTGGCCGGGGCCGGGGTGCTGCGCCTGATCCGGCGCCGGTCGCTCACCGCCTCGCTCGCCGTGGTCGCGGCGGTCGGCGTCGTCGCGATGCTCGCGGGCACGCTCGCCGTCGCCTGGGCGATGTTCCTCTCCCCGCACGACCTGACCGTCGTCACGACCGTCGTCGCCATGGCGGCCGTCGTCTCCCTGGCCACCGCGCTGCTGCTGGGCCGCTGGGTCGTCGCCCGCAGCCGCGCACTCGCCGTGGCCGCACGCTCCTTCGGCGACGGCGGGAACTTCGCCGCCCCCGTCGGCCCGACGACCGCCGAACTGGACCACCTGAGCCGCGAACTGGCCGCCACCAGCGCCAGACTCGCCGAATCCCGGGAGCGGGAACGCGCGTTGGAGACCTCCCGGCGGGAACTCGTCGCCTGGATCTCGCACGACCTGCGCACCCCGCTGGCCGGTCTGCGGGCCATGTCGGAGGCCCTGGAGGACGGCGTCGCCGCCGACCCCGGCCGCTATCTGAAGCAGATCCGCACCGAGGTCGAACGCCTCAACGACATGGTGGGCGACCTCTTCGAACTCTCCCGCATCCACGCCGGCGCGCTCGCCCTGGCACCCAGCCGGATCTCCCTGTACGACCTGGTGGGCGACGCGCTGGCGGGAGCCGACCCGCTCGCCCGGGAGCACGGGGTGCGGCTGGTGGGCGGCCGTATCGAGCCGGTGCCGGTGGAGGTGGACGGCAAGGAGATGAGCCGGGTGCTGGGCAACCTGCTGGTCAACGCCATCCGCCGGACCCCGGCCGACGGCACGGTCGCCGTCAGCGCGGAACGCTCCACCGAGGGCGTGGTGCTGTCCGTGACGGACGGCTGCGGCGGCATCCCCGACGAGGACCTGCCGCGCGTCTTCGACACCGGCTGGCGCGGCACACACGCCCGGACGCCCCCGGCCGGAGCGGGCCTCGGCCTCGCCATCGTCCGGGGGATCGTGGAGGCGCACCAAGGCCGGGCCAGCGTACGGAACATCCCCGGCGGCTGTCGTTTCGAGGTGGTGCTGCCCGCGGCCGCTTCGTAACGCGGGCAGCACCACCGGTCCATCGGGGGGCCTACGCCTCCCGCATCCCGGCCCGCGCGAACTCCGCCATGCCCTCCTCGAACCCGACCGCCGGCTTCCAGCCCGACTCGGCTCGCAGTCGCGACGAGTCCGCTGTGATGTGCCGTACGTCCCCGAGCCGGTACTCGCCGGTGACGACGGGCTCGGGCCCGCCGTACGCGGCGGCCAGCGCCCGGGCCATCTCCCCGACGGTGTGCGGGTCGCCGCTGCCGGTGTTGTACGCCGTCAGCACACCCGGGGCGGCCTCCGCCTCCAGGACCACGGCATTGGCCGCCGCCACGTCCCGGACGTGCACGAAGTCCCTGCGCTGCCGCCCGTCCTCGAACACGCGCGGTGCCTCGCCCCGGGCGAGCGCCGAGCGGAAGAAGGAGGCGACACCGGCGTACGGGGTGTCGCGGGGCATGCCGGGCCCGTACACGTTGTGGTAGCGCAGCGACACCGCCGAGCCGCCCGTGCAGCGGGCCCAGGCGGCGGCCAGGTGTTCCTGGGTCAGCTTGGTCGTCGCGTACACGTTCCTCGGGTCGGCCGGGGCGTCCTCGCCGACCAGCCCGGGGACGAGGTCCGCCCCGCACACCGGGCACGGCGGCTCGAACCGGCCGGCGCCGAGGTCGGTGACGGCACGCGGCCCGGGCCGTACGACCCCGTGCCGGGGGCACTCGTACCGCCCCTCCCCGTAGACCACCATCGACCCGGCCAGCACGAGACGCCGTACATCCGCCTCCGCCATGGCGGTGAGGAGTACGGCGGTCCCGAGGTCGTTGTGGGAGACGTACTCCGCCGCGTCGGCGACCCCGTCGCCGAGCCCGACCCTCGCGGCCTGGTGACACACCGCGTCCACCCCGGCCAGGGCACGGCCGACGGCGGCCGGAACCCGTACGTCGGCACCGGCGTCCTCCCGCACGTCGAACACGACCGCCTCGTGCCCGCGCTCCCGCAGGGCCGCGACCACATGGGACCCGATGAACCCGGCACCGCCGGTGACCAGTACACGCATACGGCCACGCTAGGCCCGCGACCCCGGCGCACCACGGGACCGCGCCCGTACGTCACGACTCCGTAAGGTCGGTCACGGCGACACGGTCTGCGAAGCCGTCGCCCACGCGAACCCGTCCGGGTCGGTGAAGGGCCCGGTGTCGCCGTTGACCGTGAGCCGGTGCGATCCGGTGCCGTCGGGAGCGACGCCGACGAGCTTGGCCAGGCCCCGGCGCTTGTACAGCGCCGGCTTGACCGAGCCCGGCCCGGTGGCGAACTCGACGTACCTGCTGCCGAAGCTCTTCGCGACGGGGAGGCCGTGCTCGACGTAGAACCGCTTGCTCCGGGCCATGTCCGCGACCCCCAGCAGGAGCACGATCTCGTCGATCCGCCGGGTGGCCGGGCCGGTGTCCTTCTTCGACGACGACGCGACCTGCCAGATCGTCCCGTCCGGTGCCTGCACGACACCCCCGTAACCCCACAGCGACCTGGCGGCGGGCTTCAGCGTCGTGGCACCGGCCTCCACGGCGGCGTCGACGAGGGCGTTGACATCGGCCGGCTGGGACACCACGAGCGACAGGGTGAACCCGCGGAAGCCGGCCGCAGGAGCCTTTGAGGCCCGCACGCGCACCTGTCCGTCCAGTCCGAACGCGCTGCTGTAGAAGCGGCGGGCGGCGGCGGGGTCGTCCACTTCGAGGGTGACGGATTCGATGGAAGTCATGACACCGACGCTAGGCACGGCTCGGGACCCGCGCTTCTCGATTCCTGACCGGAACGAGGACGCCCCCGGCTCACTTACCGGCTTCGGGGCCGTACCACTGGAGTGCCTGGCCGGTGACGGCGGCGATGCACTCGAAGTCCCGGTCACGGTGCAGGAGTGTCAGTCCTTGCAGCTCGGCTGTGGCGGCCACCACGAGGTCGACGGCTCCGGCGCTGCGGTGCTGTCCGCGCTCGGTGAGGATCTCCTGGACCTGCCAGGCGCGGTCGTATGCGCGGTCGTCCACCGGCACCCAGCCGAAGAGCAGGCGCATGTCCTCGATGCCCTGTGTGCGGTCGGCGGCGGAGCGAGCGCTGTAGAAGAACTCCAGCTCGGTAACGGGGCAGGTGGCGATGAGCCCGGCTGCCGCCGCCTGGTCCCACCCGTACTGCTCGGCGTCGCCGCGCAGCAGCCGGGCGAGCGCGCTGGTGTCGATCAGGAACTGCGCGGCGTTCACCGGCGGTAGTTCCCCTTGTCCTCGAAGATGTCCAGATCGAAGGCGCCTTCCTCCGCCGCCGCCCGCAGCCGGGTGAGGGCCAGCGCCCGGCGCCGGTTCTCGAGCACTTCGCGCAGGGCGGTATTGACCGTCTCCTTCTTGGTGCTGGTACCGAGCGCCTTGGCCACGTCCGCCACCAGCTGGTCATCGAGGTCGATCACGGTCCGACTCATCGGATGCACCTCCATGGATATCATCGATGCATCCAAGGATATCTCTCCTCGCGTATCGATGGACTGGCCGGGCCCGAGCTGGTCCAGCCGGGCAGGATGCCCGGTCGCACGCCTGCCGTCGTCAGCGCACGGGCCGCCGACCCGCGCGCCGGGACAGCCGTACCGCGAAGAAGATGACGTCGACGGCGAGGAGCACGATGCCGATGGCGAGGAGATAGCCGAGGCCGTCCGCTGCCACGCCGATGATTCCCAGGGCGACGGCCACGAGGACGACCAGAAGGAAGAGCGCCATCACCGCGGACCACCTCTCCTGTGCCACGCGCCTGCGGTCAACGGCGGGCGAGCCGGCGTTCGCCCCCTGCTCCCGCCTGGTACGTCATGCCGTAGTGCTGGAAGATCTCCTCCTCCCGCTCGGCCGGCAGGACGTCGTCCGTGCCGATCGAGGGGGCTTTGCGCACCTGTCCCCTGGCGTAGGGCACCTGGACGTAGCCCGGCCCGAGAACGGCGTCGTCGAGGGGGACGAAGACCAGGCGCCGGCGGCTGGGCAGCCCGGTCCGGACGGTGGCCATGGCCGGTTGGTCGGTGGCGGTGTCCACGTAGACCGCTTCGAGCATGCCGATCTTGTGCTGCTTGGGGTCGACCACGTCGTGGTCACGCCATTCGCGGATGTCAGCTGAACGGATCATGCCGCGCCCCCTGTCTGGTTCGCGCAATTCGTCAGGTGATCAGCGGGGATCGGCGACGGACCCTTCGGGCGCGTCGTGACCGGCACGGCGGCGGTACTCGGCGTTGATGCGCTGAGCTTCCTCGAGCTGGTCCTCGAGGATGACGATGCGGCAGGCGGCCTCGATCGGGGTGCCCCGGTCGACGAGCTCGCGGGCGCGCGCGGCGATGCGCAGCTGGTAGCGGGAGTACCGGCGGTGTCCGCCCTCCGAGCGCAGCGGAGTGATCAGACGAGCCTCACCGATGGCGCGGAGGAAGGCCGGGGTGGTGCCGAGCATCTCGGCGGCCCGCCCCATGGTGTACGCGGGGTAGTCGTCGTCGTCCAGACGATCGCTGAGCGGGGTATCTGCTGTCATGTCACCTCGTAGTACAACGCGTCGAGGGGCCCTGGTGCCGTACGGCACCAGGGCCCCGAAGGAAATTGAACACCATCTGTCGGCCCTAATGCTGCGCCGACCTTCTGTTTCCGCTACCGGCCCTGCAGGAGGGGGTGTGCGGGGATCGCGGCTGCGTGACCGGGGACCACCTTCCAATCCGGGGTCTTGCGGTACCCGGCCGAGCGCTGCTCGCGCCGGGCGATCCTGATGGCGTCTGCTCCTCCGTCCTTCTCCGATCAGTGATCCGTGTCAACGAGAAAAAGGCTAACCGGGGCAGTGTCCAATGTCTACTCTGACAAGAGTAGATTTTTGTTCGCTGGAGGCGCAGATTCCCTGTGGCGCATCCTGTGACCCACAAGGACGGCGGGACGGCACGACGACGAGGGCCCTGCCGACGCGCGTCGGCAGGGCCCTCATCGGGATCGGGTGGGGCGGGGCGTCCGCCCGTCCTCACGCGTCCAGGGACGCGGCGCCGAGCAGTGCCGACGCGGTCTGGAGCGGAGTGGCCGCGCGCACGGGCGCGGCCTCGGGCTGGGCGTGGCAGGTGAAGCCGAGGCGGGTCATGGCCCGGACGACCTCGCCGGCGGTGAAGTCGCGGGGGTCCTGCCGGGTGATGACCTGGCCCACCTGCTTGACGGGGTAGCGGCGACGGCCGATGGTCACGGACTCACCCGTGACGAGCTCGGGCGTGATGCCCTTCATCGAGGCCAGCACCCCGTTCTTCGTCAGGTCGAACGGGTACCGGGCGATGACACAGCGCATGATGCCCCTCAGGGAGAAGGAGAACGGGCCGAACGGGCGAGGCGGATCAGCCGGAGAGGGCGAGGACGCCCGGGGTCCGGTCGTGCTCCCCGAGGACGGCGATCCGGGGGACGGGCGAGGCGAGCGGCCCGCCGAGGACGTCACGCAGCCGGGTGCGGTCCGTGTACGCGGAGCTGCCGCGGTGAACGGCGAGTTCGGCTCGGGTGACCCAGCCCGTGCACTGGTCGTCCGCGTCGCACAGGAGGAGGTGCTCGACCCGGGCGCCGGCCATGACGGACAGGGCGACCTCGACGGTCATGTCGTCCCGGACCCGGGGGCCGGACGCGTCCATGCCGTCGATCACGGTCACGGGGCAGGGATCCGTCTGCCGGCGCTGTGTCTGAACCGGTGTCAAAGCTGCCTCCTCGAAAGAGCTGCGGGGCGACTGCCGACCGACGCCACTAGGCCGCCGGGTCGTAGGCGGGCCGCTGCGCCGTGCGCCGCCCCGCCTGTCCGGTGGGGCGCCCCCGGGAGGGGCGGCGGCCCCGGGACGAGGGCGCCCCGGACGACGCGCCACGGCGGGGATGTGCCGGGGCGGGTGCGGTGATGACGACGGGGACACCGGACGGCGTCTGGGCGCCCGTGATGCGGCTCAGTTCCGCCTCACCCGAACGCACCGGCGTGACCTGGGGGGTGATGGCGGCCGAGGCCATCAGCCGGTTCATGCCGCGGCGCTGGCCGGGTGTCACGAGGGTGACGACGCTGCCGGACTCGCCTGCGCGGGCGGTACGGCCGCCGCGGTGCAGGTAGTCCTTGTGGTCGGTGGGCGGATCCACGTTGACGACGAGGTCGAGGTTGTCGACGTGGATGCCGCGGGCCGCGACGTTGGTCGCCACCAGCACCGTCACATGGCCGGTCTTGAACTGCGCGAGCGTCCGCGTGCGCTGCGGCTGGGACTTGCCGCCGTGCAGAGCCGCGGCGCGGACGCCGTTGTTCAGCAGGTGCTCGGTCAGCCGGTCCACGGCGCGCTTGGTGTCCAGGAACATGATCACCCGGCCGTCCCGCGCCGCGATCTCGGTCGTCGTGCGGTGCTTGTCCGCTTCGTGAACGTGGAGCACATGGTGCTCCATCGTGGTGACCGCACCTGCCGACGGGTCGACGGAGTGGACCACCGGGTCCGTCAGGTAGCGGCGGACGAGCAGGTCGACGTTGCGGTCCAGGGTGGCCGAGAAGAGCATCCGCTGCCCCTCGGGTCGCACCTGGTCGAGCAGTGCGGTGACCTGGGGCATGAAGCCCATGTCGGCCATCTGGTCGGCCTCGTCCAGGACGGTGATGGCGACGTCGTCCAGCCGGCAGTCGCCACGGTCGATGAGGTCCTTGAGCCGCCCCGGCGTCGCGACGACGACCTCGGCGCCGGCCCGCAGCGCCCCCGCCTGCCTGCCGATCGACATGCCGCCGACCACGGTGGCCAGCTTCAGCCGCACGGAGCGGGCGTACGGGGTGAGCGCGTCGGTCACCTGCTGGGCGAGCTCGCGGGTGGGGACGAGGACCAGGGCGAGCGGCTGCCGGGGGGCCGCGCGCCGGCCGGCGGTACGGGCCAGCAGCGCGAGGCCGAAGGCGAGGGTCTTGCCCGATCCCGTTCGCCCGCGGCCGAGGACGTCACGTCCGGCGAGGGAGTTCGGCAGGGTCGCGCCCTGGATGGGGAACGGTACGGTCACGCCCTCGTGGCCGAGCGCGGCCAGCAGCGGCGCCGGCAGGGCGAGGTCGGCGAACGCCTCGACGGCGGGCAGCGCCGGCGTGGTCGTCACCGGCAGCGCGAACTCCCCCTGGGGAGCGGCCGGTCGGCGGTCGTAGCCCCTGGAGCGCCGCGGAGCGCCGGAGCCCTTGGGGGCAGCACCCCGGGAGCGGTCGTAGGTGCGGGGCGTGCGGGTGGTGCGTGCGCGGTTCAAGCGGAACCTTCCTCGATGGAGCTCGTAGGCACGTAGCAAGGAATTTCCGCAGCAAAAACAAACGGCGCAGAGAATCGCGAGAACGAGCCTGAGATGTTGAGCGCGGCGTTCTTGTCGCGCGCCCTGAAAAGCAGCGAGCTGGGGCCCGCACCCCAAGGTGCGGGCCCCAGCTGCGAAATATGCGTTGCTGCCGCGATGTCAGGCGGGAACGATGTTCTCGGCCGTCGGGCCCTTCTGGCCCTGGGCGATGTCGAAGGACACCTTCTGGCCTTCCAGCAGCTCACGGAAGCCCTGGGCAGCGATGTTCGAGTAGTGGGCGAAGACGTCGGCGCCGCCGCCGTCCTGCTCGATGAAGCCGAAGCCCTTTTCCGCGTTGAACCACTTCACGGTGCCAGTAGCCATGTTAATTCTCCTTCGGAGACGATGTTCGGAATTCGCCCTGTGCGGATCCCGCGTCGCCGTGCTGATTACCCCGTAGGAAAATGAACCTTTTGGCAACCACACCTGCAACTGAGATCGACAGTAGCATGGCGCGACCGACCCCGTACGGTTCGCTGATTTCGCCCCGGTCGGCGATCGAGGAATACTCGCCGGGGGCCGCGCCAATTTCTCATCTCACAAAAACAGATATTGGCCCCGCGGGGATGCACTGTTCCTGTCGCTGCCTCCGCGTGCAGCGCCATGACCTCCCTCGATGAGCCTTGCGCCGCGACCGTCCCCAGGGACGGACGGGACCGCGGCGAACGCGCCGGAACCCCGCGATCGCGAGGAAGGTCACATCGGCGTTCGGGTGACAGCAGTCCGTCGCGAGCGGCGGAGGTCCTGTCACCCGCTGCTTCCCGGGCTGTGCGGCTGGAGGAGCTGGTCCACGGGTGCGTAGTCGTCGGTGAGCGGTTGGGCGTCGCCGGTCCAGGAGGTGAGGTCGTCGCCGGTGGTGATCTTCCAGCTGGTCTGCCGGGCGTTCAGCGCTCGCTGGGTCGCGCGCGGGTCGACCGGCCGGTCGGAGGCGATCACCACCAGATTGCCGCCCTGGGGGGTGACGGTCGGGTGGAGGCCGATGTCGGCGGGTTCGCCGACGAGGGCGACGTGCTCGAAGGTCTCGCGGAGGGTGGCCACTTCGGCCCGGGCGAACGCCAGACCACCGTGATCGATGAGGTTGGCGACGTACAGGCCGTCCTCCTTGAGCACCCGCCGTACATCGGTCATCGCTTCGACCGTGGTGAGGTGCCACGGCACGCTGACGCCCCCGAAGGCGTCGCCGACGACGAGGTCACGACTGCCGGTGTCCAGTCGCCGCAGGCCGAGCCTGCCGTCCTCGACGCGTACGTCGATACCGGCGTCCGACTTCAGACCGAGCCGGTCGCGGTCGATGCGCACGACCCCGCTGTCGATCTCGGACACGAGGCTGCGCGTCCCGGGCCGGGTGGCAGCGAGGTAACGGGGAAAGGTGAGCCCGCCGCCGCCCACGTGGTGGGCGGCGAGTGGCTCGCCTTCGGGGAAGGCGGCATCGACCACCGCCGCGATGGCGCGCACGTACTCGAACTCGAGGAAGGTCGGGTCGTCGAGGTCGACGTAGGAGTGTCGCAGGCCGTCCAGGACGAGTGTGCGGCCGCTGTCCCGGTCGGGGTCCGCGACGATCCGTGCGCAGTGGTACCTGGTCTCCGCGTCGCAGCCACCGGGCGCGACGGTGGTGGCGAGGCCGCCGGCCACGACCACGAGTGTCAGGGCAGGGGTGCCGCTCCACCCACGCGCGCGCCACTCGACCACCGCCGAGCCGGCCACCAGCAGAACGCCGAGGCCGATCAGTATGCCGCTGACCGGCAACCGCGAGACGAGGACGAAGCCGGTGAGGACGGTGCCGACGATGGCGCCGACGGTGCCGACGCCGGACAGCCGGCCGACGACCGTTCCGGTCTCGGCGAGGCTGGTGAGACGCAACTTGGTCACGATCGGCGTCACCGCCGAGAGCAGCGCGCCCGGCACGAGGATGGTCAGCGACGCGATCAGCAGGAGCACCGCCGGCGCCCACTCCGCACTGGTGCGCAGCACGGCGGGGGTGAGCGCGACGACCGCTCCCGACACTCCGAGCGCGGGGCCCAGGAGCCGGCGTGGATCGACCTGGTCCGCGATGCGCCCGCCCAGCCAGGAGCCGAAAGCGATCGCGGTGAGGGCGATGCCGATCACCATCGTGCTGGTCTCGAGGGTGAGGCCGAGGTAGGGAGCCAGCAGCCGCAGAGCGACGATCTCGACCACCAGGACCGCGGCCGACGACCCGAACACCAGCAGGGCGGCGGCACGGGAACCCAGGCCGTCGCTGTGAGGCGTGCCCCCGGCGACAGACGAGGAAGACGATCCGGTCACGGGCGCATCCTCGCACGGGCCGGGCCACCCGGGGGCCGGCTTGACCGCGGTCGCCGAGGGCACGCCTCCTAGCCGGCCCGTGCGGCGGTCCACGTGATGTGCGGGGGCTCGACGCGTCCGCACAGCGGCCCGCCCCGCGCGTCGGTCAGGCCGAGGCGTCCGACCAGCAGTCCCTCGCGTGCGGCGGCGGCGAGTACGTCGGCGGGGACGACGTCGAGCATGAGCTTGGCGCGGCGGAACATCGTGAAGGTGCCCGAGTCGTCGACCGTGCCCCAGGACAGGTAGACGAACCGCCGGCCCAGACGGTCCTGCACGTAGGGGCCTTCGACCTCGGTGCCGGTCGTCGAGGTGCTCGTGGTGCACTCCAGGGTCCAGGTCGCGGACGGTGCGTCGCCGGGCTGTGGGTCGAGGAGTTCGGCCGGGCGGTCGCGGCGTTGCACGGCGACGTGGAGGTCGCCGTGGGCGGGGCCTTCGCCGTCGGCGGAGGCGGGGCGGGTGAGGCCGGGCAGGTCGACGGCGTCGATGCGGATGCGCATACGGGCCATCATCCCGCCCTCGTCCCGCGCGATGCCGGCGGAGCGGTTTCACGCCCTCGGGGCGTTCCGGGGCAGGCAGCTGAATAGGATGTGCACTCATGTCGAACCCTGATGAGCTGCTCGTCGCCATCTCCGCCGCGGTTGAGTCCGAGCGAAGCAATCAGATGTCACTGACCGTGGTCGTCGGCGGCGCCGTCATCACCGGCCGACTCGCTCCCGAGGCCGTGTGGAGGGAGCGGGTGGCGGACGTCCTGAAGGACTCGGAGCGGCTCGGCCCGTTCGCCGACGTCTTCGCCCGCGGCCCACGAGAGCATCGGCCCGGCCGCAGCGAGGCGCCCACGCACCTGCACTTCCATCTCGCCCGGATCTTGCAGGGCAGTCTCGGTATCCCCGAGACGGGTGGCATGTACCGAGTCGCGATCAAGGACGTCAGCGCATGGACCGTGGGCGACTTCAGCTACATCGACCGGTGAGTCGCTGACCCCGCCCCGTTCGTCGTGCAGGCCCGGTGTGTCGGTGTAGCCCCGCCCCGCGGGCTCGGGCTGGAGGCACTCGGAGACGATCAGGCCGGCGGAGGCGCGTCGGCCGTAGTACTCGGCCATCATCTCGGTGGCGCTCAGGCCCTCGCCGTAGGCGCGGCGCGGGTCAGCGGCGCCATCGCGACGCGGTCGGGCAGCGGCGCAGGCAGGTCGATCTCCGCCGAGACGAGCTGGACCCACTCCGTCTCCGGCCGCTGCGCCGGCGCCAGCACCGCGCCACCCTCTGGTCGGACACGCCGAGAGCACGCGCCTGACGCCGCGAGGCCGCCCTCCGGGCGACGACGGGAATTGTCAGACCGGCCCTAGTGCCCCGGCAGGCACCGTTTGCCCGTCAAGGAGCGGCGTCCGGTGCGTCATACGATGTCCGCGCGGGAAACGGACGGCGGTGGAAGGGAGACCGGGCGTGGCTGAGCAGCGGCAGCGTCCCCGGCGGCGGGGGCAGGGTGAGCTGGAGGCGCTGGTCCTGTCGGCGCTGCGGGAGGCGGACGGCCCGGCGACAGCCGGCTGGGTGCAGGAGCGCCTGGGCGGAGACCTCGCCTACACGACCGTCATCACCATCCTGACCCGGCTGCTCGCCAAGGGGGCGGTCACCCGGGAGCGCGCCGGCCGGTCCTTCGCCTGGACGCCCGCGTCGGACCAGGCGGGCCTGGCCGCCCACAAGATGCGCAAGGTGCTGGACTCCGAGGGCGACCGCGAGGCGGTGCTGGCCAGCTTCGTGACCGGCCTGGGCCCGGACGACGAGCGGCTGCTGCGGGAGCTGCTGGGTCAGTCGAGGAACGAAGGGGAAGACTGAAGCCTCATGGGGGTGTTCGTCTTTCTGCCGCTCGTGCTGCCCTTGACGGCGTGGCCGATCGCGCGCCTGGCCGAGCAGCATCTGCATCCACGGACCGCGACCCGGCTGCTGACCGGGGTGGCCGCGGTGATGGCGGCGTGCAGCACGCTGTGCCTCGGCCTGGTGATGGTGGTCGGCACCGCCCAACTCCCCGGAAACCCCCTGCCCGACGGCTGGTCGGACCCCGAGGTGCGCGCGGCGGTCCCCTACGACGAGGTCGTCGGCAAGGCGGCGATCCCCGCGCTCGTCGTGGTGCTGGTGGCGTGCGGTCGGACGGTGTGGCGGCACGGCCGGGTGCGCCGCCGGGCCCACCGGGCGCTGGCCGGGCTGCGTGAGACGGAGGTGGCCGTCCTTCCGGACGACATGCCGTACGCCTACGCGCTGCCGGGCGGTCGGCGGGATCGTGTGGTCGTGACGACGGCCATGCTGGACTGCCTCGAACCGGCCGAGCGCCGGGCGCTGTTCGCTCACGAGCGGGCCCATCTGACCGCCCGCCATCACCGCTTCCTCCTCGCGGTCCAGCTGGCCGCGCGGGCCAATCCCTTCCTGCGTCCGCTGCGGACGGCGGTGTCGTACACGGCGGAACGGTGGGCCGACGAGGACGCGGCCCAGGTGGTCGGCAGCCGCCGGGCCGTGGCGTGTGCGATCGGCAAGGCGGCCCTGGTGTCCCGTGGCACCCCGGTGGCGACCCTGGCCGGCTTGGCTGCGGCGGGACCGGTGCCGCGCCGGGTGGCGGCCCTGCTCGGACCCGCTCCGACCGTGCGCAGCTGGCCGTCGTTGTTCACGTCGGTGGGTGCGGCGGCGTGGGGAGCGGCGGTGGGGGCCGCCGTGTCAGCGATGTCGTCGGCGAACTCCGCGGTGACGATGGTCCTCATCCTGCACGCGGCCACGCCCCTTTGAGCCGCGCGAGCCGGCGACACCAGCCGGCCCCTCGCACGGCCCGGGTGGGTCAGAGGTCGAACTCGTGGGGCGGGAGGCCGAGGGCGTAGCACGCCTCGCGGACCACGGCCTGTTCGTCCTTGTCGAAGTCGCCGTCGGCGCCGCCGATGACGATGCCGATCTGGACGACGGCCCGTGCTTCGGCGGGCTTCTTCCCGGCCTTGGCGATCTCCTGCATGACGCTCACCTTGCCGAAGTCGAAGTCGGTGGTGAGCTTGTCGAGGTTCTCCTCGAAGCGGCGGCGCAGGTCGTCGGCGGGGAAGTTCCGCAGCACCTCGTTGGTGGCGATGAGCTGGGCCACGCGCTGCCGCTCGGAGGGGTCGACGGTGCCGTCGGCGGCGGCGACGAGGGCGCACATCGCCATGCTCGCGTCGCGGAAGGCGCCGCTCTTGAGGTCGTTCTTCCTCGCCATGAGCTGGGTCTGCATCGTCGATGCGGATTCCTTGAGGCGGTCCCACAGGGCCATGAGAACTCCGTACGTGTCGGCAGGACGCCCGGGCCGGGGCGTCCCGGACTGCGTTTCTTCTACAATACTGTAGAAGTTATCGGCAGGGGGCGGAGCCGTGCGCCCGCCCCCTGCCGGTGCGTCCGCCCGCCCCCTGCCGAGGTGTCCTTCAGCGTCTGCCGGGGCCCGCTGTCAGCCCTCGTCCTCCTCGTCGCCCTCGAAGAAGTCCCCGACCTCGTCGACGACTTCGCCGGCGACCATGCCGCCGACGACACCGACCGCGAGTCCGGCGGCGCCCGCGGCGACGGCGGTGCCCATGCCGGGGCCGGAACGGCGGTGGTCGTCGTGGTGGTCACCGTGCCCGTAGTGCCCGCCGTGCCCCTGCCCGGCGTACGGGTCACCGTGGCCGTAGGCACCGTGGGAGCCCTGCGACGCCCGGTGCTCGACCAACTGGCGGATCCAGCCGTCGACTTCGGCGTCCCAGTCGCGCGCGTCCTGGTGCCCGACCGTGAAGCGGGTCAGCGCGTCATGGCCGCCGGAGAAGAAGCCGCCGCGCTTGTCGGCCTCCAGGACGACCTCCAGGCCGGCCGGGTTGGCCAGGAAGGTCACCTCGATCTCGTTCACCCGGTGCGCGTACTGCGGCGACGGGGTGATCTCGATCTCCTGGTAGAAGGGCAGTTGCTGACCGGTGCCGCCGATGCGTCCGTACTCCAGGTCGGCGGACTTGAAGCCGAAGCCGAGCCGGCCGAGCGCTTCGAGGATCGCCTCCTGGGCGGGCAGCGGACCGACGGTCAGCGGGTCCAGGTCGCCCTTGTCCTTGGCGCCGGCCACCGACAGTTCCGTACGCACGCCGAGGACGATCCCCAGCGCCTGCCCGTGCAGTTCGGTGATCGGCGTCTCCCACGGCAGCGTCACGCTGAACGGCACGCTGCGCTGCTCGCCCTCGGCGAGCCGGAAGCCGCCGCCGACGGTGAACCGGTCGAAGGCGACGACGCCTTCGCTCTCGCCGTGAGCGTGCTCGGCCTCGACCCGGGCGATCAGCTCCAGGGTGATGTGCTCGATGTCGAAGTCGGCCTTGCCGCCCTCGAGACGGACCTGGCCGGTGAGCGTGCCGCCGGGCCGCGCGGGCCCCGGGTCGAGGATCGTGTCGACCGTGGGGCCGCCCACGCCGAGCGAGCCGAGCAGTCGTTTGAACACCATGGTGGCGTCCACTCCTTAAACGTGCGTGTTCGCGGTGTGAGGTCCGCTCGAGCGGACCTTCTACAGACACGTAGAAGCATAGGGGTTTTTGCTCCTCCTTTACAGTTGGTGTAGAGGCAGGCAATCCTGTTTCCACCCACTGTCTGCATGTGTGTTTCGAGAAGGAGCGACGTTCCCCCGATGGGTGAGCCTCCCAGTACCAGCCGTGCCGTTCCCCGCTGGACTCATGCGCGTGAGGGAGCGGGGGTGGCGCGGTGACCGAGATCCTGCTGCTCCTGCTGGCCCTCCTCCTCACACTGGCCTGCGCGGTGTTCGTCGCGGCCGAGTTCTCCTTGACCACCGTGGAGCGCGCCGACCTGGAGCGCGCCGCCGAGGCGGGCGAGCGGGGCGCGGAGGGTGCGCTGAAGGCCGTACGGCGTCTGACGACGCAGCTCTCCGGCGCTCAGTTGGGCATCACCGTCACCTCTCTGGTGATCGGCATGCTCGCCGAACCGTCCCTCGCCGCGCTGCTGCGTGGCCCGCTGCGGGCGATCGGCCTGGGCGGTGCCGCCTCCTCGGTCGCGACCGTGCTGGGCGTGGTCGTCTCCACCGTCGTGCTGATGGTCGTCGGTGAGCTGGTGCCGAAGAACTGGGCGATCTCACGTCCACTGGCGGTCGCCAAGGTGGTCGCCGGTCCGCAGCGTGCCTTCACGGCCGCCTTCGGCCCGTTCATCGGGCACCTGAACGGCACCGCGAACCGTTTCGTACGCCGCTTCGGGCTGGAGCCGGCGGAGGAACTGGCCTCCGCCCGCACCGCCGAGGAACTGGGCGCGCTGGCCCGGCACTCGGCCGCCGAAGGGGCCCTGGAGGCGGACTCGGCGGAGTTGTTCGTACGGACGCTGCATCTGAGCGAGCTGACAGCGGAGAACGTGATGACGCCGAGGGTCGACGTCAAGGCCCTGGAGGTCCACGCGACGGCCGCCGACGCCGCGAATCTCTCCCACGCGACCGGGCTGTCCCGCTTTCCCGTCTACCGCGACAGCCTGGACGAGGTGGTGGGCTCCGTCCACATCCGGGACGTGCTCGCCCTGGAGCCGGAGCAGCGGGCCGCCACGCCGGTGACGGAACTGACGGCGGAGCCCTTGCTGGTGCCCGACAGCCTCCCCGCCGACCGGCTGCTGGAGCGGCTGCGCGCGCACCGCACCATGGCCGTGATCATCGACGAGTACGGCGGCACGGCGGGCGTGGCGACCGTGGAGGACATCGTCGAGGAGGTCGTCGGCGAGGTCCGCGACGAGCACGATCCCTTCGAGGCGCCCGACCTGGTACCCGCCCCGGCGACGCGGGACGGGCGCGCGGTGTGGGAGGCGGACGGCAGTGTCCGCATCGACCAGCTCACGGACATGGGACTCACCGCGCCGGAGGGACCGTACGAGACCGTGGCCGGGCTGATCGCCACCCGCCTCGCCCGCATCCCCGGCAAGGGGGACGTCGTGGAACTCGACGGCTGGCGGCTCGAGGTGCTGGAGGTCGAGCACCACCGCGCCGACCGGATACGCATCACCGAGCCCGCCGCCGCACCGGCCGCCCGGATCGTGGAGGAGGTCCGATGACCGCGCTGCAACTGGCCGTCGGCGCCCTGACGCTGCTGACCAACGCGTTCTTCGTCGGCGCCGAGTTCGCCCTGGTCTCGGTGCGCCGCAGCCAGATCGAACCGCTCGCCCAGGAGGGCGACAAGCGGGCCCGGATGACGCTGTGGGCACTGGAACACCTCTCGGCGATGATGGCCACCGCCCAGCTCGGCATCACCGTCTCCTCGCTGGTGCTGGGCGCGGTCGCCGAGCCCGCCATCGCGCACCTGCTGGAGCCCGGCTTCGAAGCGGTCCACATCCCGCACGGCCTGGTGCACCCGGTCGCGTTCGTCATCGCGCTCACCCTCGCCACGTATCTGCACATGCTGATCGGCGAGATGGTTCCGAAGAACATCGCGCTGGCCGCTCCGGTGCCCAGCGCGCTGCTGCTGGGCCCGCCCCTGGTGGCGCTCACCCGTGCTCTGCGGCCGTTCGTGTTCGGGATCAACGCCTTCGCCAACGCCCTGCTGAAGCTGCTGCGCGTCGAGCCGAAGGACGAGGTCGAGTCGGTCTTCACCGACGACCAGCTCGCCCGCATGGTCCTCGACTCCAGCGCGGCCGGACTGCTCGGCCCGGCCGACGGCGAACGGCTGCGGGACGCACTGGAGCTGGGCACCCGGCCGGTGGGCGAGATCGTGGTCCCGGCCCGGCGGATGCGCACCGTCGACCACACGATCACCCCGGCCCGGCTGGAACGACTGGCCGCCGAGGCGGGCTTCTCCCGCTTCCCGGTCACCGGCCCCGACGGCACGGTCCTGGGCTACCTGCACATCAAGGACACCCTCGGCCTGGCCGAGCGCGACCGGCCCTTCCCGCGCACGGCCCTGCACCGCGTCACCCGGGTGCGCATCGACACCCCGCTCGACGACACCCTCACCGCCCTGCGCGCCGAGGGCAGCCACCTGGCCGCCGTCGTCGGGGAGAGCGGCAAGGTCATCGGCTTTGTGACCATGGAGGACGTGCTGTCGGAACTGGTCGGACCGGCGGCTCCGGCCACCGCGTGACCGCCCACCGGCGCAGTACCCGGGCAGGCGCCGGGAACATGATTCCGGCCAGAATCGTTGTCCGGACGTACCACCAGATAAGGAGCCACCCCTTGTCCGCCAGATCGACGGACCCCTCGGGGCACAGTCCCCGGCCGTACCGCCAGGCATGTCCTGAGCCCGGCACGCGGCGGGACGCCCCCTCGCAGGCAACGCGCCGATGAGTGCCGCGAGCGCCCTCCTGGGGCTGCTGGCCGTGTTCGTCCTGACCGCCGGCACCGGATACTTCGTCGCCCAGGAGTTCGCCTACGTCTCCGCCGACCGCCTCGCCCTCGCCCGTGAGGCGGAGTCCGGGGACCGGAAGGCCGCCCGGGCCCTGAAGGTGCTGGAGCGGCTGTCGTTCATGCTCTCGGGCGCGCAGCTCGGCATCACCGTCACCGGGCTGGTCGTCGGCTTCATCGCCGAACCGTCGGTGTCCGCGCTGCTCCGGCCCGCGCTGTCGGGCCTGGGCATCCCCGACGCGGCCGTGAGCGGAATCTCGGTCGTCCTGGCCTTCGTGCTGGCCACGGTCGTGCAGATGGTGCTGGGCGAGCTGGCCCCGAAGAACCTCGCCATCGCCGTGCCGGAGCGGCTGGCGAAGTCACTGGCCGCGTCCACGCTGGCGTACCTGAAGGTCGTCGGCCCGCTCGTGCGGATCTTCGACGGCGCGGCGAACAGGCTGCTGCGCAAGGCCGGCATCGAGCCGGTGGAGGAACTGCACCACGGCGCCACGCTGGAGGAGCTGGGCCACCTGATCGGCGAGTCGCACGAACAGGGCGCCCTGCCGAAGGACACCGCCGCCCTGCTCGACCACGCGCTGGAGTTCTCCGAGCGGACGCTGGACGAGGTGATGGTGCCGCGCGCCGACGCCGTCTTCGTCCGCAAGGACGCCACCGCCGCCGAAGCGGTCGACCTGATCGCCAAGCACGGACACTCGAACTACCCGGTGCTCGGCGACCACCCCGACGACGTCGACGGCGTCCTCGGCGTGGCCGAGCTGATGCGCCTGCCCGCCGACCGCCTGCGAGGCACCACGGCCGGCGCGCTCGCGCGGCGCCCACTGCTGCTGCCGGACACCCTCCCCCTGCCCGACGCCGTGACCCAGATGCGGGAACGTGACGACGAGTTCGCGGTCGTGCTGGACGAGCACGGCGGGGTGGCGGGCATCGTCACGTACGAGGACATCGCCGAGGAACTGGTCGGTGACATCGCGGACGAGTCGGACATCGTCACCGAGGTCGCCGTCGCGGACGGCGACGGCTGGCTGGTGGACGCCGGACGCCGCCTGGACGAGGTGGCCGAGGCCACCGGCATCGAGCTGCCCGAGGAGGAGGACTACGACACGGTGGCCGGCCTGATCGTCGACCGCCTCGGCCGCTTCCCGACCATCGGTGACCGGCTCACCGTCGAGCTGCCGGACAGTGCCACCGCGTTGATCGGCGTACGGACCCTCGACCGGCACGTGCCCGAACGCGTGCGGATCGAGCGACTGGCCCAGGAGACGGAGGAGCAGGCGTGAGTTTCCCGATGGCGCTCTTCGTCACCGTGCTGCTGCTGATCGGCAGCGGGTTCTTCGTCGCGGCCGAGTTCGCGCTGGTCGCCGCCAAGCGGCACCGCATGGAGAAGGCCGCGGCCGAGGGCCGGGGCGGGGCCAAGGCGGCCCTGGCCGGCATGCGGGAGCTGTCGCTGATGCTGGCCGGTGCCCAGCTGGGCATCACCGTGTGCACGCTGGGCCTGGGCTCGGTGTCCAAGCCGGCGATCTCGCACGAACTCGACCCGCTGCTGCACCAGCTGGGCCTGCCCAGTGCGCTCAGCTACGGGATCGCCTTCGCGGTCGCGATGATCGTCGTGGTGTTCCTGCACATGGTGGTCGGCGAGATGGCCCCCAAGTCGTGGGCCATCGCCCACCCCGAGCGCTCGGCCATGCTGCTGTCGCCGCTCTTCCGGGCCGTGGTGAAGGCCGTCCGGCCACTGATCTCGGTGCTGAACAGGATGAGCAACGGCCTGGTACGACTGTGCCGGGTCACCCCGCGCGACGAGCTGGCAGCCGTCCACAACCGCGAGCAGCTCACCCACCTCGTCGAGGAGTCCGAGCGACTCGGGCTGATCAGCGAGACGGACTCCGAGCTGCTGACACGTTCGCTGACCGAGCCGGAGACCCCGGTGCGGGACCTCCAGGTGCCGACCGCCGAGATCACCTCGGTCGACGGCGGTGCCGATGTCGACGAGATCCTGCGCCTGGCCGCGGCCCGTGACCGTACCCGGCTCCTGGTCCGCGACCGTGACACCGTCCTCGGCTCGGTGCACGCCCGTGACGCCGTGGTGGCCCGCGCCCAGGGACGGACGACCAGCGCCCGTGCGCTGGCCCGCCCGGTTCCCGAGCTGACCGAGGACGCCACGGTCGGCGACGCGATCGACCTGCTGCGCCGGCGCCGCGCCTCGCTCGCCGTGGTCCGCGACGGCTCGGGCCGGATCACCGGTGTGGTGAGCCTGGACGACCTGCTGGCCCGTTTCCTTCAGCCACAGGCGGCGTCATGACTCCGTAAGGCACCCGCGGGTGCGTCGAACCGGGACAAAACGTGATCCACGCGAGACGCTGCCCCCATGGCAGCCCCATCCTCCACCGATGACCCGTACCGCTTCGACGACCTGACGGCCCTCTACATCAACTGCACCCTCAAGCCGTCCCCGCAGCTCAGCCACACCCAGGGCCTGATCGACAAGAGCGCGGAGATCATGATGTCGTGCGGCGTCACCACGTCCGAGATCCGTGCGGTCGACCACGACATCGCGCCCGGCGTCTACCCGGACATGACCGAGCACGGCTTCGCGACGGACGAGTGGCCCGAGCTGTACGAGCGGGTGATGGCCGCGGACATCCTGGTGATCGCCGGGCCGATCTGGCTCGGCGACAACAGCTCCGTGACGAAGAAGGTGATCGAGCGCCTCTACGCCTGCTCCTCGCTGCTCAACTCCCAGGGGCAGTACGCCTACTACGGCCGCGTCGGCGGCTGTCTGATCACCGGCAACGAGGACGGCGTGAAGCACTGCGCGATGAACGTCCTCTACAGCCTCCAGCACCTCGGCTACACGATCCCGCCCCAGGCGGATGCGGGCTGGATCGGCGCGGCCGGCCCCGGGCCGTCGTACCTGGACGAGGGTTCGGGTGGCCCGGAGAACGACTTCACCAACCGCAACACCTCGTTCATGACCTGGAACCTGATGCACCTCGGCGCCCTGCTGAAGCGGGCCGGAGGCGTCCCCGCCCACGGCAACCAGCGCTCGGAGTGGGACGCCGGCTGCCGCCCGGGTGCGGACAACCCCGAGCACCGCTGACCCGGCCGCCGCGGACGTAAGGGTTTCGTCATCCGCCAGGCAGCCCAGGACGGCCGCCCCGTCCGTTGAATGGGAGTGAGGATCGAACGACTCCCAGGAGGTAGACGCTATGGGGCGGGGACGACGCGCGAAGGCCAGGCCGTGGATGGTCGGCGTGCTGGTGGTGGCGTTCACCGGGGCCGGCTTCGGGCTGTACTGGTTCCAGCCGTGGAAGCTGTGGCAGGACGAGACGGTCCAGGAGACGCTGCCCGTGACCGTGGACGTCTCCAAGCCGCCCGCCGAGGCGCAGGCCGGGGAACCCTCCGCGCCTTCCCCGGCCGGACCGGTGACCCTGGCGAGGGGCGAGCTGATCAGCCACGAGCACTCGACGTCCGGCACGGTGCGGCTCGTACGGCTGGCCGACGGCTCCCACGTCGTCCGGCTGGAGAACCTCGACACCAGCAACGGCCCCGACCTGCGCGTCTGGCTGACCGACGCGCCGGTCAGGCAGGGCCGGGCCGGCTGGCACGTGTTCGACGACGGCGACCATGTCAGCCTCGGCAAGCTCAAGGGCAACAAGGGCAGCCAGAACTACACCGTGCCCCAAGACGTCGACCCGGCCCGGTACAGCAGCGTCAGCATCTGGTGCGACCGCTTCGACGTCTCCTTCGGCGCGGCGGAACTCGCCCGCGGCTGACTCGGACTGCGGCGACGTGGTCGGGACGAACCGGGGGAGCTGGGCCTAACCCGCTGGTGATCACTCCAGCCCGGACGGTGCAGCAGTGCCGGGTGTGCACAGGTGCACCATGTCATAATGCGTGCATATGCCCATTAAAGGGAACATCTGGACGTTTCATGACGAGGTCGCGCATCGCAGCGAGGGCAGCCGTCGCCCTGGCGCTGGCCGGGACGCTGGTCATGGCGTGCGGCGCCGAGGGTGGCGGCTCGAAGACGTTGACCTGGTCGATGTGGGCCAACGGTGGCGAGGAACAGCAGGTCTGGCACGAGCTCGCGGACCGCGTGTCCAACGAGGATCCAGAGATCACGATCAAACTGGAGACCTCGTCCTTCGATGACTACTTCGCCAAGCTCGGCACCCGTTTCGGCAACGGCGACGCACCCTGCATCGTCTCGATGCAGGCGCTCCGCACCACGGGCTACACCCAGGGCATGCTGCCGCTCGACGATCTGATCGCCAAGAACAAGTTCGATGTGTCGGACTTCGACAAGTCCGTCATGGAAGGGCTGAGTGCCGACGGGAAGCAGTACGCGCTGCCGTACGACGTCGGCCCGGTGATCCTCACGTACAACAAGGACATGTTCCGGGACGCGGGGGTGCCGGAGCCCAGGCCCGGGTGGACTCTGGCCGAGTTCGAGTCGGCCGCCCGTAAGCTGACCGGGGACCGGAGGTACGGGTTCGTGGCGGCGCCTCAGGATGTGTGGATGTTCCCCATGGTGCTGACCAAGACCGGGGCGCAGCCCACCGACGGGGCGGGCAAACTGCGACTCACCACCCCCGCCATGACCGAGGGCGTGCAGTGGTACGCCGACCTGGCGGCCAGGAAGAAGGTCGCCCCCCGCCTGCCCGCGGTCGATCCCGCGTTCTCCGACAGGGAGTTCCTGAGCGGCAACGTGGCCATGGGCGCCAACGGGCCGTGGGCTTTGCTGAACCTGAAGAACCAGGCCGGCTTCCAGGTGGGCCTGACCACGATTCCCGCCGGCCCGGACGGCAGCAGGACGTACTCGTCCGGTTCCGGGTTCGGTATCTCCAAGTCCTGCCCGGACCCGGAGCGGGCGTTCAAGGCGATCACGCTGATGACCGCCAAGAAGCAACTGGAATGGCTGGGCGGGGTGGGACGTGCCTATCCGTCACGTGAGTCGGCACAGCACGCGTGGTACGAGAACGCCCGCCTCGCCGGTGCCCGAGAGGTTCTCGAAGCCGCCAACGCTGCGGCGACCCCGCTGCGTACGACGAAACACTGGGAGCGGGTCAACGCACTGCTCAACCAGTACGGCCCCGACCTCTTCAGCGGGGCGAGCTCCGCGAAACAGGTCCTGGAGCAGGTGCAAAGGCAGGCCGGGCAGGATTGATCGGCGCGTGAGCGGGCTGAGGCGCGGCTTCACGCGCCGAGGCCGTCGAGCAGCATGGCGAGTCCTCCCAGGAACTCCTGGTCGGGGCCGACGTTCCGGGCGTGCCGGGCGGTCTCGGCCATGTGCGGGAAGTCGGCGGGGGGCAGTTGGCTGATGGCCACCGTGCCTGGACCGGACAGGCTCCCGAGGTGTTCCAGCTGGATCGCCCCGATGACGTAACTGAGCAGGCCGCGCAGGGCGACGACCCGCCGCTCGCCCTCGATGCCGGCCTCGGTGAGGACGCCGAGCACGGTTTCCGACCAGCGCAGCACTCCGAGGGAGCGGTGCCGATGGGTGATGGTGAGGGGCACCACCGCGGGGTGGGCGCCCACGGTGTCACGCAGGCGCCGCGCCATGACCTCGATCCGCTCGCGCCATGACGCGTCGCGGTCCGGCGGCTCGGTGTCCACGGCGCTTAGCACGAGCTCGACGACCAGCCTTTCGAGCTCCTCGCGGTCATCGACGTATCGGTAGAGCCCCATGGTGCTCATGCCGAGTTCCTGGGCGACTGCGCGCATCGACAGTCCGGCGAGCGCGTCGCGGTCGATGACGGCGAGAGCGGCGGAGGCCAGCTGCTCCTGGGTGAGTGAACGTGGGCGCGGCATGACGCTTGACAGCGTACGGCATACGCCTACCCTACATAGGCGTATGTCGTACGCTTACAGAGGGGAACGTCATGCGCATGTCCCGTAGTCACGTTGAGCCCGGTTCCACCGTGAACGAGCGAAGTGTCACCACTGTCTCGGGCGACCAGGTGGCCGTTCCCGCTCCTGGCCGGCTGACCCACCTCCAGTTCCGGCGGTTCGCCGGCTGTCCGGTCTGCAACCTGCACTTGAGGTCGGTGGTACGGCGGCACGGGGAGATAGAGGCGGCCGGTGTACGCGAGGTGGTGGTCTTCCACTCGCCCGCGGATGAACTGCTGCCCCACACCACCGACCTGCCGTTCGCTGTCGTCGCGGACCCCGGCAAGCGCCTGTACGCGGAGTTCGGCGTGGATCGGTCACCCCGCGCCCTGCTCGACCCGCGCGCCTGGGGGGCGATCGTCCGGGCCGTCCTGAGCGGCGTACGGGAGGTCGCCCGCGGGCGTGAGCACCTGCCCTCGACCAGCCCGCACGGCGGCCGGCTCGGGCTTCCCGCCGACTTACTCATCGCGTCCGACGGCCGCGTGCTCGCCGCCAAGTACGGCGAGCACGTCTACGACCAGTGGTCGGTCGACGAACTGCTGGAACTGGCAGCCCGCACGCCGCGCACGCCCCGCGCGAATCCCTCGGCCCGGTGAGGCAGGCTCGCGTGAAAGCAGGGCACGCTGAGAGGTGTTCCGCACTGCTCAGCGCCCCGTCCCTCAACCGCCCGGTCAGCGGCGCCGATGCGCCAGGGGCCGGCAGTGCCCGCCGGGGGTGTGCACCTTGCTGCCGTCGCTGTGGGCTGAACCCTGCGAGCGGGGTCCGGTGCCCCGTCGGCGCCCGGCCGCGGGCTCAGACGGAGCCGCGCCGAGCTCCGCTCGACTTGCGCCTGGAAACCGATCGGTTTACGGTGTTGGAAACCGATCGGTTTCCCGTTCTGTGGAGAGAGTCATGACCGTTTTGAAGGGCGCGAACGTCTTCGTCACCGGCGGCAGCCGCGGCATCGGCAAGGCGCTGGTGGAGGAGCTGTACGCGCGCGGTGCCGGCAAGGTCTACGCCACGGCCCGCGACCCGCGCGCAGTGACGCACCCCGACGCCGTCCCGGTCGCGCTGGAGGTCACCGACCCGGCCTCCGTGGCGGCCGCCGCAGCGCAGGCGGGAGACGTCACCGTTCTGATCAACAACGCGGGCGCCGCGGTCGGCGCGTCCTTCCTCGACTCCCCGGTCGACGACATCCGCCGGGAGTTCGAGACCAACTTCTACGGTCCACTCCTGGTCGCCCGGGCCTTCGTGCCGGTCATCGAGCGCAACGGCGGCGGCCACCTCCTCAACGTGCACTCCGTGCTCTCCTGGCTCGCCCTCGGCGGCTCCTACAGCGCCTCCAAGGCAGCCCTGTGGTCGCAGACCAACTCCCTGCGCCTGGAGCTTCAGCCGCGCGGCATCGCCGTCACCGGACTGCACGTCGGCTACGTCGACACGGACCTGGCGGCGGATGTCGACGCACCCAAGTCCGACCCTCGTGACGTCGCCGCCCTCGCCCTCGACGGGGTCGAGACGGGCGCGTACGAGGTGCTCGCCGACGACATCTCGCGGCAGGTCAAGGCGGGCCTGGCCGGCGACCTGGCGGGACTGTACGCCCAGCTGGCGAAGTAACCCCTTCACTCACCAGGAGCCGGCGAGATGCCCAGCCACGAGGCACGTCCCACGATCCACATTCCGGGGACCACCAGCCACACCATCGCCCCGCGCGCGGGACGTGACGGCCGCGAGGGAACCCTGCGCTACCTCACGGCGGGCACCGGCGCTCCCCTGGTCCTGCTGCACACCGTGCGCACCCAGGCCGAGCACTTCCGACTCCTCATCCCGCTGATCGCGGACCGCTACACCGTGTACGCCCTCGACCTGCCGGGGATGGGCTACTCCGAGATCGTGCCCGGCGCGTCGTACGACGAGCCGGCCATGCGCGCGGGCGTCGAGCGGCTCCTCACCGGACTCGACCTCCACGACGTGACGCTGGTAGGGGAGTCCATGGGGGCGGTGCTCGCCCTGACCACCGCCGCCGATCTCCCGGAGCGGGTACGGCGCGTCGTCGCGGTCAACACCTACGACTTCCCCGGCGGAATCGCCCGGTCCAGCCTCCTCGCCCGCGTGGTGGTCAGCGGTGTCCTCACCCCCGGAGTCGGCCCGGTGATCGCCGGGGTGGAACCCAAGCCCGCCCTCCGCAAGATCCTTCAGGGCGGCCTCGGCGACAAGAGCGCGCTGCGGGAGGACTACGTGGACGAGCTCCTCCAGGTGGGCCGCCGCCCCGGCTACCCGACCGTCGCCCGGGGTGTGTACCAGGCCCTGCCCAGCCTCATCGCGGCCCGCTCGCGCTACCCGGAGGTCAAGGCGCCCGTCCACCTCGTCTACGGCGAGAAGGACTGGTCCCGGCCCTCGGACCGGGAGGCCGACAAGCGGCTGCTGCCGGCCGCCGAGTTCACGCAGGTACGGAAGGCCGGCCACTTCATCACCCTGGAACGACCCGACGTGCCGGCCGACTTGTTGAACGCGGTGGCCTGAGCCCCGGGACCACCGGCCCAAGGAGCAGTGCATGGCGGAGATCCAGCGGATCCGCCGTACCGCAGACGCATCTGTTCGCCGTCATTTGGTCCTGGTCGGCGTTCCCTCCGGGGCGAACGAGTGGTGGAAGGTGAAGGCGTGCGGCGCGGAGCCGTGGTCGTGGAGGTGTTCCAGCCTGGAAACCCCGTCCTGCCAGGTGGGTATCACGCCGTCGGAGACCCACCACATCACGTAATTCGGGTGCCTTGTCCTCTCGAACCAGTCGTAACGCCTGTTCAGCGCCTCACGGTGCAGACCGGTGTAGACGGCGTCGAAGGCGGGGCGCAGGTCGGTCCAGAGTGAGAGGGTCGCGGCCAGGGCGGTGGTTTCCACCGTACGGCCCTTGTCGTACCAAGTCGGTACGGCGAACTCTCCCCATGCACCCCAGTCCGCCTCGAAGAGCATGCCCCGGTCACCGTCTGCCGCTTCAGCACGCGCGAGGTACCCGGGGTGCTGACTGATCTTCCGGTAGACGGCCTCACCAACGTCGTAGAACTCGCGCGTGAGAGGTGCGGGATCGGCGAGAGGTGACTTCAGGACGCCGAATGTGTACAGCGCAAGATGGGGCATGCGTCTCTCCCTGAAGGAACTCCTGTGCGACCGTGGGCGATCGCCCAAGGCCAGGTGAAGGTAGCTGCCTCCGCGGGTCCTGTCGAAGTTGCGTTTTCCCTGTCCAAGTGGCCTCCTGGCGTGAAGAGGAGTCGATCCAATCCATCGCATAGCCGAAGTTTTTCCGCCGTAGGTGGAGGGGCCGGTGTGACAGATGGTCCCCGAGTCGGACGACCGCGATCGGCTCCGCGACGTCTTCCTCAAGTGGATCCGTTCAGTGAGGGATCGAGCGCCCGCACCACCGCTCTCACGGCCGAAAGCTGACTGTTCCTGGCCGCCACCGGCGCGCGCTAGGCCCCGTCGTTTGGATCAGCCCGGCGTCGCGGGGTCTGGCACGCACCAGACCCGCTCGGGTCGGCCGGAAGGCACCGCACCTCACAGAGGCCCTGATCCAACCGAAAAGGGCCTAGTGGGAGAACGAGAAGTACAGGGTTCGACCGTAGTCGCCCGTCGCTGTGGTGGGGCCGCCGCTGGGGCCGAGCGAGGCCGGTGGGTCGAACTTGGTGCCGATCGCCGGGATGGCGTCGAGGAAGGAGAGATCGCCCTGCGGGAAGGGCGGCGCGGTGTGGCGGGGGTCGGGTCCGAAGCGGGGGGTGAAGAGGCGGAGGTAGAGGTTCTCGTCCTCGGAGACCATGGTGAGACGTCCGGCGGTGGTGTGCAGGGACGCCCAGCGGACGCCCGCGTGGTAGCCCTTGAACTCCGGGTACACCCAGCCGTCGGCACCCGTCGCGGTGTCGTTGTACTGCTTCGTCCAGACGTCCGTCGCGACGCCGCGCAGCCGGTTCTTCCACACCCTGTGGGGTCCGTGGCCGAGCCAGGTCACTCCGGTCACCTGCGATTCGGGGTGGTCGAAGCCGACGCCGAAGAGGTCGTGCTCGCCGGTGAGGTGGTAGCGGTAGTCCAACTGCAGCCAGCCGCCGGGGTGCAGCCGCCACCGGACGTGGCGCAGGACGCCGGAGTACTCGGCCTCCACCGTGTAGCCGTTGCCGTCGGGCCCGTGCGTCAGGCGGGTGAGGTCGGCCGTTCCGGTGGTGGGCAGCGGGCCGCGGGACAGCGCGAAGTCCGCCCCCCGGTGGGTGACGCCGGCCAGCATCCCCGTCGTGGCGTCGAGGGTGACCGTGGTGTGGCGGGACGTGAGGGTGAGGGTGTTGCCCACCAGCGAGCCGCGTACGGCCGGTCCCTGGCCCGTCCGTACCAGCCGTCGGGCCTGGTCGGCGGCGGACGTGATGGTCCATGTCCAGCTGCGGATCTCGCGGCCGTCGGCATCGGTGACGGTGAGCGCCATGGCGTCGGCGCGTCGCCAGCCGGACGGCAGGGGCAGGCGCAGCACTCCTTGCGCGCCGGGCTCGATGTCCGGAGCGGAGGCGGTGCCCTGGGCACGCACCGTGTGGCCGTCCCGCCGCTGCGACGGGGTGCGGAAGTCCAGGAGCCGCCAGGTGAACCGGCAGGCACGGGCGTTGGTGAAGGCGTAGTGGTTGGTGAGGGCGATCCGCCCGTCGAAGTCGTTGGGCAGGCCGGAGGTGAACCGCTCCGGTTCGGCGAGTTGTATCGGAGACCAGATGTCCTTGATCGTGTAGAAGCTGGCCTCCTTCTCGCGGAAGGGGCCGAGGATGCCGTCGGGTGCGGCGTTGCCCGCCACGTCGACGGTACCGTCGAGGTCGTCGCGCACGATGCCCTCGTCGATCAGTGACCACAGGAAGCCGCCGACGGAGAGCCGTTCACGGCCCATCAGCTCCCAGTAGTCGTCGAGCCCGGCGCCGGCGCCGCCGTCGTAGAGGCCGTGGAGGAACTCGGTGGGCATGAAGACGTCGCCGTGTTCCTGGAGGATGCGGCGCGTGCTGTCGTACGTCTCGTAGTGGTCGGTGTTGATGCCGCCGAAGTTCGCCCAGGGGTGGAGAACGGTGCGCTGCTGGGGGTCGTGCCGGGCGTAGTCGTCGTCGAGGGCGGTGTTCCAGCCGCCTTCGTTGCCGTTGCACCAGAACAGGATCGACGGGTGGTTGACGTCACGCGTGACCATCGAGGCGACGAGAGGTCTGCCCGCCTCCTCGTCGTAGGACTTCTGCCAGCCGGCCAGTTCGTCGAGCACGTACAGCCCGAGTTCGTCGGCGAGGTCGAGGAAGTGCGTGTCCGGCGGGTAGTGGGACATCCGGACCGCGTTCATGTTCATCTCCCGCATCAGGAGGATGTCCTTGCGGCTGATGCGGGCGCTGGTCGCCCGGCCGGACGTGGGCCAGATGGTGTGCCGGTTGGCTCCCTTGAGGAGGACCTTGACGCCGTTGACGTACACGCCGTCGCCGGGGCGCACCTCGACGGTGCGGAAGCCGAATCTCTCGTCGACGCGGTGGACGGTGCGGTGGTCGTCGGCGCGGAGCGCGACCTCGACACGGTAGAGGTGCGGGGTCTCCGCCGTCCACTGGCGGGGGGAGTCGACAGCGGTCCTGAGGGTCACCGTCGTGTCGCCGGGAGCGACGGCCGCGGTGAACGGGGCGCCGACCGGGCGCCCGGAGAGGTCGGTGACCCGTGCGACGAGACGGTCGGCGGTACCGGTACCCGACAGATGGGCGTCGATCCGCAGCGTGCCGTCGGCGCGGGCGTCGACGGCGATGCGCTCGATGTGCTGGAGCGGGAACGCCTCGAGGTGAACGGGGCGGTAGATGCCGCCGAAGTTCCAGTAGTTGCCCAGGCGTTCGGCCCGGTTGACGGAGTCGTCGGTGGACTCCTTGCTGACGGTCACCTCCAGGAGGTTGTCCTGGCCCGGACGCAGCTTGTCGGTCACCTCGTGACGGAACCGGTAGAAGCCGCCGCGGTGGACGGGCCCGGCCGACTCGCCGTTGATCCACGCCTCGGTCTCGGTCATCGACCCTTCGAAGACGAGGAAGACGCGTCTGTCACGCCAGTGGGCGGGCGGCGTGAAGGTGTGCCGGTAGCGGCCCTTTTCCTCCGGGCGCAGATTCCACCCGTAGTTGTAGGTGCCGTATCCGTGGAACTCCCAGTTGGACGGCACCGGGATGCTGCCCCAACTGCCGCTGCGCCGCCCGCTGGTGCACAGGAAGTCCCAGTCGACCGGGTGGTCGGCGTCCTCTCCGGACAGATACAGGCGCTCGGTGCGCGCGGAGGCGTCCGCTGCGTCGGCCGTCTCGGCGGCCCGGGCCGAGCCCGCGGGAAGGCCGCCGGCGGCGGCCGCGCCGGCGGCACCGAGGATCAGAACGCCACGACGGGACATTTGCATGAGGTCTCCAGGCTTCAGTCGACCCTCAGGGAGGGCGCGGCGAGGACGTGCGGGGTAGTCGGAGGGCCCGGTCGGCACACGGTTGTCGAAGCGCTTCCGCGCGTAAGTCCGCAGATCAGCAGCGGTCTCGGGAGCGTCGACGACCTTAGGAGTCGATGAATCGAACACAAGAGGGCAGCAGAAGCTGCAGGCGCCTCCGGAGGGACGGCAGCGCCGGCGCCCCATCCACCGTCCCCCGCCAGTCGGAGGGGATCGGTCGGCCGACCGGCGGGGCACCTCCCGAAGCCCGGCGGATGGTCGACCGCCCACCGCCTCGGCAGGGTTGTCCCGGTGACCGAGATCGAAAGCGCCAAGAAGACGTCTTCCCGGCCCTCACCCTCACCCGGGTCCGACACGGCGATGGAACGCCCCACGCCGTTGGCGCGGCTGGTGGGGGTGGACCTCGCCCGTGCACTGGCCGTGTTCGGGATGTTCGCCGTGCACGTCGGCCCCGCACCCACGCCAGGCGGCGGCGTCGGCGACTGGTTCCTGGAGCTGGCGAGCGGCCGGGCGTCGGCGCTGTTCGCCACGCTCGCCGGCTTCTCGTTGATGCTGATCGCGGGCCGCTTCGAGCCGAAGACCGGACTGGCCGGCCGGCAGGCGAGGGCCCGGATCGTGATCCGGGCCGTGATCCTGCTGGTGCTGGGCAGCGCGTTGGCGATGACCAACTTCGGCGGTGCCGGGATCCTCAACTTCTACGCGTTGTACTTCCTGCTGGCCCTGCCCCTGCTGCGGCTGCGGGCCAGGACGCTCGCGGCCATCGCGGTCACGCTGGCGGTCGTCACGCCGCAGGTGGCGTATGTGATCCGGGCGCTGCTCACCGAGTCGATCGTGAACAGCATCGACTCGTACGACCCGATCGCGCGGCTGTCCGGCGTAGGCGTGCTCGACCTCCTGCTCCTCGGCCTCTACCCGGCGATCACCTGGATGACGTTCGTGGTCACCGGTATGGCGCTGGGCCGGCTGGACCTGACCTCCCGCACGGTCCAGCGGCGGCTGGCCGTCGTCGGTCCCGCGCTGATCGCGTTCGGATACGGCGTCTCGTGGCTGGCGCTCCGGCTGACCGGTGGTGCTCAGAAGATCATGGCCGGGATGCCTGACATGAAGGACTTCGGCGCCATGAAGGACCCAGGTGCCATGAAGGACGCCGCCATGGCATCGGGATCCTTCGACTCGCCCGTCGGTGGTGGGTTGGGTGGCCCCGACGCATGGGGGCTCCTGGCAGCCGAGCCGCACACCGGTTCCACGTTCGACCTCATCGGCAGCATCGGGATCGCGATCACCGTGCTCCTGTGCCTGACGGTGGCCCTGGACCGACTGCCGTGGCTGCGTCGCCTGGCAACGCCGGTCATCGCCGTCGGCACCATGTCCCTGACCCTGTACGTGGGCCACATCCTGGTGATCCTCGCCCTGCCCGGCGAAGCGGCCACCCCGCCGCAGTCCGCCTCCGCCGCGCTGCTGCTCTGCTTCATCGCCGGGGCCACCGTGTTCGCGGCGATCTGGTCCCGCTTCTTCCGACGCGGACCGCTGGAGTACCTGCTCAACAGCGCCACGAAACTGGCGAATCGCGTCCGCTGAGCCTCGGGCGGGCACCACCAGAAGTCCGGGCGTGTTCCGCCTCGACCCTGATGTCAAGGACCGTCGCCATGGCCGTCGTCCCCACAGCCCGGAGCACCGGCTCCCCCGGCCTCGGCCGGGAATCGCACCGCCGCGCCGACCGGCTGGAAGCTCCGGCACGCTGGGAACGCCCGGCGCCGGCCGCGGTGCTGGGCGTCGCCGCACTGCTGTACGCCTGGGGCATGGGGCACGCCGCGATCCACCCCTACTACAGCGCGGCGGTACGGTCGATGGCCACCAGTTGGCGGGCCTTCTTCTTCGGCGGTCTCGACACCAGCGGTTCGATCACCCTCGACAAGGTGCCCGGCGCCTTCTGGCCCGACGCCGTCTCCGTCTGGATCTTCGGGCCGCACACGTGGGCGGCCGCGCTGCCCCATGTGATCGAGGGCGTGCTCACCGTATGGCTGCTGCACCGGATCGTACGGGCCTGGGCCGGGCCGTTCGCCGCGCTGATCGCCGCGCTGACGCTCACCTTCACTCCGGTCACCGTGGCACTGAACAGGGCCACCATCCCGGACACCGCACTCACGCTGCTGCTGGTGGCAGCCGCCGGAGCCCTGCAGAAGGCGGTACGGACCGGGCGGCTGCTCCCGCTGATCACGTGTGGCGTCTGGGTCGGACTCGCCTTCCAGACGAAGATGCTGCAGGCCTGGCTCGTCCTGCCGGTCTTCGCCGCGGTGTATCAACTCACCGCGCCCGACCTGCCCTTGCGGAGGGCTCTGCGCCTCCTGCTGAGCGGTGCGGTCACGCTGACCGTCTCCTGCTCGTGGGCGCTGATCGCGTGGGTGACTCCCGCGGCCGACCGCCCGTATGTCGATGCCACGTCGAACAACAACCCCTTCAGCCTGGTCTTCGGCTACAACGGCCTGAGCCGCTTCAGCGAGGACGCCACCGCGTTCGGCGCCGTTCCGGCCACCGCCGCCGGCCGTATGACCGGGAACACCGGCTGGGGGATGCTCGTCAACCACACTGTCGGCCCGCAGATCGCCTGGTTCCTGCCGCTCGCCGTGCTCGCCGTCGTCACGGCTCTCATCTGGCGCGCCCGCCGGCCGCGGACCGACCCGCTGCGTGCGGGTTTCCTCCTCTGGGGCGGCTGGCTCGCCGTCCATGCCGTGGTGTTCAGCGTCTCCAACGGCAATCACGTCTACTACACGGCCGTGCTCGCACCGGCGATCGCCGCGCTGGCCGGAGGCGGCCTCGCGCTCTTCCGGTCCGCTTACGAGGCGGGCGGCCGGCGACGGCTGTGGCTGCCGTCGGCGATCGTGCTGACGGTGGCCTGGGCGCTCGTACTCGACAGGCCGACCTGGTTCGTCTCCCGGTTGCCGGCGTTCGCCGTGATCTTCGCGGTGTGCGGGGCCGTCGGCCTGTGGTCCGGCGGGTCACGCGCCTCCCGGAGGCTGGTCCAGGGCTCTCTGGCCGCCGGGATCGCGGCCACTTTGCTCGTACCCGCCGGCTGGGCCGTCTCGTCCCTCGACCCGCGCTACGCGGGCGCCCCTACGTCCCCGACAGCGGGTCCGGTCGGCGAGTTCCACCACAGAGCCCTCCACGACCCGCGCGCCCTGCGCCGGGCCGAGCTCGGCCGGCCCAGCGCCCGCGACGCCGCCCTGCTGGACTACCTCATCGCGCACCGAAAAGGCGAGAAGTACCTGCTCGCGACCCAGGCCGCCTACCCCGCGGAACGTCTGCTGCGCGCTCAGTCCCAACCCGTGCTCGTCATGGGCGGATTCACCGGGAAGACCCCCTTCCCCAGCGCCCCGCAGCTCGGCAACCTGATCGCCACCCACCAACTCCGCTACGTGCTGCTCACCCACCTGCGACCCACCACCCCCGCCACGACGTGGGTGAAGTCCCACTGCGAGCGCATCCGCTCCGGGGCCTACGGCTGGCGCACCAGGGGCAACTTCGGCCTCTACGACTGCCGCACCCCCGCCGATCGGCGGGGGTGAAACAGCCGACTGCGGGATGGGCGAGGCAGAAGAAATGCAAAATAATCCTTGCGGGTAATTGGCGTCCTGTTCTCGGGTTGGTCCATCGCAATTGTTCGCATTTCGTGAAGCCTAAATTCACCATGCTCACAGGTGTGCAAATCGGCAGGTCACGGTGGCTGTGAATTCTTTCGGTGAGCAGCGTCACACCTCCCCGATAAACCGGCGAAGCATTCCCGTCGTCAGACAGGTCGAGAACTTCTTTCCTGGAAAGGATTCTTCTTGACCATCACCCGATCCCCGATATCCAAAATGCGCTCCGCTCGGCGTCGCGCGGACATGGCGGTGTTAGGAGGTGTGCGGCCGCCACTGGCGGCCCTGCCGGTTCTGTTGGCGCTCGTCGCGGGCCTGACGGTGTTCGCCGTCGGGAGCGATGCCGAACGCGGCGTTCCCGAGGCCGTCCTCAGCTCCCAGCAGCACATCGCCGAGGACGGGGCGGTCGCGCTGCAGGGCGCCGTCGACCAGAGCGTCACCGATCTGCGGACAGCGGCCGCGGACTTCGCGGGCGCCAAGTCCGTACCTGCGGACGGAATGCTGACCCGCCTCAACCGGACCTACCCCAAGTGGCGCGGTACCGCCGTAGTCGACCAGTCCACCGGTCGGCTGCTCGCCGCGCAGGGCGAGGCCCTACCGCTCGGGAAGGTGAACCTTCGGGGGCTGCCGGCGAACCCGCCACCGAGACTGGTGCGGGACGACTCGGGCGTCACCCGGCTGCTGGCCTTCGCGACGCTGTCGCGAGGCGGCGGGCAGGAGTTGCTCGTCGCCTCCCAGAGCGTGAAGCTGCCGGGCATCTCCGTCGGCAAGCAGCACACGCTGGGCGTCGTGGACCGTGACGGGGCCACTCTCGCCTCGGCCGGGCCGGGAGCCGGCACCGAGCAGGCCAAGGCGCTGGCCGGCACCGCCGCCCGCGAGGCGCAGGGCAAGGGACCGTCGGACACCGCCGCCGGCGGCTTCAACGGTCCGAGCGGCAGTCTCGTCGGGGCGGCGGAAGGCAACACCCGTACCGCCGTCGGGTACGCCGCAGTGGCCCGGGGGCTTGCTTCGAAGGAGAGTCCGAGCAGCGGACTCGGACTGACGGTCGTCACGACGGTGCAGACCGAGCGCCATGGGGCAGGGACCGGCGACCTGCGTCTCGCCCTCCTGGCCGCCGCCGTGCTCCTGGCCCTCGCGGCCGGAGTCACCGCCGCCCTCCACATGCTGGTGCAGCGCCCTGTGCTGCGGTTGCGCCGCGACGCGCAGCGGCTCGGCTCGGGTGACCTCACGGCTCCCGTCCACGTGTCCCGCTTCGGAGAACCCGCCCGGATCGGCGCCGCACTGGAGGCGCTGCGCCTACAACTCCGCGGCAGGGGCGGGCCGTCGCAGGAGACGGTCGCGCAGCCACCGGCCAAGGCGTGTGTTCCGCGCGGGACCGGCAAGAGCCGGCGCCGGCTCGGACTGCGCACCGTCCTCGTGGTGTGCGCGTTCGCTCTGCTGGCCTGGCCCGCGTCGATGCTGCTGACGCTCGGCAGCACCTTGCCGCACCCGGCTGCGGTCGTACCCCGGCTGATCTCCGACGACCAGCGGCAACGCACCGAGACGACGGCGGATCGCGTGCGCAGGGGGATCAACGACGGATACGCGGACCTCACCCATCTGGCCACCATGATCGACGCTTCCCGGTCGGAGGAGGCGCGCAAGGTCCTCGACAGGTCCCTGGAGCAGCACGGCCGCTACCGGTCCCTGTACGTCGTCGACGGCGCCGGCAAGATCCTCGCCCGCGCCGGGGACGAACCCCGTACCCCGACGAAGGTCCGCATCAGGCCCGGGGTCAGGCAGACGAACACCTCCGGCACGGAGCCGGTGCTCGCCGCCGTGGCCGCTCAGCCGGTCAAGGGTGGGACGGCGGCATCCGGACGCCACTATGTCGTGGCCGAGTTCAAGGTCCAGTACCTGACCGGCATCCTCGACCGACCCGGTCTCGGCTCGGTGTGGCTGGTGGACTCCGAGCATCGGGTCATCGCGTCCAACAAGGGGTTCGTGGCCTTCGGGCGGGTCTCCGACAGCCGGCTGCGGGCCCAGATGAAGGACGACCGCACGACCAAGGGCTCCGCCGAGCTGCTGCTCGGCCGGCGGGATCCGGCGGTCGCCGCCGTGGCGCCGTTCAACGACAAGCTGGGCGTCGCGGGCGCACTCGGCTGGAAGGTCGCCTCGATCAGGCCGGTGTTCTGGATCGGACTGCCCGAGTACGAGGCACAGCGGCGGATCATGCTCGTCGGTCTGCTGGGGGTGACCACGGGCGCCCTCTGCATCGGCTGGCTGTACCTCGTCGTCGTACGTCCGCTGCGTGAAGTCGCCCGGGGCGCCGAGGCGTTGGCGGCCGGGGACCGCCGAACGGTGCTCTACCCGCGCTACCACGACGAGGTGGGATCCATCGCCCGCAGCCTCGAGCTGATCAGACAGCGACTTCTCCGCACCGACACACCGCCCGTGCCCGGTTCCCCGGACGGGGCGTCCACCTCCTCCACTTCCCCGTCAGGCCCCGGTCCCAGGAGCTGACCTGCCATGCTCTTCCTGTACTGCGTCCTCGCGGCGTGCTGCGCCGGCTTGCTCGTCGCAGGCATCGTCGAACAGCGCCGCCATGACGCGAACCTCGCCGCCATACCCACCCGAGTGCTGGTCAACGGCATTCGGGGCAAGTCCTCCATCACCCGGCTGTGCGCGGGCGCGCTGCGCGGCAGCGGCCTGGTGACCGTCGCCAAGACCACGGGCACCGCGGCCCGGTTCATCCACCCCGATGCCACCGAGGAGCCGGTCTACCGCAAGTTCGGCATCGCCAACGTCGTGGAGCAGATCGGCATCGTCCGGCGGGCCGCCGGCTACCGGCCCGATGTCCTGGTCATGGAGTGCATGGCCGTCATGCCCGCGCTCCAGGAGATCAACCAGTCCAAGCTGATCCGCTCCACCATCGGCGTGCTCTGCAACGTCCGCGAGGACCACCTCGCCGAGATGGGCCCGACGCTGGACGACGTGGCCCGCTCCCTGTGCCGTTCGATGCCGGAGGGCGGCGTCTGTGTCACCGCCGAGAAGGAGCGCTTCCACATCCTTCAGGAGGAGGCCGACGCCCGGAACTGCGAGCTGGTCTACGCCGACCCGGACACCGTCACCGACGAGGAACTGCGCGGCTTCAGCTGGTTCACCTTCAAGGAGAACGTCGCCATCGCCATCGCGGTCGCCGAACTGCTCGGCGTGGACCGCGCGACCGCGCTGAAGGGAATGTACGCGGCGCCCCCGGACCCGGGTGTGCTCTCCGTCGAGCGGTACCGCACCCCGGACGGAAAGCGGCTGCGCTTCGCGAACGTCTTCGCCGCCAACGATCCCGAGTCGACGCTGATGAACATCAAGCAGCTGCTCGAACTGGCCGCGATCCACCGTCCGTTGCACGTCGTCATCAACTGCCGTCCCGACCGTGTGGAGCGCAACGGGCAGATGGGCGCGCTGATCCCCCAGCTAGACCCGGAGACGGTGTTCCTCATCGGCCACCCCACCAAGTCGGCCGCCGACGCCATCCCCGCGCACTGGACCGGGAACGTCGTCGATCTCGGCGGCGACCGCCGCGACCCCGACCGGCTCACCACGGAGCTGCTGGCTCACCTGGGGCCCAACTCCTCGCTCGTCGCCATCGGCAACATCCACGGCCAGGGCGAACTCTTCCTGGAGCGGCTCGCGGCACTGCCGCCCGACCACCTCGCCGCCGCCGACCCCGCCGATCCGAGCGACGCCCTCACACCGCCCGGCGCCCACCACAACTCCGCCCATGGAGCATCCCGTTGATCCCCGCAGTAGTCACCCCGCAGATCGCCGCCATCGGCATCGCACTCGGTCTGGTCTTCTCCCTCCTCTGCTACCTGACCACGAACCTCTCACCGGGCGGCATGATCACCCCCGGCTGGCTCGCCCTCACCCTCGTCGACGATCTGCGGCGCGCCGCCATGGTCGCGGCCGTGGCAGGCCTGACCTACCTGCTGACCAAGCTGCTGCAACGCTTCGTCATCCTCTACGGCAAGCGGCTGTTCGCCGCCGTCGTGCTCATCGGCGTCCTGCTCCAGGCCGGACTCTCCCTGTTGCTCCAGCAGGAGTTCCCCCTGCTGTTCGCCCATCAGGCCCTCGGGTTCATCGTGCCCGGGCTCATCGCCTACCAGCTGGAGAGGCAGCCCAAGACGGCGACGGTCCTCTCCACCGGCGCGGTCACCTTCGCCACCTACGTGATCTTGGTGTCCGGGCTGCTGCTGGGCGCCCTGCCCACGAAATGAGCCGCCCCCGCACCGACCTGCGGCGTCATCTCTCCTTCCCTCCATCCGGAGTTGACCAGTGAAACGCCTCCTGCCCAGAATCCGTAGGTTCTCCCTGACCAGGAACACGGTCCTGTCCCTGGTGACAGCCGTCCTGCTCGCGGCGAGCTGCGAGCTGTCCCTGCAGCTCAAGCACCGTACCGACCAACCTGATGCCTCACCGGCAACAACGACATCAAGGGTTTCACAGGCAGCGCAAGCATCACTGGGTGACGGAATCCGGGTCAGCAGCGGGCCGCTGCACTTCGAGCGGATCGGCAACCCCGCCCGCACGGTGGCACGCGACCCGAGCGGCACCGTCGTCGCCACGTTCACCGACGGCGCCCGCACGGCCGTACTGACCGGTCCCAGCAGGACCTTCGCGGAGCCGCGTACGACGGATGCCAAGGTCGTCACCAAGAGCTGGGTGCGGTTGCTGCCCAAGCCCTGGGCCCGAGGAGCGGAGCGGAGCGGCTGGTTCAGGACCTGGCTCACGTCCCGGCTCGGCAGCCGCGACCCCGACATCCTCGCCACGGCCTTCGACTACGTCGCCGGTGCCCCGGTCCGGACGACGGCAGCGGGAGTCACATACAGCGGTGCCGCCCGCTACACACCCGACACCGCCGGCGGCTCCGGGCGTGCTGCGCAAGGGAAGGCGAAGCCGCGCACGGGCTCGGACTTCTACGACTACCTGGGCATCCCCTGGACCTTCCCCGACACGGTCACCCGCCGCCCCGAGAAGGACCGCGCGCGCTCCGTCGACAGCTCCGGCTATGTCCGGCTGGTGTACGGATACCGCTCCAAGTTCCCGCTGAGCAGCCGGGACAGCGCGGCGGGCAGCGGGCTGCAGCGGACCCCCGACGCGATCGCCCACGGGCGGCTCGGCGTACCCGTCATTCCCCTCACCGACCGCCGCCCCGCCGTCATCCAGCAGCTCCAGCCCGGCGACCTGGTCTTCTTCAGAACACGGGAGCTGCCCGGCAAACGGATCGGCCACGTCGGTGTCTACCTCGGCCTGGACACCGCCGACCACCCGCGCTTCATCTCCAGCCGGAAGAACGCGGGCGGCCCCACCATGGGTGACAAGGGCGGCACCTCACGGCTCGACGGCGACGGCTACTACGCCCAGGGGCTGCGCGGGGCCCGACGCCTCTGACTGCGGTAAGGGCCGGTGCTGTCAGCCGGGCCTGATCTCGGCAACGCCGTGGTGCTCGCCGTGGGCGAGGGCATCGACTGGACCGCCCTGTACGCCATGACCCTGACGGTGCTCGGCAGCGTGCTGCTCCACGGTGGCGGCTCGGCGGTCATCGCCCGGTCCCTGACCGGCCCGCCCCCGTCGGCTGCCCCTCCTGCCCCCGGCCGGTCTTCTCCAGCCAATCGGCGGGGGAGGACCGGACAGTCGCCGGATGTGCGGCGAGCGGCCGGGCGTCCAGCCTGAAGGCATGACACAGCACGTTCGTGACAAGGAGCCCGAGACCGCCGTCGAGCCTGGCGGAGGCGGATTGCTGGAACTCATCTGCCTGACGCTGGTGGCGGGCGCCGGTGTCCTCTTCGTCGTCCGTCCTGAGTTCTACGAAGCAGGGGTGCACCTCTTCGCCTCGCGGGCGGCCTCTCTCTGGCCGTCGTACGCCTGATCTCCGCGCACCAAGGCCCCCGGCGGGCCGATGCCCCCCGCAACCGCTGACGCGGTGCGCGGCCGAACACATAGGAAAGGAATCCTGTGAACACCGCATCCGCCCCGGAGGCGACGGGTGCCGAGTCCCTGCGCGCCCGCGAGACGCTCAAAGCGCTGTACGGGTACGTCCGTCCGCACCGGTGGGCCGTCGCGCTCGGTCTGCTGTGCGCGCTGGCCGGGGCCGCCGGCGGGCTGCTGCAGCCGCTGGCGACGAAGACGCTGGTCGACCGGCTCTCGTCCGGTGGCACGATCGGCACCGTCCTGCTGGCGATGACCGTTCTGGTCCTGCTGAGCATGGTGGCCGAGGCGTTCGGCGCCTATGTGCTGGAACGGACGGCGGAGTCGGTGGTGCTCGCCGCCCGCCGCAGCCTCATCGGACGGTTGCTGCGGCTGCGGCTGGCGGAGGTGGACCGGATGCAACCGGGCGATCTGATGTCCCGGGTGACCTCGGACACCACGCTGCTGCGGGCCGTCAGCACCCAGGCGGTGGTCTCCGCGGCGACGGGGGCGGTGACGCTGGTCGCGGCGGTCGTGGTGATGGCGTTCCTCGATGCCGTCCTGCTGGGCGTCACGCTCGGCGTGGTCGCGGTCGTCGGTGTGGCTGCCGCGCTGGTGCTGCCGAAGATCGGGCGGGCCGCCGAGCGCGCGCAGGCGGCTGTCGGGGAGATGTCCACGGGCCTGGAGCGGGTCTTCGGCGCGTTCCGTACGGTGAAGGCGTCCGGCGCCGAGGAGCGGGAGACCGCTCGCGTCGAGGCGGCGGCACGCAGGGCGTGGCGCCACGGCGTGCGCAGCGCGAAGTGGGAGGCCGTGCTGGGTTCGGCGGACGACCTCGCCGTCGAGCTGGCGTTCCTCGCGGTACTCGCCGTCGGCGGGGCTCGCGTGGCGTCCGGGGACATGCCCGTGTCCACGCTCATCGCGTTCCTGCTGTACCTCTTCTTCCTGATGGAGCCGGTGTACAAGCTGGTCGAGGCAGCGTCCCACTACCAGGAGGGCGCGGCCGCGATCGCCCGCATCGCGCAGGTGGACCACCTGGCGACGGAGAAGCAGGACCGGAACCGGTCGGTGCGGCCCGCGGCGACCCCTGCGGTGCGGCCCCGTCCGGCGTCCGTCCGCTTCGAGGGGGTGTCCTTCCGTTACGGGCCCCGGCTGCCGGACATCCACCAAGGGGTGGACTTCGAGGTGCCGGGAGGCGGAATGACCGCGTTCGTCGGCCCCTCGGGGGCGGGCAAGTCGACGGTCTTCGCGCTCGTCGAGCGGTTCTACGAAGCGACCGGCGGCCGTGTCCTGGTCGACGGCAAGGACGTGACCAAGTGGCCGCTGTCCGAGCTGCGGTCCGTCATCGGGTACGTCGAGCAGGACGCGCCGGTGCTGGCCGGCACGCTGCGGGAGAACCTGGTCTTCGCCGCGCCCGGCGCGACCGACGACGCCATACGCGAGGTCCTCGCCCGGACCAGGCTCGACGCCCTCGTCGAGCGTCTCCCGCACGGCCTGGACACCCCGGTCGGGCACCGCGGCACGAAACTGTCCGGCGGCGAGCGCCAGCGCGTCGCGATCGCCCGCGCGCTGCTGCGCAGGCCCCGGCTGCTGCTCCTGGACGAGGCGACCTCGCAGCTCGACGCCGTCAACGAGCTGGCACTGCGGGACGTCATCGCCGACACCGCACGCGAGACCACCGTGCTGGTGGTGGCCCACCGCCTGTCGACCGTCACGGACGCCGACCGCATCGTCGTCATGGACGCGGGCAGGGTCCGCGCGGTCGGCACCCATGCGGAGCTGGTGGCCAAGGACGAGCTGTACGCGCAGCTCGCGGCGACGCAGCTCCTGACCTCGACGGGACGCCCCCGCGACTGAGACGGGCCTGACCATGGGCTCGCCGGTGCCGTCGGCCATCGGCCGTCGGCCACCGGCCGGCCCCCGCCGCATGGCGTGGGCCGGCCGTGCCGGGTGGCGGGATGGTGGCGTCGGACATCTGCCGGATACGCCGTGCTGTACCGCCACGGCCGGTTCCTCGACGTTCTGCTCGCCGACAGTCCCCGCGACCCCGGACGAGCCCGTCGAGCACATCATCGCCGGCCTCAGGGTGGAGTACACCCTCGGGCGAAGGGGACACCGAGTCGCTCTTCGCTGCCTGTCCCGGCTGCCTCCCCACGTGGATCGCACCGTCTTCTCCGTCAGCTCCCTCGACGGCAGCACCTTGGAGACTGCCTGCGGGCGCCGAGTGGTGCGGGGATCGTGCGCGCGGTACGCCCAACAGCCGAAGCCCGCAAGGGAGATCCCCTGCGGGCTTCGGCAGAGCGTTCAGGCCGGGGTGGGGCAGGAAGCCGAGCCACCCCGACCGGACCTCACCGGACGTACTTGGCGGGCTTGGTGGCGGTGTTGAGCAGGTGCTCCAGGGGGCCGCGCCGGAAGAAGCGGGACCAGACGGTGGCGAACACGATCGCCCCGAGGACGTACATGAGCAGCGGCACCCAGGACTGCTGGGTCCCCGTCCCGGCGGGCGTGGACAGCACGGACTGTGCGACGAAGTGGCCGACGTAGGCGGTCAGGGACATCGTGCCCACGGCGATGACCGGCTTCGCCAGGCGGCGCAGTCGCGGCAGGCGGTCCATCAGCACCGTCGCGCCCACGATCACGAGGATCGCGACGCCCACGCTGCCGATGATGTCGAACGTGGTGCCGCTGTGCGGCCCGGCGGCCAACAGTTCCGAGAACGACCGCTGGGGCCCCATGGACCCGCTGCCCATGGACCCGCTGCCCATGGACGCCGCCCCGGAGCCACCGGAGGACGACATGTCCTCGGCCGTGCTCCGCAACGCGTTCTTGCCCGCCAGCAGCAGGGACAAGCCGTAGGCCCCCACGACGAGGCCTGCGCCGAGCGCCGCCAGGCGCCGCTGGACGGCAGCCGCCGACAGGTCCATGCGACCCAGCGCCATACCGGCGATCACGAACGACATCCACGTGAGCGCCGGGTAGAAGCCGGTGAGCAGCAGATCGAGCACTCCCACCTCGCTGAGGCGGCGGAGCGGGTCGTAGGCGTTGATGCTCTGCTGGACCGACTCGCTCAACCCCATGGTCAGGACGAAAGCCAGCTGCGGAGTGACGAGCGCGAGCCCCGCCGCGATGATCGCCAGTGTCCTGGCGCTCAGTCGCACCAGAGGCAGGGCGAGGAGGAAGTAGACGCCGTAGAAGCCGAGGATGATCACGCCCCCGTACTCCATCGCCATCACGGTGCCCAGCGCCAGGAGGATCACGGCGCGGATCGCGATCCGGGCCTTCGCCTGCCGGCCCGCCAGGCCGGTCTTCGGCTCGAAGCGGCCCGCGATCAGCATCAGCGAGAAGCCGGCGAGGGTGGCGAACAGGACCGACGAGTGGCCGTCGGCTATGTACCGGATCCAGCTGGCGACGCCGTGTGTGGCCGACAGCGGCGGCCCGATGTGCACGACGTACATGCCGAACACCGCCAGCGCGCGGGCCAGGTCCACCCCGACGAGGCGCCCCATCGAGGGACGGCCGGGGGCCTGCCCGGCCGAATCGGGCGAGGTTCGGGACCGTGGAGGCGCGTTCTCCTGCGGAGCCGGTGTCTCCTGGGACGGCTGTATCTGTGTCATACGGAAAATGCTTCGGTGCCGTCAGGAGGCGGACCATCCGGCAGGCTTCGGTAACACCCCCGCCGACCGGCCGGGTCTGCCCCGCCGACCGGCGGAACAGCGCCGCACCGGCCGGTCGGCGGGCCCGAACGGCCAACTGCCCTACTTGATGAGGGCGTTGGCCACCACGACCGCGAGTCCGAGCAGCGCGTCCACCATGCCGATCCTCAAGGCGGAGCCCCACGTGCGACCGGCGGCGCGGGCCGCGAGCAGGCCCCAGGCGAACAGCAGCACCACGTTCACGGCGAAGGCCACGTACTCGATGCCCGCCGAGGGCCACCACCCCCAGGCCGCGCCGAGCAGCAGGACCAGTGTCGGCACCGTCGCCACCACCAAGGGCCACTCGGACAGCAACAGCCGCACCCCGGCGCGCACACCGTGATGGGTCCGGTCGCCGCGCAAGGCGATCAGATGTGCGTAACCGTGCGCCAAGGCCGATGCGACGGCCGTGACCAGGAGCCACTGGGCGCTGCTGAACCGGTCGGCGGGCGCCGTCTCACCCTGCTCCGTCAGGGCGGCCACCATGGAGCTGGCCAGGACCGCCCCGTACACGCCTCCGAACAGCACATGGGGCCGCGCCGCACAGCGGCGCAGAGCACGGACGGGCTGACGCAGGTACAGGCGGGGCATGGCTGGCTGATCCTCGAGTGGTGGGAAAATCGACTGCGGCCCCGCAGACTCGGGCGGGCCCACGGACCGATCCCACCGGACGACAACCACGGACACCATCCGCCGAGCCTCGCCCACCCGCCCGCCGACGGGCCGGAGCGCTCCCCCCGACCGGCTGGAACCGGCCTGCCGGGTGGCGGGTGTCCACAGCGGTCGCATCGCCGCGCGCCGTGCCGGACGTAGTGTCGACGGCAGCGGTGGACAGAGCAGACGATTGTGAGGCGGAACGCCGGTGATCCGGGTAGTGGTGGTGGACGACGAGGCGCTGGTGCGGTCCGGGTTCGAGCTGATCCTGAACGCCGCCGACGGCATCCAGGTCGTGGCGACCGCGGAAGGAGCGCAGGCCGCCGACGTGATCCGGCGCGAGCACCCGGACGTCGTGCTCCTCGACATCCGCATGCCGGATGTGGACGGCCTGACCGTCCTGAGGGAGATCCGGACGCTGCCCGAGCCGCCGACGGTGGCCATGCTGACCACCTTCGACACCGACGAGTACATCCTGACCGCGCTGCGCTCGGGAGCCGCGGGCTTCCTGCTCAAGGACACCGAGCCCGAACAACTCGCCCACCTCGTACGCACCCTGGCCGCCGGTGGCGTGGTGATGTCCCCGAAGGCCTCGCGGGCTCTGCTGCGCGGCCATCCCGGGACGGACACGCCCCGGGTCGCGGAGGACGTGGCGCGCGTGAACCTGCTCACCGACCGCGAACGTGACGTCCTCGTCCTGATCGCGGAAGGACTGTCCAACGCCGACATCGGCACCCGCATCCATCTGAGCGCGGGCACCGTCAAGGACCACGTCAGCTCGATCCTGACCAAGCTCCGGGTCGCCGGCCGCGTCCAGGCGGCGCTCCTCGCGGAGCGGGCCGGACTGCTCGGCGACGGCGGCGCCGACAGGGCAGGGGGCAACAGATGATGAGCACGGCTCAGGAACGGTGGCGGCGGGTGCCGCCCTGGGCCGTCGACGCGGGCCTCGTCGTGCTGGCCGCCCTCGACGCCTGGATCAACCTCTACGACGAGGCGACACCGTTCATGTGGGCCTGCGCCGCTCTGGGCTGCGCCGGACTGCTCCTGCGCAGGCGCTTTCCACTGACCGTCTTCCTGTCGACCCTGCCCATGACCCTGTTCATGGACGTGGCGGTCGCGCCGATCGCCGCCCTGTACACGCTGGCCACGCGCACCCGCAACCGCCCCCTGCTGGCCGGTTGCGCCCTGCTGAACGCGGCGGCGAGCACCCTCGCCTGGCCCCTGTCCGACACGTTTTCCGGCGACACGTTTCCCGGCGAGCGCACCTGGACGCTCATCCAGTTCGTCTACACGCTGGCCACGGCCTTCGCCCCGATCCTGTTCGGCCAGCTCGTGCAGGCCAGACACGACGTGGCCCGGCAGCTCGTCGAGGTCGAAGTGGCCCGCGAACACGAACGCGCCCTGTACGCCCAGACCGTCCTCGCCCGCGAACGCGCCCAACTGGCCCGCGAGATGCACGACGTCGTCTCCCACCAGGTCAGCCTCATCGCCGTACAGGCCGGAGCCCTGCAGGTCGCCGCCAAGGATCCCGACGCCCGCGACGCCGCCCGCACCATCCGCACCCTGAGCGTGAACACCCTCGACGAACTCCGCCACATGGTCACCCTGCTGCGCGCCTCCAGCGGCAAGGAAACCGAACTCACCCCCCAGCCCACCCTCGCCGACCTCCAGCAGCTGATCGCCAACAGCGGCATCGAGACCACCCTGACCGGCGGGCTCCCGCCCGGCATCAGCACCACCGCCCAACGCACCGTCTACCGCACGGTCCAGGAAGCCCTCACGAACGTACGCAAGCACGCCCCCGGCGCCCGCGCCGAGGTGCGCCTGTGGCACGACGCGCAGCACTTCGGCGTCACCGTCACCAACACCGCCCCCACCCGCCCGTCCGTCGCCCTGCCCAGCGCCCGGCACGGCCTGATCGGCCTGAGGGAACGCGCCGAACTGCTGGGCGGCGCCCTCACCGCCGAACCCTCCCCACAGGGCGGATACAAGATCGAACTACGGGCCCCCACCCGACCCGCCTGAGCACAACCCGCCGACGCGGATCGGCGCTACCTCGCGGAACGCGACCTGGCCGCGTACCTCTCGGCCGAGGTGCTGACGCTGGTTCCCTTCCACAGGGCCTCCACCCGATCTCGTGGAGGCACCGGACAGGCCCCACCGGCCACCTCGCCGACCGGATCGGCCGCAAACCCCTCATCGCCACCGGCATGCTCGTTGAGCCGGCCGGTCCTCATCCTGCGAGGCGCGGCTCGTCGATCCGCGACGCGCGCGCCGCACGGTCCAGCTTCTCGTCCGCCAGTACTACGGCCGCGGCCCTCTGACGAACACGCCGGGCGGGTGCCCGTTCCGAGCGCGGCGTCGCCGATTCAGCCGCGTGATCAACATGTCCGAACCGGGTCCCGCACACCGGAAGGCCCCAGCGCCGGTCCGAGTAGGAACAGGCAGCCGGCCTCCCGGCACGGCTGCCGACGAAAGCCCGGCCACCAGTCCCGACGCCCGGGCTCCTCGCCGTGCCAAGGCCGGGCACCGGTTGTTCGGGGTCACCGGGCCCATGGCTCTACGGCGCCTCTCGGGTTCAGTGGGCTTGGCTGAGCGGGTGGCTGAAGCCCTGGGCGGAGATGAGCGCGGCCGACTCCGCGAGGTCGGTGGCGAAGCGTTCCACGGCCTCGTAGGGGAAGCGTTGGCTGGGCCCGCTGAGCGAGAGGGAGGCGATGACCTTGCCGGAGCGGCTGGTCACCGGGACGGCGACGGCGGTCAGGCCCTCGTCCCACTCGCTGCTGCTGACCGCGTAGCCGCGGTGCGCGGCCTCCTGTGCCCAGGCGCGCAGTTGGTCGGTGTGCGCCTCCCCGTGTGGGGAGGTCGTGGCGATGCGGCGCAGCAGGGTGTCGGAGGCGTCGCGCAGCAGGATCTTGGAGGAGGCGCCGGCCCACAGGGGTTGTTCGTCGCCGACGTCGACGACGTGGCGCAGCGGGTGCGGGCTCTCCTCGTGCGCGACACAGACACGGCTCACATCGCGGGCGACGAAGACGTTGACCGTCTCGCCCAGCCGGTCGGCGAGGTCGCGCATGACCTTGCGGGTCTCGTGCGGCACCTCCCACTGGCTGCGGGCCAGGTAAGCCCAGCGCCACAGGCCCGGTCCGGCGGTGTAGCCGGCCGGATGCGACCACAGCAGGCCGCACTCCTCCAGGGTCTGGACCAGGCGCAGGACGGTGGTCTTGGCCAGTCCGGTGGCGTCGGTGATCTCACGCAGGGAGATGACGGGGCGTTCCTCGCTCAGCAGGCCGAGGATGTCCAGGGCGCGCCGCACGCTGCGGACGCCCGTACCGCCCTGCTCCCTGACCGCCTCGGTCTGTGCATCCCTGTCGTTCACGGATCCCTCCCCGTACTGGTCGGCACCGCGCGGCACCTGCTGGTGCCCGCCAGCTGCGCTCACCCATGACGGTAGTCCACCAGGCGGACCACGGGAACCGTAAAGCCTAAGAAATCTTGGTGTGACCCTTGATGGCGGAAACTCCCCATCGTATGTTTCCGCTACTTGGTTCAAACGGTCCGCTCAATGGACCTTGTCTTGAGGGTCGCCGCCCGCACGCTGTGGCGATGGCCCGGTTTGCCGGTGACGCCGCTCCACACCCGCCGAGCGCCGCCGTCGCCCAGGCAATTGTCCCCACCGTAGCCATCCGTGTCCCGACGCCGACGTGCCGCGCACCGCTCGCACGGCACGACCGGGTCGCGGGAGCCGCAGCATCCAAGGGAGTACGTGAGATGAGCAGAGCGCAGAAGCCGGTCGCGACCAGCGCCGGAGCCCCCGGCGTCGCGAGAAGGGCGGCGATCGCCAGCTTCATGGGAGCCGTCGTCGACTGGTACGACTTCTTCCTCTACGGCATCGTCGCCGGCCTCCTCTTCGGCGACCTGTTCTTCCCGGGGGCTTCGCCGGCCGTGGGCACCCTGGCGGCCTGGGCCACCTTCGGCGTCGGCTTCCTCTTCCGCCCGCTGGGCGGCATCGTGTTCGGCCACTTCGGCGACCGGCTCGGCCGCAAGCGGATGCTCGTCCTCACCATGCTGATCATGGGCGTGGCCAGCACACTTATCGGTGTCCTGCCGACCTATGCCCAGGCCGGGATCTGGGCCCCCGTGCTGCTGGTGGTGCTGCGCGCCGCGCAGGGCTTCGCGGTGGGCGGTGAGTGGGGCGGCGCCGCGCTGATGGCGGTGGAGAACGCCCCCGCCAAGTGGCGCTCCCTCTACAGCAGCGGCGTCCAGGTCGGCGCCTCGGTCGGTCTGCTGCTCGCCACCCTCATCACCAAGATCATGTCGGGTGCGACCTCGGACGCGGCCTTCCGGGTCTGGGGCTGGCGCATCCCGTTCCTGGTCAGCGCGGGCCTGGTGATCGTCGGGCTGATCATCAGGGCCAGGGTCGAGGAGTCCGAGGTCTTCACCAAGAAGGTCGCCGCGATGAGCGAGGAGAAGAAGCCTCGGGTGCCGCTGATCGCCGCGGTCAAGTCCAACCCCAAGGGCTTCTTCGCCATCATCGGGCTGCGCTTCGTCGAACTGTTCACCTTCTACGGCGTGACGACCTTCGGCCTCGCCTACGGCACCGACGAACTCGGCCTGAACCGCGACAGCCTGCTCGACGTCAACCTGGCGGTCGGCGGACTCGCCGTCCTCACCATCCCGGCCTTCGCCTACCTCGCCGACCGCTTCGGCCGGCGCAAGGTGTACTGCTGGGGCGCGCTGGTCGGTGCCGTGAGCGCGGGGCCGTATTTCTGGGCGATGGAGTCCGGCTCCATGGTGCTGATCATCGCCTGCGCCGTGCTGCTGGTGAACATCGCGCACGACATGGCGGTCTCCGTCCAGCAATCCCTGTTCACCGACATGTTCGGCCCCGAGTACCGCTACAGCGGTGCCGGCGTCGGCTACCAGCTCGCCAGCGCGGTCGGCGGCGGCTTCACCCCGTTCATCGCCAGTTCCCTGGTGATCTGGGCGGACGGCGGCTGGACGCTGGTGGCGGCCTACATCGCCCTCGGCTGCGCCGTCTCCTTCCTCGTCGCGCTGCGCATGCGGGGCGACGATGATGTGGCCGGGGCCCCGGAGACCGTACGGCAGCGGACCGCGGCGGCGGACGCGACCGCCTGACGGAGCCCCCCCCCGAGCGGGTCGGGGGCTTTCTGGGCCCCGGCGCCTTGCCGCCGGGGCCCCTTGCTCTTGTCCAGCCCTCGTTCTTGTGAGGCTCTCGGCCTTGTTGAGGGCTCGTCTGCCTTCTATTCTGACCGCACAGTGGATTGATTGATCCGTCTAGCGGACCGCTAGGAGTTTCTGGTGAAAGCAGCTGTCCTCACGGGGCCGAACAGGATCGAGACCGTCGACGACTGGCCGGAGCCCGTCTGCGGCCCGCACGACGTCATCGTCCGGATGGTCGGAGTGGGCCTGTGCGGCACCGACCTCGCCGTCTTCCACGGCAAGCGCCTGCCGCCCGCGACCCCGTGGGTCATGGGCCACGAGGGCTTCGGCCGGATCGCCGCCGTCGGCAGCGACGTACGGGACCGCCAGGTGGGCCAGAGGGTCGTCATCGAACCCAACTACGCCTGCCTCAAGTGCGCCGACTGCCTCACCGGCCTGACCTCGGCCTGCCCGCACCGGGCCATCGTCGGGCTGAACGCCCCCGGCGTCCTCGCCGAACGCGTCGCCCTGCCCGCGCACTTCGCCCACCCGGTCCCGGACGGCCTCACAGGCGCCGACCTCGCCGCCACCGAGCCGTACACCGTGGCCCGGGCCGCTGTACGGCGCAGCGGAGTGACCCCCGCCGACCGCTGTCTGGTCGTCGGCGCCGGGGCCCAGGGACTGCTGGTCTGCCTGATCCTGGCCCGCCTCGGCATCCGGCCGGTCGTCACCGAACCGCACCCGCAACGCCTCGCCCGCGCCGAGCGGCTGGGCGCGACACCCGACGACGGCCGCACCGGGTTCACGTACGTCTTCGAAACGTCCGGCCACGCGCCCGCCCTGCGCCCGGCCGTGGACCGCGCCGCCCCCGGTGCCACCCTCGTCCTGATCGGCCTCAACCCCCACCAACTGCCGCTGACCACCGACGACGTGGTCCGGCGCCAGCTGGTGCTCCGCGGATCGATGATCTACGACCACCCCGGCGACTTCACCACCGCGATCGCCGAGCTGCCCGCAGCCCGGCCCGGAGCCGTCATCGAGGCCCGCTTCTCGCTCGAGAAGGCCCAGCAGGCGTTCGCCGGCGCCGCCGAACGTGCCGGGAAGACCTGGATCAGCATCGCAGAGGCCGAAGGGTGCGACCAGGATGCGTAAGTCCATCGCCACGGTCAGCCTCAGCGGCTCCCTCGCCGAGAAGCTGACCGCCGCCGCCCGCGCCGGCTTCGACGGTGTGGAGATCTTCGAGAACGACATGCTCGCCGGCCCCCTGTCCCCGGAGGAGATCCGCGCCCGCGCCGTCGACCTCGGCCTTACCATCGACCTCTACCAGCCCATGCGGGACGTCGAGGCCGTTCCGGAGGCGGAGTTCGTACGCAGTCTGCGCCGGGCGGAGCGCAAGTTCGACGTCACGCGCAGGCTCGGTGCCGACACGCTCCTGGTGTGCTCCAACGTCTCCCCGCAGGCCGTGGACGACGACGCCCTCGCCGCCGCGCAACTCGCCCGACTCGCCGACCTGGCCCAGGACTTCGGCATCCGGATCGCTTACGAGGCGCTCGCCTGGGGGCGGCACGTCAGCACCTACGACCACGCCTGGCGCATCGTCGAACAGGCCGGCCACCCCGCGCTCGGGGTCTGCCTGGACAGCTTCCACATCCTCTCGCGCGGCTCAAACCCCAAGGGCATCGAGGACATCCCCGGCGAGAAGATCTTCTTCCTCCAGCTCGCCGACGCCCCGCTGCTCGCCATGGACGTCC
>NZ_WWIQ01000022.1:126905-182292 GCF_009862985.1 Streptomyces sp. SID5464 | reverse complement strand
GCCATGGACGTCCTGCAATGGAGCCGCCACTACCGCTGCTTCCCCGGCCAGGGCGGCCTCGACGTGACCTCCCTCGTCCGCCACGCCGTGAACGCCGGCTACCGCGGCCCGCTCTCCCTGGAGGTCTTCAACGACGTGTTCCGCCAGGCGGACGCGGGCAGCACCGCCGTCGACGCGCTGCGCTCGCTGATCGCCCTGGAGGAGAGCGCGGGCATCTCCCCGCTCCCGGCCCCGGTCGTCCCGACCGGCGTGGCCTTCGCCGAACTCGCCACCGCCGACCCGCTGCCCGTGACCACTCTCCTGACCGCACTCGGCTTCCGGCGCACCGGACGGCACACCGGAAAGCCGGTGGACCTCTGGGAACAGGGCGACGCCCGCATCCTGGTCAACCACGGCACCGGAACCCTCCCCTACTCTCGGCTGCGCTCGAGCGGGGGGACCCCCATCGACGGCACGTCCCTGACCGCCATCGGCCTGGAGACCCCCGACCCGAGCGCCGCCGCCCATCGCGCCGAGTCCCTGCTCGCCCCCGTCCTGCCCCGACGCCGCAGCAGCCAGGACGTCCCGCTGGACGCGGTCGCCGCCCCCGACGGCACCGAACTGTTCTTCTGCGTCACCGGACGCCCTGGACATGCCGACTGGACCAGCGACTTCACGGCTACGGCCAACCCGCGGCGGACCCCCTCACCAGACGGGACCGTCACCGGCTTCGACCACGTGGCCCTGACCCAGCCCTGGCACCACTTCGACGAAGCCGTCCTCTTCCACCGCGCGGTGCTGGGCCTGCGCCCGCACGAAAGCGTCGACCTGGCCGACCCCTACGGTCTCTTCCGCAGCAGGGCCCTGACCGGCGCCCACGGCGCCCCGCGCCTTGTCCTCAACCTGGCCCCCAGCCCGGCCACGGACACCCGCACCCGCTCCCAGCACATCGCCCTCACCACCGACGACATCACCGCAGCCGCCCGCCGCACCCGTGCCGCCGGCGCGGAACTGCTGAAGATCCCCGCCAACTACTACGAGGATCTCGACGCCCGCTACGACTTCGCCCCCGGCGAGCTGGACACGTACCAGGAACTCGGCATCCTCTACGACCGCGACGAACACGGAGGCGAGTTCCGCCACTGCTACACGGCCACCGTGGGCCGCGTCTTCTTCGAGATCGTCCAACGCACCGCCGGCTACGGCGGCTACGGCGCCGCCAACGCATCCGTCCGACTGGCCGCACAGCGGCGATGACGGCCCGGAGGAACGGCGACCCGGAAGAGGGGAGTGTGTCAGCGAGCCACCCGCACCGACGCGACCGGATGGGATGCCGCAGCCGTCGCTGTCGCAGGCCGTACGAACGCTGGAGCGGGACCTTGGAACGGAGATAACAAACAGACCCAGGCCACTGACCTGGGGTTTCATCATGGAGCGGGTGACGAGACTCGAAGTACGGAATCTGTGCCGACGGGTGAACAGGGTTACCCGCGCGGCGGCGCCGTACTACCCCTGATCACCAGCTGTGTCGGTACGACGACGTCGTGTTCTGTCTCCTCGCCGCGCAGGATGTCCAGGAGCATCCGCCCGGCACGCTCTCCCTGCTCGCGTACCGGTTGCCGCACCGTGGTCAGGTCGGTCAGCTCGGCGACCGGGTGGTCGTCGATGCCGATGACGGACATGTCGTCGGGGATGCGCAGTCCGGCGCGGCGGAGTGTGCGGATCGCGCCGAGGGCGACCTGGTCGGAGTGGGCGTATACGGCGGTGGGCGGCTCGGGCTGGCTGAGGAGTTTGGCCATGGCGTCGGCGCCCTGGTCGCCGCCCCAGTCGACGGTGACGACGAGCCGCTCGTCGACCGGGATGCCGGCGTCGCGCAGAGCGGAGTAGTACGCGTTCGAGCGGCCCGACGGCTGGACCTCGTCCGGCTGGTCCGGGTCGACTGCCGCGATCATCGCGATGCGGCGGTGGCCCAGGAAGAGCAGGTGGTCCATGGCCTGGCGGCCGGCGGTCTCGTCGTCGATGGAGACGTTCGGGTAGGGCGCGTGCTGGCCGCCCGCGGCGATGATCGTGACGCCCATCAGCTCCAGGCGGCGCTGCTCCTCCTCGCCGACGGGGAAGGCCAGGACCACGACGGCGTCGACCTTGCGGCGGGCGGGCAGGCGGTGGAAGAAGTCGTGGCGGTCCTCGATGCCGTCGACGTGGTAGAGCAGCACGTCCAGGTCGGCCGCGCGCAGGACCGACTCCAGTCCCTCCAGCAGCGCCGCGAAGAACCAGCGGGAGATGTGCGGTACGACCACCGCGACCCGGCCGGTGGCGCCGCCGGCCAGGCGGGACGCCTCGGGGGAGACGACGTAGGAGAGCTCCTCGGCGACCGCGAGGACGCGGCGGCGGGTGGCCTCGGATACGCCGTAGTCGTTGTTGAGCGCGCGGGAGGCGGTGGCCATCGAGACGCCGGCGGCACGGGCCACGTCGGCCATGTTGATCTTCTGGGAGCTCTGCGCCATGCCGGAAGGCTAACCCACCGGCCGAGCTAATAGGAAACGCTTCCGGAATCTTCGGAAGGGTTTCCGAGAATCTCGATGATGCCGATCGCTACCCTGTCCGGCAATCTGATCGTTTCAGCACGTCACATGTATGTTGCGGGTTCGTTACTTGACAGGCTTGCTCGGCCGCCTCACTCTTTCGGGAACGGAAACGCTTCCGAAACGACCTTCGTATCCCCTGTGGCCCGGTCGGGAAGCTCGCCGACCTCTGTCTGCCGACCGTGCCCTGGACCGGCAGCCGCATGGATGCGAGGAGGCATCATGCCCGAGCAGCACCCCACCTCCCCCGTCAGAATCGCCGGCCGACGCCTGCGTGCCCCGCTGGCGTCCGTCGCCGCGGTGTCCGCGCTGGTGACGCTGGCCGCGTGCAGTGCTCCCGGCTCCGGCTCGGACTCCGGCGCGGCGGCGAACCCGACGCCGACCGCCGTCAACACCGCCGTCGCCGACACCCCCGCGGAGTTGACCCTGTTCTCCGCGGCCGGCCTGCAGACGTACGAGCAGGGCCTGGCGGACGCCTTCATGGCCAAGTACCCGAAGATCAAGGTGAAGCTGCGGGTCGAGGCGGACAACAACTACAACACCGTCCTGCCGAGGCTGCTGGCCTCCGACTCCACGCCCGACCTCGTCCAGCCCTACGACCTCCTCGGCGGCGTCAAGGACAACCTGCTCACCAACCTCGACGCCTACGACAAGGCGTACGGCTGGAGCTCGAAGGTCCCGGCTTCCGCGCTCGCGCCCGGACGCGTGTCGAACGGCGCGGTCGGCGGCGGTCCGCTGTATCAGGCGGGCGGTTCGGCGGGCCCGCTGGTCGGCGTCTTCTACAACAAGGAGCTGGCCGCCAAGGTCGGCATGAAGAAGGTTCCCGGCTCCGTCTCGGACCTCGAAGCCGTCATGGCCAAGGCGAAGAAGTCAGGCATCACCCCGATCGTCGCATCCAACCAGGACGGCCTGATCGGCCACCTCTACAACCTGCTGCTGGGCGACTACATGGGCGCCGAGAAGCTCAGCGACATCGTGTACCACCAGCCGGGCGCGAACCTGGACACCCCGGAGGCGGTCAAGGCCACCGGGACACTGCAGAAGTGGATCAAGGCCGGTTACTTCGCCTCCGACGTCAACGCCCTCAACCAGGAGGCGTCGTACGGCAAGTTCACCGGCGGCAAGGGCCTGTTCTTCTTCCAGGGCAGCTGGATCACGCAGACCCTCGACAAGAACTTCAAGGGCAAGTACGGCGTCTTCCCGATGCCGCCGGCCACGCAGGACGGCCCGTACGCGGGCATGACCAGCAACACCCTCGCCTTCTCCATCGCCGCTCGCTCCAAGAACAAGGACGCCGCCGCCCTGTTCCTGGACTTCCTCACCACCCCCGAGGCCGCGAAGGTCGCCGTCGACAACGGCTACGCTGCCCTGACCTCCGGCACGGCCGCCCCGGGCAAGCCGTCGCTGTCGGGCACGCTGACCGAACAGATCCAGGCCGGTTACGCCGCGATCGCCGCCGACAACGGCTTCGACAGCTGGCTGCAGAACGCCGCCCCGGCCCTCAGCACCAAGCTGACCCAGCAGCTTCAGCTGCTGGTCTCCGGCAAGGTCGAGCCCGCCGCGATGGTCGAGACCCTCCAGACCACCTACGCCGACGCACTGAAGAGCAGCTGAGCAGTATGCGATCCATCAAGTCGCCCGCCGGCGCCACCGCCACCCGCAGCCGCCACCGGCTCCGGGCCCGGCGGTGGGCCGGCTGGCTCTTCGCCCTCCCCGCCCTCGCCTTCTACGGCGTCTTCAACTTCCGCCCGGTCCTGATGTCCATCCAGTACTCCTTCTACGACTGGGACGGCGTCGGCGCCTCCACCTGGGTGGGCCTGAAGAACTACACCCAGGTCTTCACGGACAACGAGCAGTTCTCCTCCCTGCTCCACGCCTTCTACCTGATCCTGTTCTTCACCATCCTGCCGGTGACGATCGCCCTGATCACCGCCTCCGTACTACGGCAGCTGCGAGGCCGCTTCACCGGAGCACTGGCCCGCACGCTGCTCTTCCTGCCGCAGATCATTCCCGGCGCCGCCGCCGGTGTCGCCTGGACGTGGATGTACTCCGACAACGGCGTGGTCAACCAACTCCTGCGCGCCATCGGCCTCGACGACGTCGCCCGCCCCTGGCTCGCCGACTTCACCTGGGCCCTGACCGCGGTCGGCTTCATCGGCACCTGGCTCTCCACCGGACTGTGCACGATGCTGCTCCTGGCCGGCATCGGAAAGATCGACAACAGCCTGTACGAGGCGGCCCGCATCGACGGCGCAGGCCCCATCCGCCAGTTCCTGGCCGTCACCCTGCCCGGACTGCGCAACGAGATCGGCGTCTGCGTCACCATCACGATCATCGCCGCGCTCGCCAGCTTCGACGTCGTCTACCTCTCCACCCAGGGCGGCCCCGGCACCCAGACCATGGTCCCCGGTGTCGCCGTCTACAACCTGGCCTTCAACGACGCCCGCCTCGGCGCGGCCTCCGCGCTCGCCGTAGTCCTCGCCCTGGTCGTGATCGCCGTAGTCGTCCCGCTCCAGCGCCTGTTCCGGGAGAAGTAGTCCGATGCCCGCACGCACGCACACCGCACGCGCACTTCGCCGTCGCGCTCCCGGACTCATCCTCATCACCGCCGCCGCGCTCTACTCCGTCGTACCGCTCCTGAGCATGGTCAGCGCGGCCCTCGCCCCCCAGGGCACGTTCCCCTCCGGACTGAGCTGGCCGTCCGACCCGCACTGGCACAACTTCGTCGACGCCTGGAACGTCGCCAACATCACGACCCTGCTCAAGTCCAGCACGCTCATCGTGCTCGGCGTCGTCCCCGCCGCGGTCCTGATCGCGACGATGGCCGCGTACGCGATCGCCGTACTGGAGATCCCGCTGGGCGGCGTCTTCTACACGGTCCTCGTCCTGACACTGACCCTGCCGTACGAGATCGTCATCGTCCCCCTCTACGAACAGACCAGGGCCATGGGCCTGTTGGGCACCCAGTGGGCGCTGATCCTGCCGCTCATCGGGATGAACATGCCGTTCGCGGTGTTCTGGATGCGGGCGCACTTCGCAGGAGTACCGAAGGAGTTGTCCGAGGCGGCGGGCATGGACGGCGCCGGCCCCTGGCGCGCGCTGTTCCACATCCACCTGCCGCTCGCCCGCCCCGCGATCGCGTCCCTGGCGCTGCTGATGTTCCTGTCCACCTGGAACCAGTTCCTGCTCGCCCTGGTGCTGATCGACGACCCCGACAAGCGCACCATGGCAGGCGCGTTGCAGGCGTTCACCACGAAATACAGCACCGACCAGGTCCTGTTGAACGCCGGCGCCCTTCTCATCATGGCTCCCACGATCCTCGTGTTCCTGGTTCTGCAACGCCACTTCGTCAAGGCGCTCCTCCAGGGCTCGGTCAAGGGCTGACCACCACCACCCCCACCCTCCTCTTCAGACAGTCAGGACCGAGCACCATGAGCAATCCGACCCCCACCGCGCTGCCCGCCGAAGCCGCAGCCGATGCCGACTGGTGGCGCAGGGCCGCCATCTACCAGGTCTACATACGCAGCTTCGCCGACGGCGACGGCGACGGCACCGGCGACATCGCCGGCCTGCGCTCCCGACTGCAGTACCTGGCCTACCTCGGCGTCGACGCGATCTGGATCAACCCCTGGTACCCGTCCCCGCTGGCCGACGGCGGCTACGACGTCTCCGACTTCCGCGACATCCACCCCACGTTCGGCACCCTCGATGAGGCGAAGCAGCTGATCGCCGAGGCCCACGAGCTGGGCCTGCGCGTGATCCTGGACATCGTTCCCAACCACGTCTCCGACCAGCACGCCTGGTTCCAGCAGGCGCTGGCCGCCGGGCCCGGTTCGCCGGAGCGGGAGCGGTTCATCTTCCGCGACGGCAGGGGCGAGGACGGCTCCCTGCCCCCGAACGACTGGCACGCGGCCTTCGGCGGCCCCACCTGGACCCGCACGCCCGACGGCCAGTGGTACCTCCACCTCTTCGCCCCCGAACAGCCCGACCTCAACTGGGACAACCCCGAGGTCCGGGCCGAGTTCGAGTCCATCCTGCGCTTCTGGTTCGACCTCGGCGTCGACGGCTTCCGCATCGACGTCGCCCACGGCATGGTCAAGGACCCGGCGCTGCCCGACCTCGGGCTGACCGAGTTCTCCGTCCTCACGGGCGAGGGCCAGCAGGACCACCCGCACTGGGACCGCGACGGACTGCACGACATCTTCCGCAGCTGGCGCGCCATCGCGGACAGCTACCCCGACCCCCGCGTCTTCGTCGCAGAGGCCCATGTGCGCCCCCGCCGCATGCCGGAGTACCTCCGCCCGGACCAGCTCCACACCGCCTTCAACTTCGACTTCCTCAAGTGCCCCTTGGACGCAGGCGCGTTGCGCGATGTCATCGACCGCAGCATCACCAGCCTCGCCGCCGTCGGCGCGCCCGCCACCTGGGTGCTGTCCAACCACGACGAGACGCGCCACGTCACCCGCTACGGCCGCGCCGACACCGGCGTCCAGGCCCTGTTCCGGGACCGGCCGATCCCCACCGACCTCGCTCTCGGGACACGCCGCGCCCGGGCGGCGGCCCTGTTGATGCTGGCCCTGCCGGGAGGCGCGTATGTCTACCAGGGTGAGGAGTTGGGCCTCTACGAGGTCGAGGACATCCCGGAGGAACTCCTCCAGGACCCCATCTGGGAACGCTCCGGCCACACCCTCCGCGGTCGCGACGGCTGCCGAGTCCCCCTCCCGTGGACCGGTGACACCCCGCCGTTCGGCTTCAGCACCTCCGGCGCCGCGCCCTGGCTGCCCCAGCCCGAGGACTGGAAGTCGTACACCGCCGAGGCCAACCGGGCCGACCCCGCCTCCATGCTCCAGCTCTACCGCGCTGCCCTGCGCCTGCGCCGCACCGAGCCCGGCCTGCGCGGCGAGGAGTTCCGCTGGCTGGAGAGCCCGCAGGGCACGCTGCTCTTCGAGCGGGGCAACGGCGTGGTGTGCGCGGTGAACCTGTCCGACCAGCCCGTTTCCCTCCCCGCAGGCCACAGCCCCCTCCTCGCCTCGGGGCTGCTGGACGATGAGGGTCTGCTGCCGCCGGACACCACCGCCTGGCTGCACCGGGGCTGACCTCACCTCAATCCACCAGGGCCTGTCCGGTGTTCCTCCCCGCCATCCGGACAGGCCCCGGTCTCATTGCGGGAGCCAGCCGAACGATGCTCCATGGAGGAGTGTTACGGCCTGATGGCGGCTTACCTGCTGGCGGCCGCTGGCTGAATGGCAGGAGGCCGATGTGTGGGAGGAGCTTCAGCGGGTGCTGCGGGCGGCGGACCGCCTGGACTTCTCCCGCGTCACCGTGGACTCCTCGCATGTGCCGGCCAAGCGGGGGGGGAGCAGCCCAAAAGTCGGTCCGAGTCCGGTTGACCGTGCGCGGCCGGGCTCGAAGCATCATGTGCTGACGATGCCCACGGCACCCCGCTGCGCGTGTCGCACACTGGCGGGCACCGCAACGACATCACCCAGCTTCTGCCGCTGGTCGACGGCCGGCCCCCGGTGCGGGGCAAACGGGGCCGGCCGTCGAGGGAAGGCGAGTAGTGCCGCCGCCAGTCCTCCGCCTCCGGCTCCCGTCCGAGGGTCGGCCGACGGCGCCCCGGGACCGTGGGTACGCACCCCCCCGCGCAAATGCCTGGACATGAGTTTGTAACCAGCCATTGACAGGAGCTTTGGCCGAAGGCACTCTCATGTGCACATGGTTGCCTAACCGGTTAGGCAACCCAGTTTCAACCAGTATGGGCGGGGATGATGGTGCGCCGGATCGGGATCAAGGACGTGGCTGCCGCGGCAGGCGTGTCCAAGGCGACGGTGTCGAACGTCCTCAACCGGGTCGAGGGCAAGCGGATCAGCCAGGAGACCCAGCAGCGCATCTGGCGGGTCGCCGAGGAGCTCGGATACGCGCCGAACAGTCTGGCGCAGGCATTGACGACGCAGCGCTCGCAGACCATCGGCTTCGTCAGCGACGAGATCGCCACCACCCCCCACGCCGGCCGGATGATCCTGGGTGCCCAGGAGGCCGCCGCGGCCCAGGGCCTGGTGCTGCTGCTGGTCAACACGAGCGGCGATGCGGAACTGGAGCGCACCAGCATCGAGATGCTGCTCCAGCGGCAGGTGGACGGCGTGCTGTACGCGGCCATGTACCACCGCATCGTGGAACTGCCCGAGGCGCTGCGCTCGACGCCCACCGCGCTGCTGGACGCGCGCTGCGACGACCCCGCCGTCCCCTTCGTGGTGCCCGACGAGGTCCAGGGCGGTTACACCGCGGTGCGCGAGCTGATCGACCACGGGCACCGCAGGATCGGTGTGACCGTGCAGACCCGCGACCTTCCCGCCCGGGAGGGCCGCTTGGAGGGCTACCGCAAGGCGCTGGCCGAGGCCGGCATCCCCTACGACCCGTCCCTGGTCGCCGCCGAGACGGCGGTGCCGTTCGACACGGTCGGCGGTGATGTGGACTCGGGCTACCGGGCCGCCCGGCGTCTGCTGACGGCGGAGCAGCGCCCGACGGCGTTGTTCTGCTACACCGATCGGATGGCCGCCGGCGCTTACCGGGCTGCCGCCGAGTTGGGACTGTCCATCCCTCACGACCTGTCTGTCGTGGGGTTCGACAACCAGGAGCTGGTCGCCGAGGCCCTCTACCCCCAGCTGACCACGGTCCAGCTCCCGCACTACGAGATGGGGGCGCGGGCCGTCGCACAACTGCTCGCGCTCACCGGAACGCCGGGTTCGCCACCAGGCCCGGTCGCACAGGAAGTGCTGCACTGCCCGCTGGTGGCGCGGGCATCGGTCACTTCGCCGCCCCGGCTCTGAACCCGGGACGGCGAAGCATTCACACAACGACAGGCGACCGTCGCAACCGGTCGTCATCCCTGTCAGTACTTGGAACACAGTGAGGGTACACACATGTCCTCTGGCATTTTCAAGGAGCCGTTCAGCCGCCGTGGCGTGCTGAGAGCCGGCGTCGCCTCCGCCGCGGCAGCGGGCGTGGGCGGGCTGGCCTCCGCCTGTTCCTCCGGCTCGTCGAGCTCTTCCGCCTCGAACGTGCTGAACGTGCTGGTCTTCACCGACCAGGCGTCCGCGGACAAGCTGAGCAAGGTGGCCGCGCCGTTCGAGAAGGCGCACCCCGGCATGAAGGTGAAGTTCACCGGCATCTCGGGCACGGACTGGAACGACTTCTTCAGCAAGCTGCTCACCCAGATCGCCGCCGGCAACGCTCCCGACATCGCCTCCGTCGCCACCGAGGGCCTGCAGCTCTTCGCGGCCAAGGGCCTGGCCGAACCGCTGGACGACTATGTGAAGCGGGACGCGTCCCAGCTCAAGTCGTACTTCGCCGACGTCCACCCGGCGCTGATCGAAGCGATGATGTACCAGGGCCACCTGTACGAACTGCCGACCGATTTCAACGCCGGCAACATGTTCTACAGCACCTCCCTGTTCGATAAGGCGGGGGTGGGGCGCCCGGCCGACGACTGGACCAAGGACGACTTCTACGACATCGCCACCAAGATTGCCCGCAAGGGTGGTTCGGCCGTCCCCTACAACTGGGTGGTGCGGCTGTGGGGCAGTTGGACGTCGTGGATGTACGCCAACGGCGGCAACCTGCTGACGGAGGGCAAGTGGGACGGCGGCGACTGGCTGTGGAACACCTTCTACCCGAACGACCCCGCCGCGGCCGGCCGCAAGGGCGGCTGGCGCTGGGGGGATCCGACCGCCAACTCCGCTCCGGTCGTCGAGTCCCTCGACTACATGATCCAGTTGCAGAAGGAGGGCTTGTCGGCCAAGCCTGACGTCGGTGGCGGCGCCACGCTGCAGGGCCTGTTCGCCAGCAACAAGATCGGCATGTCGGTCGGCGGCGGGTTCTGGGCGGGCGGCCTGCACAACGCCGGCATGAAGACAGGCTCCTTCGACGTGCAGTACTTCCCCAAGTGGCGCAGTCAGCGGCACCTGTTCGGCGCGGGTGGCTACGGCATCCTCAAGTCGTCCAAGAACAAGGATCTCGCCTGGGAGTTCGTGAAGTCCCTGGTGTCCGCGAAGAACCTGGACGTGCTGATGCCGGGCAACACCACCACGTTCCCGCGCAAGTCGATGATGACGGCCGAGAGGTACTCCACCACCGGTCCCAAGAACTGGCACGTCTTCTACGACACCCTCACCAAGTTCCCCGAGACCGCGCCGATCCCGGCCCCGCCGTACTACCAGGCGATGGCCATCGCGTTGAACAAGCGCACCACCGAGGCGATGTCCTCGGGCAAGGCGAAGGCGGCCCTGGACGGTCTGCAGAGCGACCTCGAGACCGCCATGAAGACAGGGTGAGGCGTCGATGTCACAGGCTTCACAGGCTGTACGGAACCGTGGCCGCGTGTCCGCCCCGTCGGGCGCGTGGTCCGGCCGCCCTCCCGAGCAACAGGAAGAGCAGAGCGCGGCGCTGCGTCGCCGCGCGCAGAACCGGCGCGCCCGCCGCGAGACCCTGTTCGGCTACGCCATGGTGGCCTCCGCCCTGGTCGTGGTCGTCGTGTTCACCGTGGCGCCGATCCTCGCCTCGTTCGTCCTGGCCCTCTTCAAGTGGGACGCCATCTCCAGCCCCGAGTTCGTCGGGCTGGACAACTTCGACGCGGTGCTGAGCGACGAGACGGTCACCCACTCGCTGCTGGTGACCTCCGGTCTCGCCGTGATCATTGTGTTCCTCCAGGTCGCCCTCGGCCTGGGACTGGCGCTGCTGGTCGCCCAGCGGGCGTCGAAGATCGTGCAGCACCTCTTCCGCGCGGCGTTCTTCCTGCCGATGCTGGCCTCCGCGGCGTCCATCTCGATCGTGATGGCGTACGTGTTCAACGACCAGTTCGGCGTCATCAACTACTACCTGGACCTGCTTCACCTGCCCGAGGTCTCGTGGCTGAGCTCCACCGGGGGAGCGACGGCCACCATCGTGCTGGTCGCCGTGTGGCAGCAGCTGGGCTTCACCTTCATCCTCTTCGTCGCCGCCCTGGGCTCCGTACCGGGCGACGTCCTGGAGGCCGCGCAGATCGACGGCGCATCGCCCGCCCGCATGTTCTGGCGGATCAAGCTGCCCCTCATCAGCCCCACCGTGCTGTTCGCCTCCACCGTCGGACTGATCAACACGATGCAGCTGTTCGACCAGCCCTACGTGATGACCAAGGGAGGCCCCGGCGAGTCGACCTACACCACCGTGCTGCTCGTGTACCGGACGGCCTTCCAGAACCTCCAGTTCGGCTATGCCTCGGCCATCTCCGTGGTGCTGTTCGCCGTCCTGCTGATCATCACGGCCGTGCAGTTCACGGTGAGTCGAAAGTGGGTGTTCTACTCGTGACCGCCATCCTCGACAAGCAGCCCGCAACCACCGCCCGCGCCCCGCGCCGGCGCCGCCGGGTCCGGATCGGACGCCTGCTGTCGCTCACCGTGCTAACAGTTACGGCCGCGCTGGTGGTGGCACCGCTCGTGTGGGCCCTGGCCACCTCCCTGCGCACCCCGGCCACGTCCTTCGACAATCCGCCGCAGTGGATCCCCACGGATCCGGTCTGGTCGAACTACCAGGCCGTCTTCGACAAGGTCCCCTTCACCGCGTTCTTCCTCAACAGCGTGATCGTCACCGGACTCATCGTGGTCGGCCAGCTCATCACCTCCACGATGAGCGGCTACGCCTTCGCCATGGTCCGCTTCCGCGGCAACAAGGCCCTGTTCGCCGTCATCCTGGCCACCATGATGGTCCCGATCCAGACGACCATCATCCCGGTCTTCCTGATCATCAAGTACCTGGGCCTGACCGACAGCCGCATGGCGCTCGTCCTGCCCGCCGTCGGAGGCGCCTTCGGTACCTTCCTGATGCGGCAGTACTTCCTGCAGATGCCACGCGAACTCGGCGAGGCGGCACGGGTGGACGGAGCCTCCCACTTCCAGGTCTTCGCCCGCATCTACGCCCCCATGGCGCGCGCCCCGATGGCCACCCTGGGAGTGCTCACCTTCTCCGCCTACTGGAACGAATTCTTCCGCCCGCTGATCTTCCTGCAGTCGACCGACAACTTCACCCTGCCCCTGGGCCTGGTGACCCTGCAGGGAAACATGGGCACCGGCAGCATCTCCATCGTGCTCGCCGCAGTGATCATCGCCCTGATCCCCAGCGTGCTGATCTTCCTCGCCGCCCAGCGGTACTTCGTCGAGGGCATCGTGGCCGGCTCCTTCCGCTGAGCCACCCTCACCCCTCCGACGCTCTCCAACACCTCGAAAGGCACGCGTGTGTCCACCGCGCCCTTTGACCGCGACCGGCACCGTCCCGTCGCGCACCTGCGCCCGCCCCACAACTGGATCAACGACCCCAACGGGCTGGTCCACCACGACGGCCACTACCACGTCTGCTACCAGTACAACCCGCACGGAACCGACCACGCCAACATGCACTGGGGCCACTTCCGCAGCCCCGACCTGGTGAGCTGGGAACCCCTGCCGATCGCCCTCACCCCCACCCCCGGGGGCGAGGACGCCGACGGCTGCTTCTCCGGCAACGCCGTCTCCGACGGCGACCGGATCGTCGCCTTCTACTCCGCGCACCGCCAGGAGCGTCCGCAGCACCAGCTGATCACCACCGCCATCTCCCGCGACGGCGGCCTGACCTTCCGCCCCCGCGGTGACCTGCTCATACCCGAGCCGCCCGACGGCACCACCATGTACCGCGACCCCTACGTCTGGCAGGACGGGAACACCTGGCGGATGCTGGTCGGCGCCGCACTCGCCGACGGCCGCGCCGCGGCCCTGCTGTACGACTCACCGGACCTGCAGACCTGGACCTACCGGGGACCCTTCTCCGCCCGTGCACCACAGCCCGTCGGCGACGCCGGACTGCTCACCGGCGAAGGCTGGGAGTGCCCCCAGTACCTCCCGGCGGCCTCCGGGCGAGGCGCCCTCATCCTCTCCGGCTGGTACGAACGCGACGGCCCGCAAGGCGTGCTGGCCCTGATCGGCGAGGACCGCGGCGACGTCTTCGAAGCAGGCCCGCCCCAACTCCTGGACCACGGCCCGGACTTCTACGCCCCCGCTCTACTGCGCGCACCCGGTGGCAGATGGCTGCTGTGGGGCTGGTCGTGGGAAGCCCGCAACAAGGAGTGGTCGGAGGCCGAAGGCTGGGCCGGAACGCTCACGCTCCCCCGAGAGATAGAACTGACCGAGGACGGCCGGATGCACCAGCGGCCCGCCGCGGAACTGCTCGCACTGCGCGGGGAACGTACCGTCCACGCAGCCGGGCTGGCCGCAGGCTCCGCTCCCGTCGACCTGGGCGAAGTCAGCCGCAGCTTCGACCTCACGGCCCGTCTCGAAGCCACCGGCAAGACCGGCCTGCGACTGGTCACCGCTCCAGACGACTCCGAGTACCTCGACATCCTCCTCGACGCCGACGCAGGCCAGTTGGTCGTGATCCGCGACCACGCCTCACTGGACCCGCGCGCCCGCGGCGGCACCTACACGATGCCCTGCCCCAGCGGTCGGCCGGTCGACCTGCGCGTCGTAGTTGACCGTTCCATCGCCGAGATCTTCCTCTCGACCGGCCAGGTACTCACCGTGCGCTTCTACCCCGTGGGCGAAGGCCCCTGGCACCTGCAGGCGCACACCGCGCCCGGCGCACAGCTCAACTACTCGATCGACGCATGGCAGCTCCTGCCGCTCGAGATCAAGGAATACGGCACCGACACGCTCAACGGGAAAGGCCGCGCGGCGTAAACGCCGCCCAACCAGCGTGCGATTACCGCGAATTCCGGCAGAACATCCCGGCCGTGGAGGACGACGACCCCGCGACCCCCAGTTCCGCCAGGCCGCCGCGCTCCTGCCGTTCCCGAATCAACCACTCGACCTGAGATCGCACTCTCCACCCACTTTGTCCCCTCATATCTGAACCAGGAGACAGTCCCATGACCCCTGCTTCGAATTCCTCCTCGCCCGGACGTCCAGCCGTCGCCCGCCGCACCGTTCTCGGTGCGGCAGGTGCCGCGGCCGCCGCCGTGGCAGTCACCCTTCCCGGGCCGGCGTCAGCCGCCCCACAGACCAAGCCGCCGCGGCCCCTGCCCGGCGGCGGTGATCTCGGCCCGAACGTCATCGTCTTCGACCCGTCGACCCCCGGCATCCAGTCCAAACTGGACGAGGTGTTCCACCAGCAGGAGTCGGACGAGTTCGGCACCGGCCGGTACGCGTTCCTGTTCAAGCCCGGCACCTACAACGGGCTCAACGCCCGGATCGGGTTCCACACCTCCATCGCCGGCCTCGGGCTGACTCCCGACGAGACGACCATCAACGGGGACATCACCGTCGACGCCGAATGGAACGGCGGCAAGGCCACGTCGAACTTCTGGCGGTCCGCCGAGAACCTCGCGGTGGTACCGGCCAACGCCACGAACCGTTGGGCCGTCTCCCAGGCGGCGCCCTTCCGGCGCATGCACGTCCGCGGGAACCTCAACCTCGCCCCCACCGGCTACGGCTGGGCCAGCGGCGGCTACATCGCCGACAGCCGCATCGACGGCCACGTCGGACCGTACTCGCAGCAGCAGTGGTACACCCGCGACAGCGTCATCGGCGGCTGGCTCAACGCTGTCTGGAACATGGTGTTCTCCGGCGTCCAGGGCGCGCCCGCGCAGAGCTTCCCCAACCCGCCCTACACCACACTCGACACGACCCCCATCTCACGGGAGAAGCCGTTCCTCTACCTGCGGGGAAGCGAGTACCGGGTCTTCCTGCCCGCGAAGCGCACCTACGCCCGCGGGGTCAGCTGGGGCAACGGCACGCCGCGAGGCACCTCACTGCCCTTGTCGCGGTTCTACGTGGCCAAACCGGGTGTCACGGCGGCCACTCTCAATCGGGCACTCGCCCAGGGACTCCACCTGCTGCTGACCCCTGGGATCTATCACCTCGACGAGACGGTCCGCGTCAGGCGGCCCAACACAGTGGTGCTCGGACTCGGCTACGCCACGCTGATCCCGAACAACGGCGTCACCGCCCTCAAGGTCGCCGACGTCGACGGAGTGCGCCTGGCCGGCTTCCTCATCGATGCCGGACCGGTCAACTCCCGCACCCTGCTCGAAGTCGGCGAACCCGGATGCTCGGCCGGCCACAGCGCCAACCCGATCACCGTGCAGGACGTATTCATCCGCATCGGTGGAACCGGCCCCGGGAAGGCAACCACCAGCATGGTGATCAACAGTCGTCACACCATCATCGACCACACCTGGCTCTGGCGCGCCGACCACGGTGACGGCGTGGGCTGGGAGACCAACCGGGCCGACTACGGCGTCGTCGTGAACGGCGACGACGTCCTCGCCACCGGCCTGTTCGTCGAGCACTTCAACAAGTACGACGTCCAATGGAACGGACAGCGCGGCCGCACCATCTTCTTCCAGAACGAGAAGGCGTACGACGCCCCGAACCAGGCGGCCATCCAGAACGGCTCCGTCAACGGCTACGCGGCCTACAAAGTGGCCGACTCGGTGACGACACACGAGGCATGGGGCCTCGGCAGCTACTGCAACTACAACGTCGACCCGACCATCGTCCAGCACAACGGCTTCGTTGCCCCGAACACACCGGGCGTGAAATTCCACCACCTCCTGGTCGTCTCGCTCGGCGGCAACGGCCAGTACGAGCACGTCATCAACGACACCGGCACCCCGACATCAGGCACATCGACCATCCCGTCCAACGTGGTCTCGTATCCCTGAGCTCACCGCTCATCGACAACCCCGTCGATCGGTCAGCAGATCAACGGATGCCGGCCCGGCCCGTCCAGCCGGGCCGGGAAGTCCGCGTCGGTCACTTCGAACGCGAACCGCGTCCAGTCCGACCTGGCCTCCTTCGGCGCCGGCCTGACCGCGATCTCCTCAGTGCGGCGATGCTCTCTCCCGCGTACGTGGCTCAACCAACCGGTGTGACCAGCATTGAGATCATCGACGCACCAGCTGGCTCCGATTAGGTCATGGAGTTCTCGATGCCCCGTGATCCGATCGCATCCGCACCGAGGGGAACCGCATCCAGCTGCTCCTGAACGGCGCGCGGATCACCGAAGTGACGGAGATGACCTATACGAGTGGACACGTCGACCTCAACGTGTTCGGAGGGGGCGGCGTACCAGGACGCCTTCGCGAAGGAGCTGTGACCGCCAGTCGAGCCGACCTGCGGAGTGATCGTAGAGGATCCACCCCAGGTACCCGGCGGGCGGAGTCTCTGCGCTACCGCTGGTGCCGCGCAGATGCGTGCCCGTGGCGTCGTCGAGTTCGGTGGGTGCACAGCGTGCGGCCGTGTCGGTGGGCAGTGGCCCGAAGCTGGTCTGTGTCATGCCGAGGGGCTGCCACACGCGGCTGGCCGCGAGGGCGTCGAGAGTCTGGCCGGAGACGTGTTCGGCGAGGTAGCCGAGGATGAGGGCTGCGCGGTCGGTGTACTCGACCGCCTGGCCTGGCGGCCGGTGGAGGGCCTCGCGGAGGACGCCGTCGCGGATGTCCTGGGGATCGGTGCCGTACAGGTGCTTCAGGTTGGCCCGGAGTGGGACGCCGGCGGTGTGGGTGAGCAGGTTGCGAGCGGTCACCTGCGCCAGGGGGTGCCCGCTCACCTCGGGCCAGAAATCGCCCAGTGGCGTGTCGAGTTGGAGCTTGCCGTCGTCGACGAGGCAACCGACGGTCGACCATACGGCGAGGATCTTGGTGAGGCTCGCGACGTCGAAGACGGTGTCGTGCCGCATGGGGTCGCTGGGCAGTTCGGGATCCAGGACGCCCGCGGTCCCGCTGGCAGTGGTTCCGAGGCTGTCGCCGATGGCCCAGACGGCGCCGGGGTAGATCTTGTCGCGGACGCCGTCGTGGAGGAGCTGGTGGATGCGGTCGGTGTCGAGGTCGAGCGCCATGGTCTCCCGATCGATCGTGGGCCGTGCCGTGTGGTGTCCCGGCGCTCAGCGTAGTGACGAGCCGGGTGCAGACCCGTTACGGCGTGGGTGGTCAGGCGAGCTGTTCGCCGAGGTCGTTCAGGGCCGCTGCCGTGGCGGTGAGGGGGTAGTGGGCGGCGTTGGTGCGGCCTGCTGCCTGGAGGGCGGGCAGGAGGCCGGAGGTACTGCGGAGCCGGTTGAGGTCCTGGGCGAGCGCGGCCGGGTTGGTGAAGTCGGTGGCCAGGCCCGTTGAGGCGAGTGTGTCGCTCAGGCCGGGGACGGGCTGGTAGATGACCGGCAGTCCGCAGGCTTGGGCTTCAAGCGCGACCAGGCCCATGGCTTCGAGGGTGGTCGAGGGCATGACGAGGGCGTCATGATCGGCGAAGGCTTTCCACAGCTGTGGACGGCTGAGCCAGCCGAGGTAGCGGACGTGGACCTTGAGGAGGCGCAGGAGCGGAGTCAGGCCGTGGAACTGGTGGCGAGGTGCTGCGATGCTCAGTTCGACGGCCTGGGCGACGGACATCGCGCGCAGAAGGGACTCGATGCCCTTCTCTGCGGTAAGGCGCCCGGCGTAGAGCAGCCGGAGGTGTCCGGCCGACCGGCGAGCGGGGCGCGGTGGTGGGGCGGTGAGCAGGTGGTCGGGGATGCCGGACAACTTCCGCTTCAACGACCTCCGCCACACCGGCAACACCCTGGCGGCTGACACCGGCGCCAAGCTGAAGGACCTCATGGTCCGCGCCGGCCAGTCCTCGGAGCGGGCCCAGCTGATCTACCAGCACTCGACGGCGAAGCACCAGCGGAAGCTGGCCCAGGGCATCGACGCCGAGGTACGGCAGCAGCTGCGTGAATCGGCCGACGAGCGGCGGCGAACCATGGATGCATGAGGAAGCCCCGTCGGGATTCGGTGCCCGTTCCCGCAGTCATCGCTGCCGGAACGGGCACTTCGTGTTCAGGCATGCGGCAGGAGCTGTTCGATGCCGGTCCCCGGTCCCGATTCGCCCGCCCGGGGCGGGTTGGCACCGGCGATGGAACAGGTCAGGGCAGCGACGCGGGCGGCGAACGAGCAGGAGTCGGCGACCTCGTCGAGGCTCAGCCGGTCGAGTCGGCCGCCGAGGTGTCCGAGGACGGCGAGGCAGTGCAGCAGGCCCGCGGTGAAGGAGTCCCCGGCGCCTACGGTGTCGACGACGTCGACGGCCGGGGTGGGGACGGTGACACGGCGGCCGTCGAGGGAGGCGAGGGCGCCGCGTGAGCCGAGGGTGATGACCACTAGGCGGACGCCGGCGGCGTGCCAGGTGTCGCAAGCCTCTTCGGGGCCGGCGCCGGGCAGGAGCAGCGCCAGGTCATCCTCGCTGAGGCGGAGGATGTCGGTGAGGGCACACCACCGGGGGAGCCGTTCGCGGTAGGCGGAGGGCGGTACGAGCAGGGGGCGGACGTTGGGGTCGATGGATACGGTGACGTGCTCGCGTGCCCGGGCGAGGTGGTCCTCGATGTGGCTGCCGCCGGGCTGGCGTATCAGTGCCAGGGACCCGGTGTGCAGACAGACGGTGCCCTCATACGCGGTGCCGGCGAGTTCGTCGGCCGTCCACTGCCAGTCGGCGGCGCTGTCGGCGTAGAAGGTGTAGGTGGCCTGGCCGGTCGCGTCGAGGTCGGCGACGGCCAGGGTGCTGGGCTCGGGGGCTGTCACGCTGCCGGTCAGGTCGACGCCGGAGTCGCTGAGGCGGGCCCGGAAGAGGGTGCCGAAGACGTCGTTGGAGAACCGTCCGAGGAAGCGGGTGGGAGTGCCGAGCCGGGCGAGGGCCACGGCGGTGTTGGCGGGACCGCCACCGGGCAGGGCCCGCAGCGCCAGTTCGTCGGGGCCCGATCTGGCCGGGTCGGTGAAGACGTCGGCGACGCACTCGCCGAGGACGGTGACGCTGTTGGGGGCCTGGGCTCGGGCCATGGTGACTGTCTGCCTCTCTCAGGAAGAGCGCGGGTAGCGAAGGGCGCCGGGCGAGTGGCCTGATGCAGCCCGTGCGCAGGTATTGACATGCCGCTCAAGACGGACGTAATTTCCGTGCCACATGGAAGTAACGCGCGTTATTAAAGCGCGAAACCGGAGGCGATGTCGCGCCTCCGGACGGCCGAAGGGGACTGGAAGTGGCCACGAACAAGTCGCATCGCGTGACCATGAGCGATGTGGCGCGCCGCGCGGGTGTCTCGCGGACCACGGTCTCCTTCGTTCTCAACGACAAGCCCGGCGCCGCCATCCCCGACGAGACCCGTCGGCGGATCCTGGAGGCGATCGACGAGCTGGGCTACCGGCCCAACGCCGGGGCGCGGGCGCTGGCCGCGAACCGCAGTGGGTGGTTCGGGCTGATCACCGAGATCGTGACCGGCCCCTTCGCCGCCGAGGTGATCACGGGTGCGCAGAGCCGCGCCTGGGGTGATCGGAGGTTCCTGCTGATCGCGGCGAGCGAGGGTGACCCCGCGCAGGAGGCCGCCGCGCTCGATCAGATGCTGGAGCACCGGGTGGAAGGGCTCCTGTACGCCACGACCTGGCACCGGGCCGTCAGCCTGCCGAAGGCGGCCCGTGAGGTGCCGACGGTTCTCGTCAACTGCTACGACGCGGAAGGGGAGCTGCCGTGCATCCTGCCCGACGAGGCGTCGGGCGGTTACAAGGCGACCCGCCGGCTCCTGGATGCCGGGCACACCCGCATCGGGTTCATCAACCTCGACCCGGAGATCCCGGCCGCCATCGGCAGGCGCGAGGGGTACGAGCGTGCCCTGCGCGAGGCCGGGATCACCCCCGACCCCTCTCTCGTCATCCCCGGCTTCGCCACTGCCGACGGCGCCTACACCGCCGCCTGCGAACTGCTGGACCGCCCGGCCGGCGACCGGCCGACCGCGCTGTTCTGCGGCAACGACCGAATGGCGATGGGCGCCTATGACGCGATCAAGGAACGTGGCCTGCGCATCCCGCACGACGTGGCCGTGGTGGGGTTCGACAACCAGGAACTCATCGCCGCCTACCTGCGGCCGAAGCTGACGACGCTCGCCTTGCCCTTCGAGGCCATGGGCACCAAGGGCGTCGACATGCTCGCCGCTCTCGCAGCGGGGCAGCCGCTCGACACCCACCGGGTGACGATCGACTGCCCGCTGCTCGAACGCTCGTCGGTCTGACCGCGAATCAGTCCGCCGAGGAATCCCATCCCCGTCTTCGTCCTGTGTGTTGAAGAGAGGAAAAGAGTCTTCATTATGGCACCCTCCCGCATACCTTCACGGCGGCTGCGCCCTGTCCTGAGAGCGGCCACCGCGACCGCCGCCGCAGCCCTGGTCCTGTCCGCCTGCACAGGTGGCTCGGGCGCCGCCGGCGCCGGTGACACCTCCGGCAACCAGCTGCTCACCATCCCGCGCGAGGACCTGGCGACGTTCACGCGCAACTTCAACCCGCTCTCCCCGCAGGCCGCCCCCATGACCAAGGAGGCCGTCTACGAGCCGCTGGTCGTGCACAGCATGGCGGACGCCAAGGACACGCCGTGGCTGGCCACCAAGTGGGAGGAGGCGAAGGACGGCAAGTCCCTCACCTTCACGCTCCGCGAGGGCGTCAAGTGGTCGGATGGCAAGCCGCTCGTCGCCGACGACGTCGTCTACACCTTCGAGCTGCGCAAGAAGGTGCTCGGCGGCCTGGAGTACCTCGACAAGGTCACCGCGGTCGACGAGCACACGGTGATGTTCTCCTTCAACAAGCCCTTCTCGCCCGGCTTCTGGGAGATCGCCGGTCAGCAGATCATGCCGAAGCACATCTGGTCCAAGGTCAAGGACCCGGCGAAGTTCACCAACCCGAACCCGGTCGGCACCGGCCCGTACACCAAGATCGAGAAGTTCCAGGCACAGTCGTACGAGCTGCGCAAGAACCCCGACTACTGGCAGCCCGCCAAGCAGCAGATTGCCGGCATCCGGATGCTCGCTTTCTCTGGCAATGACAGCGCCAACCTCGCCTTCACCAACGGCGAGGTCGACTGGACGCAGTCGTTCATCCCGGACATCGAGAAGTCCTTCGTCGCCAAGGACAAGGAGCACAACCACTACTGGTTCCCGCCGGCCGGCGCGATGATCAACTGGCAGCTGAACACCACGAAGGCGCCCTACAACGACCCGGCCGTGCGCAAGGCGCTCAGCATGGCCGTCGACCGCGACCAGATCACCAAGGTCGCGATGAACGGTTATGCCGAACCCGCCGACTGCACGGGCCTGGCCCGCACGTACGACAAGTGGCGCGACAAGGACCTCGCCGCCTCCTGCACCTGGACGAAGTACGACACCGACGCGGCGGCCAAGGCCCTTGACGCGGCCGGCTACAAGGAGAGCGGCGGCAAGCGGAAGCTGAAGAACGGCAAGGACTTCACGCTCGACATCTCCGTCGGCTCCGCATCCTCCGACTGGATCTCGGCCGCGAACATCATCAAGCAGAACCTCGCGAAGGTCGGCATCACCGCCACCGTGAAGACGCCCGACTGGGCGGCCGTGGTGAGCTCGTACGAGCAGGGCACCTTCGACACCGGCATCGTGTGGAGCAACAACGGTGCCACCCCGTACGAGTACTTCCGTGACGTGATGTCGAGCGGGATGCTCAAGCCCGTCGGAGAGAAGGCCACGCAGAACTACCACCGGTTCGCCGACAAGAAGGCCGACAAGCTCATCGACGCCTTCGCCGCCGCCACGGACGAGAGCGCGCAGCGCGAGCAGGTCGACGCCCTGCAGAAGCTGTACAACGAGGACGCCCCCGCGGTGCCCCTGTTCACCGGACCCGAGTTCGGCGCGTACACCGACAAGCGCTTCACCGGCTGGCCGTCGGAGGACAACCCGTACGCCACTCTCGGCAACCGCAACGCCAGCACGATCCTCGTGCTCACCTCGCTGAAGCCCGTCAAGAGCTGACGCGGGTCCGCGCGGACCGGCGGCCGTCCTCCTCCCCGACTCGGACGGCCGCCCCCCCCGCGCACCGCATCCCCGTTCACCCCCCATCGACAGGGAGCACGAGCAGTGCGTCTCATCCTGCGCAACTTGGGGTTCTATCTGCTCGCCTTCTGGGCGTCCATCACCATCAACTTCCTGCTTCCGCGCTTCATGCCGGGCGACCCGGTCTCCCGGATGTTCGCGCAGCAGGCAGGTGGGATGCAGCCCGAGCAGATAGCCCAGCTGCGGAAACTCTTCGGCCTCGACGACCGCCCCCTGTGGGAGCAATACATCTCCTACGTCAAGAGCGTCTTCACCGGCGACCTCGGCATCTCCATCTCCCGCTTCCCGACCCCGGTCTCCGAGGTGATCGGCTCGCAGATCGGCTGGACGCTGCTGCTCGGCGGTACCGCCCTCGTCGTCGCGGCCGTCGTCGGCAACCTGCTCGGCGTCCTCGCCGCCTGGCGGCGGGGCGGCTTCCTCGACTCCGCCTTCCCGCCCCTGCTGATCTTCGTCGGCTCGTTCCCGTACTTCTGGCTGGCGATGGGCGCGCTGTACCTGTTCGGGGTGACGCTCGGCTGGTTCCCGCTGCGGCACGCGTACGACGCGGGTCTGACCCCCGGCCTCAACGCCGAGTTCATCTCGAACGCCGGCACCCACCTGGTACTCCCGGCGCTCACCGTCGTGGCCGTCACCGTCGGCAGCTGGATGCTCGGCATGCGCAACACCATGATCGCCACGGCGGCCGAGGACTACATCACCATGGCCGAGGCAAAGGGCCTGAGCCCTTCACGCATCATGTTCCGCTACGCCGCCCGCAACGCACTGCTTCCCTCCGTCACCAACTTCGGCATGGGTCTCGGCTTCGTTGTCGGCGGCGCCCTGCTCACCGAGGTCGTGTTCGCCTACCCCGGCATCGGCTTCCAGCTCCTCGCAGCCGTGCAGGGCCTCGACTACCCGCTGATGCAGGGCATCTTCCTCACCATCACGGCAGCCGTGCTCCTGGCGAACTTCCTGGTCGACATCGTCTACGTCCGCCTCGACCCGCGCGTGCGCGTCCGCTGAAGGGAGCCTCAGAAATGACCGCCGTAGACATCGCGGGCGAGACCCCGGCCACGGCCCCGTCAGCACGCCCCGTACGGGAGTCGGGCCGGCGCCACGGGCTGGCACGCCAACTCCTCGGCAATAAAAAGGCACTGTCAGGGCTGTGCCTGCTCGCCGTCTTCGCGACTCTGGCGCTACTCGCGCCCGTCCTCGCCCCCGGCGACCCGTCCTTGATCAACTCCACCGGCAGCCAGCCCCCTTCGGGAGCGCACTGGCTCGGTACGACCACCAAGGGGCAGGACGTCCTCGCCCTCACCCTGTGGGGCTCCCGCTCCTCGATGTTCGTCGGGTTCACCGTCGGACTCGCGGCGACCGGCGTCGCCATCCTGGTGGGCCTCGCGTCCGCGTACTTCGGCAGGCTGGTGGACGACGCGCTGACCCTCATGACCAACGTCTTCCTGCTGCTGCCCGGCCTGCCACTGCTGGTCATCCTCGCGGCGTTCCTGCCCCCGGGAACTTCCACGGTCGTCCTGGTCCTGGTGGTCACCGGCTGGGCGGGCTCCGCCCGGGTGCTGCGCGCCCAGGCCAGGTCGATCCGCGGCAAGGACTTCGTGGCCGCGGCCGTCGTCACCGGGGAGCGACCGCTGCGGATCATGTTCCGGGAGATCCTGCCCAACATGGCGTCCGTGGTGATGACCACGCTGCTGGGCTGTGTTGTCTTCGGCATCACGTCCCAGGCGGCACTGGAGTTCCTCGGCCTCGGCGACAGCAGCGTCGTCAGCTGGGGCACCAACTTGTACTGGGCCAGCAGCGACGGCGCCCTGATGACCGGCACGTGGTGGGTCTTCGTCCCCTCCGGACTGTGCATCGCGCTCGTCGCCTTCGGGCTCGCGCTGGTCAACTACGCGGTCGACGAGATCACCAACCCGAGGCTGCGCTCCGTGAAGAAGAGGAGGGGCTGAGCCATGGACCCCGTACTTGAGGTGCGTGACCTCCGGGTCGAGTACCGCGGCGACGGCCGTACGGTCGTGGGAGCGGACAACGTGTCGTTCGAGATCGGCGCGGGTGAGATCTTCGGCCTCGCCGGAGAGTCCGGCTGCGGCAAGTCGACCATCGCCAACGCGGTGATGCGGCTGCTGAAGCCACCGGCGGAGATCACCGCGGGCAGCATCCGCTTCCAGGGCGGGGACGTCCTCGCCCTGGACGCACGCGAGCTGCGTGCCTTCCGGTGGCGGCAGATCGCCATGGTCTTCCAGTCGGCGATGAACTCCCTCAACCCCGTCCTCACCATTGGCGAGCAGATCGTCGACATCTTCACCACCCACGAGCGGATGAAGAAGCGGGCCGCGCGGGAGCGGGCCGGCGAGCTGCTTCAGCTGGTGGGCATCGACCCCGACCGGCTGAAGGCATACCCGCACCAGCTCTCCGGCGGTATGCGCCAGCGCGTGGTCATCGCCATGGCCGTCGCACTGCGCCCCCGGCTGCTGATCATGGACGAGCCGACCACCGCGCTCGACGTAGTCGTGCAGCAGGAGATCATGGCGCAGATCCGCGACCTCCAGCGGGAACTCGGCTTCTCCATCCTCTTCATCACCCACGACATGTCCCTGATGGTCGAGCTGTCGGACCGCATGGGCGTGATGTACGGCGGACGGATCGTCGAACTCGCCGACGCCAAGGACCTGTTCAGCAAGCCGCTGCACCCGTACACCGAGGCGCTGATGAACGCCTTCCCACCGCTGACCGGCCCGCGCCGCGAACTCACCGGCCTCTTCGATGCCCCGCGCACCGCCGACAGCTGCGGCTTCCACGCCCGCTGCCCCGAGGACCGCTCGGACTGCTCCATGAACATCCCCGACCTGCGCGAGGTCGCGCCCGGCCGCTGGGTGGCCCGCAGCGAGGCCCGCAGTCCGGAAGGAGCCTCCCGATGACCGAACCCCTGCTGTCCGTACGCGGCCTGACCAAGGACTTCCAGGTCGGCACCGTCTTCTCCCGACGCCGCGTCCGGGCCGTCAACGACGTGTCCTTCGACCTCCCGGCCGGCCGGATCACCGCCCTGGTCGGCGAGTCCGGCAGCGGCAAGTCCACCATCGCCCGCTGCCTCGCCCGCCTCGAACAGCCCACCTCCGGACAGGTGCTGCTCGACGGCGAGGACGTCCTGCGCCGCGAGCGGCGCCGGGCGTCACGGGCGTACCGCCGCAAGGTCCAGATGGTGTTCCAGGACCCCTTCGGCTCGCTCAACCCCGTCCACCGCATCGAGCACTTCCTCACCCGGGCTCTGGTCCTGCACGGCCATCAGGCCACCCCCGAGGCGCTGCGCGAGCTGATGACGACGGTCGGCCTGACCGAGGACATGCTCCAGTCCTACCCGCACGAACTCTCCGGCGGTCAGCGCCAGCGAGTCGCCATCGCCCGCGCCCTCGCCGTCGAGCCCCGGCTGATCCTCGCCGACGAACCGACCTCGATGCTGGACGTCTCCCTGCGCGTCGGCGTGCTCAACCTGATGCGGCGCCTGCGCGATGAGCGGAACATCGCCATGCTCTACATCACGCACGACCTGGGCTCCGCGCGCTACCTCGCGGACACCACGATGGTCATGTTCGCCGGCGAACTCGTCGAGGGCGGCGACGCCCTGGCCGTCATGGACGCCCCCGCCCACCCCTACACCCGACTGCTGCTGTCCGCCGTTCCCGACCCGGAGCGGGCCGGGAGCTACGACCCCGTCGAGCGCGCCCGGCTGCGCGAAGAGATCCTCAACCCCACGTCCTGCCCGTACGACGACGGCACGTGCAGCCGCATCGAACCCGTCCGCCACATCGTCGGCGAAGACGACGGACAACCGCACTGGGTGCGTTGCCACCTACGCGCGCCCGCCTCCGACATCGCCCGCCGCGTCCTCAAGGCCACCGACCGGCCCGACGGCGAGGCCACCGACGACACCGAGAAAGCGGAGACCACCGCCGCATGACCCACGACCTCACCCTCCCCTCCGGCACTCCCATCGCCGAGGGGCTGGCCGAGCGCGCCCTGCGCGACCCCCACCGCCCCCGATTCCACTTCACCTCGCCCGGTGGCTGGCTCAACGACCCCAACGGGCTGTCCCAGTGGGACGGCGTATACCACCTCTTCTACCAGTACAACCCGCTCGCGCCCGCCCACCACCGCATCCACTGGGGCCACGCCACCAGCACCGACCTCGTCCACTGGACCGATGAACCGGTCGCCCTCGTCCCCGGCACCGACGGCCCCGACCGCGACGGCTGCTGGTCCGGAGTCCTCGTCGACGACGGCGGAGTGCCCACTCTCGTCTACTCCGGCCGCCACGGGGAACATGAACTCCCTTGCCTGGCAAGGGGATCCGCAGACCTGAAGTATTGGACCAAGGACCGGGCCAACCCGGTCATCACCGCTCCGCCCGAGGGCGTGGACATCACCGCATTCCGCGACCACTGTGTCTGGCGGGAGGGCTCGGGTGAAGACGTGGTGTGGCGGCAGCTGGTGGGCTCGGGCATCCGGGGCGCTGGCGGAACGGCCTTCCTGTACGAGTCGGACGACCTGCGCACCTGGCGGTACGTCGGCCCCCTGCTGACCGGCGACGCCTCGCAGAACCGGGGCGAGCTCGACTGGACCGGCACGATGTGGGAGTGCGTCGACCTCTTCCGGCTCGGCGAGGACGGGGAGGCCAGCGGCACCGATGTGCTGGTCTTCTCCGCCTGGGACGAGGGCACCACCCATCACCCCCTGTACTGGACCGGCCGCTACGAGGGCGACACCTTCACCCCGACCGCCCTCCACCGTCTCGACTACGGCGGACGCTACTTCTACGCCCCCCAGTCCACCCGCGACGACCTCGGCCGCCGCATCATGTTCGGCTGGCTCCAGGAGGGCCGAACCGACGAGGCGAACGCCCAGGCCGGCTGGTGCGGCGTGATGTCCCTGCCCAGGGCCGTCACGCTCGACGCGAACGGCAACCTGATCCAAGCGCCGGTTCCGGAATTGGGCCTGCTGAGGAAGGACCACTTGCAGGTGGCGGCGGGCCCGCTGACCTCTCCCTACACCCAGCTGCACCGCGTGCGCGGAGACCAACTCGACATCGAGACCACCCTGCGCCTCGCCCCGGGAGCCACCGCCCGCCTCGTGGTCCGCGAAACACCGGACGGCGCCGAGCGCACGGTCGTGGAGGTGAGCAGGGCGCACGACGGAACGGTCGGCACCCTGCGCCTGCACCGCGAGAACAGCAGCCTCGACCCGACCGTCGACACCGAACCCCGGTACGGCGGCCTGCCGTTGGGCGACGACGGCCGCGTGGACCTGCGCGTCCTCATCGACCACTCCGCCCTGGAGGTCTTCGCCAACGGTCGCCCTCTCACCGCCCGCCTCTACCCCACCCGCCCCGACGAGGCCGTCGGCGTCGGCATCGGTGCCGACGGCGACGTGACCCTGGAGCGGTTCGACGCCTGGCAGATGGCGTCGGCCTTCCCCGACGGACCCCGGCCGCTGTGGCCGTGACGGTCTTACATCCGGCTTCGGCCCGGGGGGTGGACGTCCCCCCGGGCCGTGGCCCACCCTTCACTTCTTCGAGGAGCCGCCATGAGCGTGTCCCGTCGTACCCTCCTGCTCGCCGGAGGAATCACCTTGCTGCCCCTCGCCGGCGGTGTCCCGTCAGTGCAGGCCGCCCCACGCACCAGCGGGGCAGCCTCCACCCTTCTCGAGAACACCTCCGCCCAGACCTCCATCCCCGACCCCCTCCCCGTCACTGGCACGTGGAACCGCACCGCTGACGGCGGCTGGAAGACCACCAGCACCACAGGCGAAGGTGCCCTCGCCCTCTCCGAGCAGCAGCTCGCCGCCAAGGGGGCCTACGCCGCCCAGGTGACCCCCACATCCCGCCGCGCTGTGGGCGCGCTGGTCTTCCGCGCCGCCGTGGACGGCTCCACCGGATACGCAGCAGCCGTGGACCCTGATCGGGAACGCGTACGACTCTTGGATCTGGCCGACGGCCACACCATCGCCACCTCGCAGCTGGCAGGGGCACGGACCGGAGCCTCGTACGACCTCGAAGTCACCGTCGACGGGGCCGACTTGACGATCCTCGTCGACGGCAAGAGATGCATCCATGTCGAGGACCATCGCTACGACTCCGGCGCTGTGGGCCTGCTCGCCCGCACCGGCACCGTCGTCTTTGGCCCGCCCGCCCTGTCCGAGGTCACCACCAATCTGACCGGCTGGACCACCGGCGGTGGCACATGGACGGCGACACCGCTCGGTTGGCGGGCCGAAGCTCCCGAGGGTGGCACCGCCCGTGCCATCGCCGCGACCCAGGCGTACGACACCGCGTTCCAGACCGACCTCATGCTCCACGACGCGTCAGCCGTCGCGACCCTGCTCGTGCGCGCCAACGCCAGCGGCACTCGCGGCTACGGCGTCCAGGTCGACCCCGGACAGGGGCGGCTGAGGCTCTTCCACATCGACGGAAACGTCACCCTCGGCACGTACAACACCACCATCAAGGCGGGATCCGTCTACCGGCTGCGCATCGAGGCCGAAGGCCGCGAACTGCGCGTGCACTGGCAGACGAACTTCCTCTCACCCGACGGCTACGCCCCCGCCATCACGGCCCGCGACTCCGCACACACATCCGGCCGGCTCGGCGTCCTCGTCTCCGACGGCGCAGCATCCTTCGACAACATCGCCGCCGCCGACCTCGCCACCGACATCCAGGGGTGGACGACCAGATCCGGCACCTGGACCCCGGACCTACGCGGCATCCGAGGCGACAGCGGTCTGCGCACAGCCCCCTTCGCGCACGGCGACGCGATAGTGCGCGCCGACATCACGCCGAGCGGCCCCTCGGCCTCCGCCGGCCTGCTCCTGCGCGCCTCCGCGAACGGCTCCGGCGGCTACGAAGCACGCCTCGACACCACCCGCAGCACCGTCAGCCTGATCGACCGGACCTCCGGCGCCCGCATCACCACGGTCGCCGCACCGGTCCGCCGTATCACCGCGGGCCGCACCTACCGGGTGGAGGTCCGCGCCACCGGCAGGACCATCGAGGTGTACGTGGACGGCGTACGGGCGCTCAAGACCCGCGTGTCCCACACCAAGGGCGACGCGGTCGGCATCGCGGCCGCCCACGGCACGTCGTACTTCCAAAACGTCCAGGCCAGGAGCACGGCCGACTACTTCACCGAGCCGTACCGCCCCACCTACCACTACTCACAGCTCAGCGGCCGCACCAGCGACCCCTGCGGCCTGCTGTACCACGACGGCGAGTACCACCTCTTCCACCAGGACGAGGGCCGCTGGGCGCACGCGGTCAGCACCGACCTGATCCACTGGCAGCCTCTGCCGATCGCCCTGCCCTGGAACGAGTACGGCCACTGCTGGACCGGCTGCGCGGTCGTGGACGCCGATGACACCTCCGGCCTCTTCGACGGCAGATCGGGCCTGATCGCGTACTACACCAGCTACCACCCCGACAAGCCGGGCGGAAACGCCAGCGTGCGCATCGCGTACAGCCAGGACAAGGGCCGCTCATGGCACCTGCACGGCGAGTCGGCCCCGGCTGTACAGAACCCAGGCGGCCCCGACGCCGGCTGGACCTTCCGCGACCCGAAGGTGATCCGCGACGAGGCGCACGACCAGTGGCTGATGGTGGTCTCCGGCGGCGACCACATCCGCTTCTTCACCTCCACCGACCTCCTCACCTGGACCCACGTCAGCTCCTTCGGCTACGGCGACTGGGTCACACCGGGCGTCTGGGAGTGCCCCGACTTCTTCCCCCTCCCGGTCGACGGCGACGAGAACGAGGTGAAGTGGGTCCTCACCCTGAGCACAGGCGCCGTACGCGCCACGAACGGCTCGGCCGCCCAGTACTTCACCGGCGACTGGAACGGCACCGCCTTCACCCCCGACCAGAAGGCCGGCACAGTCCTGCGCGCCGACTCCGGCCGCGACTACTACGCCGCCATGTCCTTCTACGGCCTGCCCGACGACCGGCGCGTCTGGCTCGGCTGGATGAGCAACTGGGACTACCCCTTCAGCGCCCCCACTGGTTCCTGGAACGGCCAGCTCAGCATCCCCCGCGAACTGACCCTCACAGACACCGCCGACGGCGTACGGCTGGCGCAGCGCCCGATCTCGGAGCTGACCACCCTGCGCACATCCACCACCACCCGCAACGACCTCTCCGTCGGCCCCGTGTCCGCGAACCCGCTCGCGGGCGTCACGGGCATCGCCTACGAGATCGAGGCCGAGATCACCCTCGGCACCGCCACGGAGATCGGATTCCTGCTCCGCGCCGACGACGACCAGCACACGACGGTCGGATACAACGCCGCCACGAACGAACTGTTCGTGGATCGGTCGGCAGCCGGCCTGAGCGACTTCACGCAGTACTTCGCGGGCCGTACGACCGCGCCGATGACAGCGGCCGACGGACGCGTGACTCTGCGTGTGTACGTGGACTCGTCGTCGGTCGAGGCATTCGGCGCGGACGGGCAGGCTGCCGTGACAAGTCTGATCTTCCCGGCCCCCGAGTCTGATGGCATGGCCTTCTACGCCAAGGGCGGCACCGCCCACATCGAGTCGCTCAAGGTGCACCGGCTGGACAGCACCTACCGCCTGGTGGACCGGGTGAAGCCACCGGTAGCTACCCCGACCGGCGGTGAATTCCGCTCTGACCTCGGCAAGTTGACGATCACCCCGGCCGGCCAGTGGTCGACGGACAGCGCGGGCCACGCCGGAAACTTCGACAAGGACTCCAACGCAATATCGGCACGGACGCTGACGGACGTCGACTTCACCACCTTGGTCCGCCTTGGCGGCCCCGACCCGGACACCGGCGGCGCCCTCTCCCTCCTCTGGCGCGCCTCCTCCGACGGCGCCGACGCTTACTGCCTCAACATCGACCCCGACCTACGAGTGATCCGTCTGGTCGCCAAGACCGACGGCTACTTCGACGACGCCAAAGCCCTCGCCCGCGTCCCGTCCCTGGTCCGCCGCCGCACGACCTACCCCGTCCGCATCCTGGCCGAGGGCGACCGCATCCAGGTGTTCCTCAACGGCACCCGGATCATCGACGTGACGGACACGACCTACAGCGACGGACACATCGGCCTCAACGTGTTCGGGGGAAGAGCGGCGTACCAGGACACGTACGCGAAGGAGCTGTGACCGTCGGCCCGGCCGACGGGCCACCATGATGCAGAGGCTCCGGCCCCGGCGAGGGCGGAGCCTCTGGCCTGTCAAGCCCAGCGAACTGCGGCTTTGCGAGGGCGACTTCGCACCCACCGCAGCAACTAGTGACGCAGGTCACAAGAAAAGCGTCTCACTATTTGGGACGCGCGGCTGTCGAGCCGTTCGAAGCGGCAGCTGAACGGCCCTGGGTGGGTCCTTTGGTCTCGACTTAGGGCACGCGGGGGGCACGACACCCCCGAATTGGACTAGAAAATAAACAAACCCCAGGCCACTGACCTGGGGTTTCATCATGGAGCGGGTGACGAGAATCGAACTCGCGCTCTCAGCTTGGGAAGCTGATGTTCTACCATTAAACTACACCCGCGTAAGACGCCGACCGAGTCGGTGTCCGAACGGTCGCCACTTTACCTCATGTCAGGCCCCCGGTGTTGATGCCGCGGGGCCTGAGGGCGTTTCAGGGGTGGGATGCGGCTGCGGGTGACCGGAGTTGGGGCGTACGGTGGGGGCGTGGGCGAGGGTCCGGGCGGGACCGGAGTGCCGCCTGGAGGGCCGTCCCTTTGATCCCGTACCGTGGCTTTTGTCGTCAGGCAAGCAGCAGCCCGACGCGGCTCTTGGGGAAGGGACTCTTGGACTTGATGGAGCGCACCGTCGTCCGTTGTGCGGATGGGCACGTGTTCACCACCGCTTCGTTCCCGATGCAGCAGGCCGACCGGCTCGGCCCCGGCCGGCTGCTTCGGTGCCCGCGATGTGCGCGGCTGAGGAGCGTGGTGCCCGTGAGCTACGAGAAGCGGTAGCGGCACGGCAGCCAGAAGCACGCAGGCAGGCGCGTGGAGTCGTCCGGTTGTGGTCGCTCCGCGCGCCTTGCGTATCCTCGGGGCGTGCTTCTCTCAGACAAGGACATCCGGGCCGAGATCGATGCCGGGCGCGTGCGGATCGATCCCTATGACGACGCCATGGTGCAGCCGTCGAGCATCGACGTGCGGCTGGACCGCTACTTCCGGGTGTTCGAGAACCACCGGTACCCCCACATCGACCCCTCGATCGAGCAGGCCGATCTGACCCGGCTCGTCGAGCCGGAGGGGGACGAGCCGTTCATCCTGCACCCCGGGGAGTTCGTCCTCGCCAGCACGTACGAGGTCATCTCGCTGCCCGACGATCTCGCCTCCCGGCTGGAGGGGAAGAGCTCGCTGGGGCGGCTCGGGCTGGTCACGCATTCGACGGCCGGCTTCATCGACCCCGGGTTCAGCGGGCACGTCACCCTTGAGCTGTCCAACCTCGCCACCCTGCCCATCAAGCTGTGGCCTGGGATGAAGATCGGGCAGCTGTGCATGTTCCGGCTCAGCTCGCCCGCCGACTTCCCGTACGGGAGCGAGCGGTACGGGTCGCGGTACCAGGGGCAGCGGGGGCCGACCGCCTCCCGGTCCTTCCTCAACTTCCACCGGACCCAGGTGTGAGCGGCCGGAGCATGAGTGACGTGCGGGAGAACCTGACCTACGAGCAGTTCGGCGTCGCCGTGCGCGAGCTCGCGCAGACCATCGCCGACGACGGGTACGAGCCCGACATAGTGCTCAGCATCGCCCGTGGCGGTGTCTTCGTGGCCGGCGGGCTCGCCTACGCCCTCGACTGCAAGAACATCCACCTGGTGAACGTGGAGTTCTACACGGGCGTGGGGACGACGCTGGAGATGCCCGTCATGCTCGCTCCCGTCCCCAACGTGATCGACTTCTCCGAGAAGAAGGTGCTGATCACCGACGACGTCGCCGACACCGGCAAGACGCTCAAGCTGGTGCGTGACTTCTGCCTCGACACCGTCGCCGAGGTGCGCAGCGCCGTGGTCTACGAGAAGTCCCAGTCGCTGGTGAAGTGCGAATACGTGTGGAAGCGGACCGATGAGTGGATCAACTTCCCGTGGTCGGTGGAGCCGCCGGTGGTGCGGCGGGCCGACCAGGTGCTCGACGCCTGAGTGTCGCCAAGGAAAAGGGGCTCCCGAGGGAGCCCCTTTCTCGTAGGCGCGCAGCCTCAGACCGTGCCCAGCTTCACGATCGACAGCAGGGCGATCAGCTGGATCGCCGACGCGCCCAGCGCCTTCGGCCAGGGCAGGTCGTGGGAGCGGCCGACCATGAGGGTCAGCAGCGCGCCGCCCGCGATCCAGGTGGCCCAGCCCAGCAGCTGCACGAACGTCGCGTTGCCGCCGGCGAACATGGCGAAGACCAGGCGGGGTGCGTCCGTGATGGACATGATCAGCATGGACAGGCCGACCGTGGGCTGCCAGGCACCGTCGCCGCCGAGCTGGCGGGCCAGCGTGTGGGTGACCACGCCCAGGATGAACGCGCTGAGCACCATCGCGACCGCCGTCGTCAGGACGATGGGGATGGCGTTCGAGAGTGTGGCGTTTATCGCATCCTTGCGGGCGCCGTCGAAGCCGAAGACGGCGAGCAGCCCGTAGAGGAACGTGACGATGAGGGCCGGACCCCACATCGTGTAGTCCCGCATCTGGAGGAAGGTCTGGTTGGGGGCGAGGACGATGCCCCTCAGCAGGGCCTTCCAGTGCAGGCGCGGGCCGACCGGGCCGGACGGCGCGGCGGCCGAGCCGGCGCGGTAGGTGTCGCCCTGGGTGTAGGGGTCCTCGCCGACCGAGAAGGCCTGGGTGTGGCCCGGGTTGTTCGCCGCGTACGGGTCGTGCGGGCCCTGGGGGCCGGGCGGGTACGCGCCGTCGCCGAAGTACTCCGGCTCGCCCTGGTCGCCGTAGCCGCCGCCCGGCCGCCCGGCGTTCGGCTGCGGCCAGGTGGGGCCGCCGCCGTTGCCGTACGGCGGCTGCTGCTGCGGGTACGGCTGCGGCGCCGGCGGGTAGCCGTACGACGGTCCCTGCGGCGTCTGCTGCCCGTACGGAGGGTTTTGCGGTCGCGTCTGAGGAGCGCCGTTGTTCCGGCCGCGTCCGATCCTGAATCCAGCCACGTCTTCGAACGTACCTGGTCCCGGGCGGTGGCGTGCCGGGCCCGGGCTTCCGGGCCCGGCTTTGCGGCCGAGCTGTGACATCCCTTAGGGGGTAAGGCCGTTCTGTTGTCCGTGGGTTGTAAGGGTTCGGCCGTGCGGGCTTGGCTTCGGCCCTCGGCGGGGCGTCGGCTCGGCACGCCCGTACGGACGCGCCGGAGCGGTCGGCGGGCCCGGCGTCAGTCGGGAAGCGCCCCGCCCAGGTCGGGCAGGACGGTCGCGCCGGTCTTCGTCGGTGCCGTGCCCGTGCCCGGCATCAGCAGCGCGCCGCTCGCCGCGCCCACGGCCAGGTCGGCGCGGCCGTCGGCGGTCAGGTCGCGCAGGCGGAGGGTGTAGCCGAAGGCGGCGTGGGAGTCGGCCGGGCCCAGCACCGTCTGGGCGATCCAGGACGAGCGGGAGCCACTGAGGCCGCCGGAGCCGCCGCGGAAGACGTGGACACCGCCCTGGTCCTCCCGGCCGTCGACGTCCTCGTGCGGCACGCCGACCGCGAGGTCGGCGTAGCCGTCGCCGTTGGTGTCGGCGGCCGAGATCGCGTAGCCGAAGTCGTCGCCGGCCTCCGGGCTGCCGGAGACGCCCGAGGTGGCCTGGGTGAACGTGACCGAGCCGCTCGGGCCGGACGACGTGCCGCGCCAGATCGTGACCGCGCCCCTGCCGTTGTCCTTGTCGGGCAGGCCGAGGGCGATGTCGCCGTAGCCGTTCTTGTCGAAGTCGCCGATGACCGGGCTCGGGTAGAGGCCCTCCTGCCGGTCGCTGAGGGTCCTGGACGCGCCCGAGGCGAGGCCGGAGGACGTGCCCTTCAGGAACCAGGCGCGTTCGCGGATGTCACTGCCGGTGATCTCGGTGCCGATCACCACCAGGTCCGTCCTTGCGTCCCCGTCGACCTTTCCGGCCGCGAGAGCGGAGGAGTACCAGCCGCCGGACCCCTTGTCGATCTTGCTGACCTTCCCGGTCGTGCCCGACTTGGTGAAGGGGCCCCGGTACAGCCACGCCTCCTCGCCGCCGATCACGGCCAGGTCGGGGGAGCCGTCGCCGGTGAAGTCGCCGGTCGCCAGGTCACGGCCGAAGTGGCCGACCGCGCCGCCGGCCGGCGTGAGGTTGGTGCCGCCCGACAGGCCCGACTTGGAACCCCACAGGACGGTGACCGTCCCGCGGTAGTCGGCGCTGCCCACGTGCTCGGTGGGGTTGCCGACGACGAGGTCCGCGTAGCCGTCCTTGTTCAGGTCGGCGCTCGCGAGGGACGCGCCGAACTGGTCGTCCTCCTCGCCGGACCCGGGGACGCCGGCGCTGTCCTGGTGGAGGTACCTGGGGTGGGCGGTGTCGAGGCCGGTGGCGGTGGCGTACACGACGGTGATCGTGCCGCCCTCGCGGTCGACGTCGTCGTAGCCGCCGTAGGCGAGGTCGCGGCGGCCGTCGCCGTTGAAGTCGTCATAGTGCCTGGCCACCGCCGCGGAGGCCGGGCCGGAGAGGAACACCGGGGTGACGCCGGTCGCCAGCAGGGCGGCGACCAGGGCGGTCGTGGTGGGTCTGCGCATGGGCTCTCCCTGGTTCGTCAGCCGATGAGGCCGGTGCCGAAGGCGCCGTAGGAGCGGGTCTGGCCGAGGCTGCCCGGGCCGAAGGAGCGGGCGCCGTCGGTGACGGGGCCGGTGGCCGAGCCGCGCAGCGTCGTGATCGCTCCGATGCCCTCGTCCTCGAAGCCGGCGGTGATCGTGAACTCGGCGTGGCCGTCCTTGGTGACGTCGGCCAGCAGGACGTCGGAGCCGAAGTAGTCCATGGCCTCGGCCGAGCCCGGGACACCGGCGGTGGCCTGGGTGAAGGTGCGGGCGCCGGTGCGCGAGACGCCGGAGGCCGAGCCGTTCATCAGGATCGTGGCACCGGTGTCCTCGGTGGTGCCGACGTCCTCGAAGACGACGCCGATGGCGAGGTCGCCGTAGCCGTCGCCGTTGGCGTCGCCGATGGAGACCGCACCGCCGAAGCCGTCGTTCGCCTCGTCCGCGCCGGGCACGCCCTCGGAGTCCTGGGTGAGCTCGGCCATGGGCGCGTCGCCGTTGACCGGGCCGCCCTCGGAGCCGCGGATGACGACGACCTGCCCGCCGAGGCTGCCGCTGTGGTCGTCCTCCTTCGAGAAGACGTTGCCGAGGGCGATCTCGTCGTAGCCGTCGCCGTCGATGTCGCCGAGGGCGAGGGAGGTGCCGCCGTTCAGGGGCGGGGGACCGAGGTGTCCGGGCCGGTGGGGGAGCCGAGGTAGGCGACGCCCTTGGACCAGCTGCCCGTCTCGTCCTCGTTGAGCCGGACGCGGTAGGTGAGGACCAGGTCCGACCTGCCGTCGGCGTTGGTGTCGCCCGCGTCCATGGCGTCGACGCTGTACGCCGTCTCCGGGGTGCTGATCTTCTGCGCGGTGCCGCTGGTGCCGGTGGTGGTGAACGGGCCGCGCACGACGTAGACGTGGGACGAGCCGGTGCCGACGGCCAGGTCCGCCTTGCCGTCGCCGTCGAAGTCGCCCGCGGTCAGCAGCCGGCCCCAGTGGTCGTGCCCGGAGACCGCCGGGTCCTTCACCGTGGTGCCGTTCTTCAGGCCGCCCGCCGAGCCCCACAGGACGGTGACGGAGCCGCCGTCGTCGTCCGTGCCGACGTCCTCGCCGGAGGAGCCGACCGCGAGGTCGGTGTAGCCGTCGCCGTTGAGGTCCGCCACCGCGAGCGCGTCGCCGAAGGTGTCCTCGGCCTCGGCGGCACCGGGCACACCGGCGGTGTTCTGGCTGACCACCGTCCGCTTGGCCGGGTCCAGGCCGGTGGCGCCGCCGTAGACCACGGCGACGTATCCGGCCATGCCCTGGCCGTCGACCTTGGCGTACGGGGCGGCGAAGGCGACGTCGCCGTAGCCGTCGCCGTTGAAGTCGGCGGTCGGGCCGGTGGCGGGCGCGGCGGTGGCCGCCGTCGCGGGCAGGGCCGTGAGCAGGCCGGTGCTGAGGACCGTGGCCGTGGCCAGGAGGAGGGTGCGCTTGCGCATCTGTGGAGTCCCTGGGAGTCGGGTGATCAGGAGTTGAGTGCGGTGCCGTAGGCCGGCGCGCCGGCCGTGGAGACGCCGGTCGTGCCCGGGCCGAAGCTGACGGAGCCGGTGGCCGTCGGGCCGGTGGCGGTGGCGCGCAGGGACCAGACCGCGCCGTCGCCGGCGTTCTCGCCCGGCGCGGAGACGGACAGGTCGGCGCGGCGGTCGCCGGTGTGGTCGGTGAGCGTGACGCGCTCGCCGAAGCGGTCGCCCTTCTCCGACCCGCCGGGCACGCCCGCGGTGTTCTGGCTGTACGACGCCGCGTTCTTGGTGGTGAGGCCGGACGCCGAGCCGTACAGCACGGTGACGGCACCGGCGGCGGCGTTCTCGCCCGCGGCGCCGATCGCCAGGTCGGCGAATCCGTCGCCGTTGATGTCGCCGAGGGAGACGTCGCTGCCGAAGCGGTCGCCCTTCTCGGCGGCGCCGGGCACCCCGGCGGTGTCCTGGGTGAGGACGAGCGGGGCGCGGCCGGTGTCGCGGCCGTCGGGTCCGCCGTAGACGACGGTGACCCGGCCGCCGAGGGCGCCCTCCGGGTCGGCGGACGGCTCCCGGTCGTTGCCCACGGCGATGTCGTCGTGGCCGTCGCCGTCGATGTCGCCCACGGCGGAGACGGACCCGGCGGGCAGGCGCTGGAGCCAGTCGACGTAGTTGCCGATCTTCAGGTCGGCGAGGGCGGTGGTCGCGGCGCCGGTGTTCACGGCGCGGCCGTGCAGGACCACCCGGGGCCGGCCGTCGCCGGTGACGTCGCCGGAGGAGAGGTGCGTGACGCCGGTCGCGGAGGACCACCAGTCGTTGCCCGAGCCCGAACCGCCGTTCGACGCGCTCGTCCTGGTGATCGGGCCCGCCACGAGGGAGAGGGTGACCGGGCCGGTGGAGCCGACCGCGACGTCCGCGTCACCGTCGCCGTCGAAGTCGCCCGCGGCCAGGGACTGGCCGTACCGGTCGTAGTCGGTGCTGAAGAAACTGAACAGCGAACGGGCGCCCGACAGGCCGGACTTCCCGCCCCAGACGATGGTGACCGTGCCGTCGTTGCTGTCGCTGCCGTCCTCACCGGGCGTGCCGACCAGCAGGTCGGCGTAGCCGTCGGTGTTCAGGTCGGCGGAGGCGAGGGCGGAGCCGAAGGCGTCGTCGGCCTCGGCGGCGCCGGGCACGCCGGCCGTGTTCTGGGTCAGGAGGGTGCGCGTGGAGCTCTTGGGCCCGCTGGTGCTGCCGTAGACCACCGACACGGCACCGGCCCTCGCCTGCCCGGCGACGGTGGCGCCCGGCGAGCCGATCGCGAGGTCGGCGCGGCCGTCGCCGTTGAAGTCGTAGGGGGCGGCGGGCGTCGCGGCGTGCGCGCCGGGGGCGGAGAGAGTGAGGGCGAGCGGGGTCAGGGCCGCCGCGAGGACGGCGGCGGTGATACGGGTGCGCATGGCGGTACGTGCCTCACGGGTGGGTCGACGGGGTGTCACTGGGCGATTGCGGAGCCGAAGTTGGCTCCGGCCTTGAGGGCGACGGCGCTGGTGGTGATGCCCTGCGCGCCGCTGGTGGTCAGGCCGGAGGCGGAGCCGCGCAGGGTCCACAGGCCGCCCGTGGAGTTCTCACCGTCGACGCCGACGGCCAGGTCCGCCCTGCCGTCCTTCGTCACGTCGGTCAGGTCGACCGCGGACCCGAAGTGGTCCCAGGACTCCGCGGAGCCGGGCACACCGGCGGTGTCCTGGGTGTACGACTTCACGCCGCTGCCGGTCCTCAGGCCGGAGGCGGAGCCGAACAGCACGGTCACCGAGCCGGCGTCCTTCGCCGAGCCGACGTCCTCGCCCGGGGCGGCGACCACGACGTCGGCGTACCCGTCGCCGTTGATGTCGCCGGTGCTCACCGACGTGCCGAAACCGTCGTCCGGCTCGCCCGCGCCGGGCACGCCCGGGGTGTCCTGGTGGACGACGGTCGGCTGCTGCGCCGGGTCGGGGCCGTTCGGGCCGCCGTACCAGACGGTGATCTGGCCGCCCTTGTGGCCGCCGGGCTTGAGGTCGTACGGGTCCGTGGAATCGCCGAGGACGAGGTCGCCGTACCCGTCGCGGTTGATGTCGCCGATCGCGCCCTGGGTGCCGTCGGCGTTCGCCAGCTCGGCCATCTTGTACGTCGTGCCGGTCCAGCGGAAGTAGAGGATCTCGCCGCCGGAGTCGCCGTCGACGGTGAACGGGTAGACGCGCTCGGCCGCGCCGTCGCCGGTGAGGTCGCCCGCGATCACCTCGTACGTGGTGCCGAGCTCGCCGACGCGGGAGTGGGTCAGCGGTCCGCCGGTGCGGGTGAAGGGGCCCTGGTAGAGGCGGGTGTGGCTCTGGCCGGTGAGCGTGACGTCGGTGTCGCCGTCAGCGTCGAAGTCGCCGGTGGCGATGCCCTGGGAGAAGCCGCCGTATTCGGAGAGCGTGGTCGGCTGCGGCAGGCCCTTGCCGCCGGACAGGCCGGACTTGCCACCCCACAGGACCGTGCCGGAGCCGACGCTGTCGCGGTCGCCGATGCTCTCGCCGGTGGCGCCGACGACGAGGTCGGAGTAGCCGTCCTTGTCCAGGTCGCCGGTGGCCAGGGAGGCGCCGAACAGGTCGCCCGGCTCGGCGGTGCCGGGCACGCCCGTGGAGTTCTGGGTGATGACGGCCTTGCGGGTGGCCGAGACCCCGGACGCCGAGCCGTACAGCACGACGACCGCGCCGGCGCAGGAGGCCGAGCCGACGCTGGTGCACGCGGCGCCGGCCGCGATGTCCCGGTATCCGTCGCCGTTGAAGTCCCCGGCGAGACCGGAGGGCGCGGCGGTGGCGGGGGTGGTGGTGAGCAGGCCGGTGGTGAGCGTGGCGGCCAGCAGGAGGGTGCGCTTGCGCAAGGTGGGGCTCCGGGTGGGAGGGGGCCGGACCTGGCAGGCCCGGCCGTGACGGGATACGGGCGGCTCAGTCGGCGAAGTCGGCGCCGAAGGTCGGGTGGCCCGTCGGCGAGACGCCCGAGGCGGCCGTGCCCGGGTTGCCGGTGGTGTTCCGGCTGATCGCGGACCGCTTCGCGGAGGACACCCCGGTCGTCGTGCCGTACCGGACGACGAGTTGCCCGGCGTCCTTCTTGCCGTTCACGTACGTGCCGGGGGCGGAGAACGCCACGTCGTCGATGCCGTCGCCGTTGAAGTCGGCCCGCGGGGCGTGCGTGCCGTCCGCGGCCGTCGCCAGGGCGAGTCGCAGGCGGGGGCGCCGGGACGGACGGACGTGGCCGTGCCGGTGCCCCGACGGGCGCTCGTGCTGCTGCATGCGGGGTCTCCTGCTGCATGCGGGGGATGTCTGGCGGACATCCACAGTCGATGGAGGGCCGGACCGGCCGTGTTCGCCGGGAGTTGTCCGGGCGTTCACGGGTGGTCGGCGATCAAGAGACCCGTGGAGTGACGTAAGGGTTGTACGTGAGTTCGGTTAATTCTCGAGGCGCCTGATGGTCAGCGGCTCGAGAGCAAGAAGCCGGGCGAAGTACCCATCGTCCTATAGTTCTGTGTATGACCTGAATGAGGTGGGTATGTGAGCTCCATGCAAGGGCTCAGAGGCAGCTCGGTCGCTCTGGTGAGCGCCCTGGTGGCCCCGCTGCTCGTCTGCCTTGCGCTGGTGCCGTTCCGGGACGGCTTCCCCGACTTCGAATCGGCCCTCGTCCTGATGGCCGTCCTGGTGGCCGTGGCCGCGCAGGGATACCGCGTCGCCGGGCTGATCGCGGCGGTTTCCGCCACCGTCTGGCTCGACTTCTTCCTGATCTCCCCGTGGGGATCGCTGTCGGTGGCAAGCAGCAACGACAGATGGACGCTGCTCCTGATGCTGGGCACCAGTGTCGTCGTGTCGGAGCTGGCCGCCCGCGGACGCAGTCAACGGCGGCGGGCGCTGAGGGCCCATGGCCGCCTTGAGCTGCTGCATGACGCCGGGATGGCCATCGGCACGACCCTTGACGCGGAGCGGACGGCGCAGAAGCTGACCGAGGTGGCGGTACCCCGGTTCGCGGATTTCGTCACGGTGGACCTTGCGGTGTCCGTGCTGCACGGCGGGGAGCCGGAGGCGGCACAGGAGGAGGACCGGACGGAAGTACGGCGGGTGGCCATGGCAGGCATCCACGAGCACCATCCGCTCCACCCGGTGGGGGCACTGGACGGATTCAGCTTCGCCGTTCCGCAGGCCAACGGCTTCTCCCACGGGCGGGCACAGCTGGAGTCCGACCTGCCCGCCTCCACGGCGTGGCCGCCTCTGGTCCCCGATGACGCCGCCGGAGTCCTCGACTACGGCATGCGCTCACTGATCGTGGTGCCGCTGCGAGGGCGGGGCGCACTGCTGGGCACGGTCACCTTCTGGCGCACCCGGCACACCGAACCCTTCACCCAGGCCGATGTGTCCGACGCCGAGGAACTGGCCGCCAAAACCGCCGTGGCCGTCGACAACGCGCGCCGCTACACCCGTGAACGGAACACCGCGCTGACCCTGCAGCGCAGTCTGCTGCCGCAGTGGCTGCCCGAGCAGACGGCCGTGGACGTGGCCTCCCGCTACCTGCCGGCGGGCCCGCAGACCGCCGGGGTGGGCGGCGACTGGTACGACGTGATTCCGCTCTCGGGCTGCCGGGTCGCGCTCGTCGTAGGCGATGTCGTCGGGCACGGCATCAACGCCAGCGCCACCATGGGCCGGCTGCGCACCGCCGTGCGTACCCTGGCCGATGTCGACCTGCCCCCCGACGAGCTCATCACGCACCTCGACGACCTGGTCATGCACGTCACCGACGACCAGCAGGAGGGCAGGGCCGAAGGCGACGCGGCGGCGGCCGGCGAACTGGGAGCGACCTGCCTCTACGCGGTGTACGACCCCGTCGCGCGGAGCTGCACGATGGCCTCGGCCGGTCACCCGCTGCCCTTCGTCCTCACCCCCGACGGCAAGGTGGAGCAGGTGCAGGGCTTCGTGGGCCCGCCGCTCGGGTTCGGCGGCCTGCCCTTCGAGAGCCTGGAGTTCCGCCCGCCGACGGGCAGCGTGCTGGCCCTCTACTCCAACGGCCTGGTCCAGTCGCGTGAGCGCGACCTCGACGAAGGCCTGGCCGCGTTGCGTCACACGCTGGCAGTGCCGGTGGCGTCGCTGGAAGCCGCCTGCGACACCGTCATGCACACGCTGGTGACCCACCACATGGACGACGACATCACCCTGCTGCTCGCTCGCACCCGTGCCCTCACCGCGGACCGGGTCGCCGTCTGGGAGATCCCCGCCGACCCGGCCATGGTGGTGCGCGCCCGGAAGCTCGCTGTCGAACAGCTCGACGCCTGGGGTCTGTGGGAGTCGGCCTTCGTGACCGAACTGCTGGTCAGCGAGCTGGTCACCAATGCCATCCGGCACGGCGAACCCCCGGTCGAGCTACGGCTGATCCGCGACTCCGCACTGATCTGCGAGGTTTCCGACGCCAGCAGCACCGCCCCTCACCTGCGCCGCGCACGGGACTTCGACGAGGGCGGCCGCGGCCTGCTCCTCGTCGCCCAGCTCAGCCAGAAGTGGGGGACCCGCCATGCAGCGGTCGGGAAGACCATCTGGTGCGAGCAGAAGCTGCCCGCTGAATGACCGGTCCGCCGCCTGGCCGGTCGCGGCGCGCCGCCGGGCCGGAAACGGTACGCACCCACGGCGTCTCCTCGCCGCACACCCGGGAGGCCCCGGCCCGCACCGGACGCACTGCCCTGCGGGCTCGGCCACCTGGGCTCGGCCAGCTGGGCTCGGCCAGCTGGGGCTCGGATCAGCTCGCCGGCACCGGCGGCTCCAGCCGCGCCTCGGCGACATCGCAGCTCAGGAAGGCCGGACCGGACGCCCGAGCACCATGGGCAGGACGTCCATCGCCACCTCGTCGACCAGCCCCGGCGCGAACGCATGCCCGCCGACGCCGCCCGCGGCCGTCGCCCGTCGCCCGTCGATGGACACTGCGAAACTCCCGCGACCGCCGTCAACGCCATGCGATAGAAAGGGCGTTCAGCCGTGGACGCGGCTTCGACGCATCCCTGTGGGGGGGACCTTGTTCAGAACTCGGGCGGCTTCGGCCGCCATCGGTGCCGTGGCAGTCCTGGTGGCCGGCACTCCGGCCGCGAACGCCGCGGAGGCGCAGGCGCCTGATGTCCGGTACGCGCACAGCGCCACGGGCGATCTCGGCACCCTGGAAGTCGGCCTCAGCTCCGACAGCGCCATCACGGGGATCCGGGCCCATCTCGTCTCCGCGGCCACGCAGCAGGAAGTCGCCGTCGTGGAGCACGACGCGTTCGACCTCGTCTCCGGCACGGCGGACAACGGCGTGTGGCGCACGAAGCAGCCCGTCGACCTTCCCGACCTGGGCAGCTACACCGTCCGCATCGAGGCCACGGACGCCGACGGCGACCACAGCGTCGACGACTCCGCGGGTACCCTCGCCTACTACGTCGCGGCGGTGTTCGAGGACGTACGCCCCGACCGCACGGAGATCGACACCGACCACCGCCAGGTGCGCATCGACGGCACCCTGAAGGGACGCTGGCCGGCGACCCGCGAACTGAAGCCCCTGGCGGACCACCGGGTGGACCTCGACGTGGACAACTGGACGGAGAACACCGTCCGCACCGACGCGCAGGGCCGCTTCTCCGGCACGGTCACCGTGAACGACGCGGTGCCGGTCCAGGCCGTCTACCGGCACGACAACGCCAACCCGTTCGTCCTGTACGGCGAGTCCGCGTCGACCCCGATCGGCATCCGGCAGGTGGCCACGCGCTGGACCTTCGAGACCCCGGCGGAAGCCCGGACGATCGACTACGGGGAGCAGGTCACCGTCACGGCGACCCTGGAGCGCGAGACCCCGCAGGGCTGGGTCCCCTTCGAGGGCCAGAGCGGCGGCGTCCTCTACGAGGCCTCCTCCGGCACCCACTGGGCCAGCGTCGGCTACTTCACCACCGGCGCGGACGGCAAGGCCGCCACCTTCACCCACACCCCGTGGGAGACCGGCACCTTCCGCGTGGCCTCGCACAGCGACGACCCGTTCATCGCCTCCGCCTCCGCCAACAGCGCCGAGATCACCGTCCTGCGCGCCTCGGTGTTCACCTCGTTCTCGGCCACCCGCACCCAGGACGGTGGCGTGCGGGTCGAGGGCGCGATGGACTTCCCCGACGGCTGGACGCCCGGGGACATCCCGGTGCACATCCAGTACTCGCGGGACGGCAAGCGGTGGAAGGACCTCCTGACGACGCGCGCCGACTGGTCCGGTGAGGGGCACGCCTTCTCGGCGGACATCGCCGACGCGAAGCGCGGTTACTTCCGCGCCCACTTCGACAAGACGGACTCGTTCCGCGCGGCGACGTCGGAGGTCGTGAGGGTGGGACGCTGACGTATTCGGCGGGCGCGCGGTCGGCGCTGACAGGCCTCAGGCCCGGAGCTTGTCGTAGCCGACGAAGGAGAAGACACGCGTGCCCAGCCGCAGCGGCACGGGCTGACCGCGGAAGCGGTGCACTCCCACGCCCTGGACGTGTTCCGCATCGTTGACCCACTCGCGCTCGAAGCCCCGTTCTTCGAACCACTCGCAGATCGACGGCACACGATCGGGCTCCTTGCGGTGCCGCGTCCAGATCACCCGCCCACCGCTCCTGCACAGTTGCCTGCACGCGTCGATGGTGCGCTCGATGTCCGGGTCCGCGATATTGCCGAACACCCCGCAGACCAGCACGAGGTCGGCCGGCACCAGGTCGGCGTAGTGATCGAGCAGCGCGGCATCGGCGGCGACGGCCTCGATGCCGCCCAGCCCTGCCGCCCGGGCGGCCCCGGCGGCCACTTCGACGTTCTTCGGATCCAGCTCGACCAGACGCGCACGGACGTCCGACCGACGCGGATGCCCGGGCAGCACGCCCAGGAGGTCCCGCCCCTGCCCCGCGCAGAGGCTCACCACCCGGAGCGGACCGGCAGGGCAGTCGTCCAACGCCAGCCGAATGCGCTCCTGCACGACCGACAGCCGCCGGGCAAGCGGCGATTCGGGAGCGTCGTACACCTCATGCCACTTCTCCCAGTCCATGCGTGGGACCTTATGGGGCTGCGCCCGGCCGCTCCAGCCGATATCCGCGACTGAGCTGCCGCCGCTGCCGCCCCGCCGACTACGGTGCTGATCAGGGTGGTCCACTGCATAGTAGGGATCATGACAGCACCGTTACCGCACCCCACCGGCCTTCCCTACCACCGCATGGGCCACTGCACCGGCCGTCACCGCTGGTGGCGGCCAGCGCTCGGCACTCTGCTGTTCCTGGGCGCCTGCCTCGTACTCAACATCCTGCTGTTCGCCCTCTCCTACGGCGTCGGTGCAGCGGCAGGACTCCGCGAACTGCCCGACGGCGGACACGACTTCGGACCGGTCGCCAACACGGCCCTGGACCTGACGTCCATAGCGATCGCCCTGCCCCTGATTCTGCTGGCCGTGTGGTGGCCGGGGCAGCGATCGCCCGGCACCCTGTCGTCGGTCGACGGGCGGCTGCGGTGGCGCTGGCTGGTGCGGTGTCTGCTCGCCGCGGTGCTCCCCGTGGCCGTGCTGACGGTGACCGCCGCCTTCCTGCCCGACAGTGGAGCCGACTCGGGGGAGTTCGGCGCATGGGTGGGCTGGCGATCGTTCCTCGTCTCGCTGGTCGTGCTGGCCCTCCTCGTCCCGGTGCAGGCCGCTGCCGAGGAGTACGTCTTCCGGGGCTGGCTGACGCAGGCGGTCGGCGCATTCGTCCGTTCTCCGTGGTTCGCGGTGCTCCCGCAGGCCGTACTGTTCGCCGCCGCCCACGGCTGGGGCACCAGGTGGGGTTTCTTCGGCCTGCTGGTCTTCGGTCTGGTCGCCGGGTGGCTGACCATCCGTACCGGCGGCCTGGAAGCAGCCGTCGCCCTGCACGTCCTGAACAACCTGCTGGCCTTCGGCGTCGCCGCCGCGGTCGTCGACGGGCTGTCGTCGGACGAGACCGCCGCCGACGCACCCTGGCAACTCGCCCTGGCGGACATGGTGACAACCCTCCTCTACGCCGCACTCGTGCTGTGGCTCGCCCGACGCCACCAGCCTCAGCGTCTCTCATCGCCGGCGGCAGGGCCCGTCTCATCGCCCGCGCCTGTGGTTCCGTAGCCGGACTGGCGGTGAACCGCCTCGCCGCTCTCAGACGTTTGCGGACGACCGCCCGCATGCAACCGCGCGCCCCCCGAAAAAGCCGCAAGGTTCCTGCGCGCTCCCACCGCGCTGCCTACCGTGAAACGTGCCAGACCGGGAAGTACCCGTCGGCCGAACCACACGTCACCCGGGGGAGCGACGATGGATGCGGACATCATGCAGTGGGTGGATCAGGCTGCGCCGTACCTCACAGCCGCAGTCAGTATCGGCGGAGACAACGTCCAGGTGGGACAGGCGGGCGGGAGTGTGCACATCGGTCCGGCCTCACCGGCATCGTCGGCGCCACGCGTACGACCGGAGCGGTAGAGGTGGGCGGACCGAGCGTCACCGACTCCCCGATCGGCGGTCACAACATCCAGATCGGTGACGTCACCGGCGACGTCACGATCCTGCTGGACCGGCGCTCGTTTCGGCTGGAGCTCCTGCAACCGGTGGAGTCTCCCGTACTCGACCCGATGGCGCGGCACCAGCCGAGCTACCTGCTGCACCCGGTGAACCAGGTCGTCCCCTACCGACCCCCGGTCGAGGACCTGATGGCGCTGGCGAGGTGGAGGGACAGCCGGGAAGACCGCTCGGTGCTCCTGCTGCACGGACCGGGCGGGCAGGGCAAGACCCGTACCGCGCAGCACTTCGCCGCGTGCGCCTCGGCCGACGGATGGTCGGTGGCGCAGGCGAGGGACCTCTCCACGGCGGCTCCCGTGCTGCCTCCCGCCCAAGCCCTGCCCTCCGACCGGCTGTTGATCGTCGTCGACTACGCCGAGCGCTGGCGTTACGAGAGCCTGCTGGCGATGCTCGAATCGACGCGCGAGGACCACCGGGCCCGGGTCCTGCGGGTCCTGCTGCTCGCCCGCTCCGCTCCCCACCTGTGGGATCAGTTGATGGCCGAACTCGGGCCTCTGCGCATCGCGTGGGCCGAGCCGATCGCACTGACCGGCTTCGGCGGGACGCCGAGAGAGGCGCTCTTCGCCGAAGCCGCCACGGCCTTCGCCCACGCCCTCGGCGTCCCCGAAGTGTCCCCGCCCGCCCCGGACGACCTTGCCGATCCGGCATACGCCTCACCGCTGACCCTCCACATGGCGGCCCTGGCCGGAGTCGTCGCCGCCGTCCAGGACGATGCCCGCCCCACCGACATCTCCCACTACCTCCTGATGCACGAGCAGCGCCGCTGGAACGCCTCCGTCGCCGCCGAAACCGTGCGTTCCCTCGTGGTCCTGGCCACCTTGTTCGGTCCCGTCCGCACCCGGGAATCCGCCCGGGCGCTGCTGCTGGCCACCGGAGCCGCCGACGGACCCCATGAGGCTGACAAGGCGCTGAAAGCACACCGAGCCGTGTATCCGTCCGACCGGCACTTGGCACCACTGCGCCCCGACCGGTTCGCCGAGGACTTCCTCGGCTGGCACCTCGGCCGCGACCCGGACGCCGTGGACGACCTGGCCGCACTGCTGACCGGCGAGGGCGTGCTGTTGCAGGAGGGCGACATACGCCAGGCGCTGATCGTTCTGGCCAACGCCGCCCGTCACGAGCCCGTCCGCGGCCTCTTGGACGAAGTGATCACCCAGCGGCCGGACCTCGCCGAAACCTCACCCGCGATCATGCTCGCCGTCGCGGAGCACCTCCCCCCGCACACGGCGATGGAGATTGCCCTGCGCCCGGCCGGCGCTGTGGAGCTGACCTACGCACGCCTCAAGCTGGCGGAACGGGCCGCGCACGCCATTCCGGAGGGAGCTCCCGCCCTGGCCGACATTGGGGGCCTGTGGTTGCTCGGCAAGAGCCTGATGGACTACGGGGATCACGCTCAGGCGGAGGTCGTTCTCGGCAAGGCCGTCCGCCGAATGCGGGAGAGACATGACGACCCCGCGGCCGGGAATCCCGTCGACTTGGCTGATCTGCTCAACCTCTATGCCGAATCACTGGCGTTCACCGGCAGGAAGCCCGACTCTGTGCGCGTCATGGCCGAGGCGATCGAGCTCTTGCGGGAACAGCCACCGGGATCGAGCGAGGACGAAGCGTCCCGGCGCACGAGCGTCCTGGCGAGGAGCCTGAGCAACCAGTCCAACGCTCTGGCAGGAGTGGACGATCTGCTTGGGGCACTGGCGGCGGCGAAGGAGTCGGTAGGCCTGTATGAGGCACTGGCCGCCCACGACGCCGAGGAGTACGCCGTAGCGCTGGTTCGCGCCGAGGCCAGGGTGGGTGGCCTGCTGCACGACCTGGGTCGCCCCGAGGAAGCGGTCGGTATCGGGCGAAAGGCAGCCGACGCGCTGCGCTGGCTGTCGGCGGACGATCCCGAAGCACATCGGATCGACTACGCCGACACCCTGTTCAACCTGGCTCTCAGCCTCAAGGAGACCGGCCAGACGGGGCAAGCGGCCCTCGCGCTGTCCGAGGCCGCCGACCTTTATCGATATCTCGCGCAGCACATTCCGCTCCGTTTTCTCGACCGTCTGGGCGAGTGCCTTCACACCCTGTCGGGCGTTCTGGAGGACCTCGGGCGAGCGGGCGAGATGGTCAGGGTTCTGCGCGAGTTGGTGGTTGTGGAACAGCAACTGGGGCAGGAGGCCTATCCGGACGACCGTAGGTACGCCCTCACGATGTTCTCGCTCGGCCAGCAGCTGGCAGCGCTCGAGGACTACGAGCACGCGGTGTCGCCACTGACCGAAGCGGTCGTTCTCTTCCGGAACCTCGCGGCGCTGTACCCGGAAGGCGCGGAGTATGCCTTGCCAGCCGCACTTGTCATGCTCAGCATTGCGCAGAACGCCCTCGGCGACCCGGCGGCGGTCGTACCCGCCCGTGAGGCGGTTGTGATGCTCCGAGAACAGTCCGATGGCTCCGCTGATGCAGTCGGCCGGCTCGCACTTGCTCTCCAGCAGCTGGCGTCCTGCTTGCCGCGGGACGCGGTGGAATGCGCAGCCGCCCTGGTCGAGTTCGACGAGATATACGGGGCTGACCCGCCTTGGGACGAGGACGGTCTGGACACGCGAGAGGCGTGACGCCTGCCGGTTCAGAGGGGCAGGTCGTCGGGCAGTACCCGGAATGCCTTGTGGCGGCCCAGTGGGCGCACGGCGCGGAAGTCGCGGCGATCGAGGGTGAGGATCGCGTCGGTGTCGTAGGCGGCGGCCAGGGCCACGTTCACCGCGTCGGCCAGGTCGAGGTTCAGTGAGCGGTAGCGGAGGCGGATGGACTGGGCATCGCTCACGTGGTTTTCCGTGATCTCCGGCAGGACGACACGCCCCCGGCCCATCCAGTGCCGTAGGTCGTCGACCGCGCTGACGGCAGCCTCCCGACCCAACTCGCGCGTGGCCACCTGATCCAGTTCTGCGAGCAGAAGCGGTGACATCACCAGCAGACCCGCCGCCATGATCGCCTCGTTGGCAGCCCTGTGCTCCGGGTGAGCCGAGTCCAGAGCTGCGAGCAGGCCAGACGTGTCGGCAATGACAATGATCACGCTGCGGTTCCGGATCCGGAGCCGGTCCCGCGCCGGACGGCGTCGGCGACCATGTCACGGACCTCCTCCTTGGCCGGCGTACGGCCCGGTCCCTCGAAGGTGCGCGAGAACAGCGGCTCGTCCCAGACCCGGTTCGCCATAGCCGCGAGGTGGATCCCCTGTCGGATGATCTCGGCCTCGCTTATCCCACGGCGTTTGGCAGCCTCCTTGATGATCGCCAGGTCCTCGATGTACCAGTTTGGTGTATGCCGCCGCATGCCGGGCGAGGCCGGGGGCCTCGAGTAGGGCAGTCTGGAAACGCCGACGCCCCCCACCCGAAAACTCGGACAGGGGGCATCAGGACAACCAGCGGGAACCGCCTACTTCACCGGCTCCGGCTCAGGCGCGTTCTCCGAGTCCGCCGTACCGGCCGGCGGCTCGCCGTCGTCGCCCTCCGCCGGCACCGGCGTCTTCACCGAGTCCAGCAGCAGCTGAGCCACGTCCACCACCTGGATGGACTCCTTCGCCTTGCCGTCGTTCTTCTTGCCGTTGACCGAGTCGGTCAGCATGACGAGGCAGAACGGGCAGGCCGTGGAGACGATGTCGGGGTTGAGGGACAGCGCCTCGTCGACGCGCTCGTTGTTGATGCGCTTGCCGATGCGCTCTTCCATCCACATCCGCGCACCACCCGCGCCACAGCAGAAGCCCCGCTCCTTGTGGCGGTGCATCTCCTCGTTGCGGATGCCGGGGACGCTGGCGATGATCTCGCGCGGGGGCGTGTAGATCTTGTTGTGGCGGCCCAGGTAGCACGGGTCGTGGTAGGTGATGATGCCCTCGACCGGGGTCACCGGGATGAGCTTGCCCTCGTCCACCAGGTGCTGGAGCAGCTGCGTGTGGTGGATGACCTCGTAGTCGCCGCCGAGCTGCGGGTACTCGTTGCCGAGCGTGTTGAGGCAGTGCGGGCAGGTGGCGACGATCTTCTTCGCCGACTTCGGCTTCGCGGACTCGGGGACGACCTTGCCCTCGTCGTCCATCTCCTCGCCGAACGCCATGTTCAGCGCCATGACGTTCTCCATGCCGAGCTCCTGGAACAGGGGCTCGTTGCCGAGACGCCGGGCGGAGTCACCGGTGCACTTCTCGTCGCCGCCCATGATGGCGAACTTGACGCCCGCGATGTGGAGGAGCTCCGCGAAGGCCTTCGTGGTCTTCTTCGCGCGGTCCTCCAGGGCGCCGGCGCAGCCGACCCAGTAGAGGTACTCGACCTCGGACAGGTCCTCGATGTCCTTGCCGACGACCGGGACCTCGAAGTCGACCTCCTTGAGCCACTCCAGGCGCTGCTTCTTCGCCAGGCCCCAGGGGTTGCCCTTCTTCTCCAGGTTCTTGAGCATCGTGCCCGCCTCGGACGGGAACGAGGACTCGATCATCACCTGGTAGCGGCGCATGTCGACGATGTGGTCGACGTGCTCGATGTCCACCGGGCACTGCTCGACACAGGCACCGCAGGTGGTGCAGGACCACAGCACGTCCGGGTCGATGACGCCGTTGTCCTCCAGCGTGCCGACCAGGGGGCGCTCGGCCTCCGCGAGGGCAGCTGCGGGGACACCGGCCAGCTGCTCCTCGGAGGCCTTCTCCTCGCCCTCCATGGTCTTGCCGCCGCCGGCCAAGAGGTACGGCGCCTTGGCGTGCGCGTGGTCGCGGAGCGACATGATCAGCAGCTTCGGGGAGAGCGGCTTGCCCGTGTTCCACGCCGGGCACTGCGACTGGCAGCGGCCGCACTCGGTGCACGTGGAGAAGTCCAGCAGGCCCTTCCAGGAGAACTGCTCGACCTGGGAGACCCCGAAGACGTCGTCCTCGCCCGGGTCGGTGAAGTCGATCGGCTTGCCGCCGGAGGTCATGGGCTGGAGCGCGCCCAGAGCCGTCCCGCCCGTCGCCTCGCGCTTGAACCAGATGTTCGGGAAGGCCAGGAAGCGGTGCCAGGCCACACCCATGTTGGTGTTCAGGCTGACCGTGATCATCCAGATCATGGTCGTGCCCAGCTTGATCATCGCGAAGAAGTAGACGAGGTTCTGCAGCGCCGCCACGCTCAGGCCCTTGAAGGCCAGGACCAGCGGGTACGAGGCGAAGTACGCGGCCTCGTATCCGTCCACGTGGTGGAGGGCGCCCTCCAGGCCGCGCAGGACGTAGATCGCCAGGCCGATGGTGAGGATGACGTACTCGACGAAGTACGCCTGGCCCATCTTCGAGCCGGCGAAGCGGGACTTGCGGCCCGGGCGCGACGGCAGGTTCAGCAGGCGGATGACCATCAGGGTCGCGATGCCGAGGGTCGTCATCGCGGCGATGAACTCGATGTAGAGCTCGTAGGGGAGGAAGCCGCCGAGCACCGGCAGCGTCCAGTCGGCCTGGAACAGCTGGCCGTACGCGGTGATGATCGTCGGCGGCAGCGTCAGGAAGCCGATCGCCACGAACCAGTGGGCGATGCCGACGATGCCCCACCGGTTCATGCGCGTGTGGCCGAGGAACTCCTTCACCAGGGTCACGCTGCGCTGGTAGGGGTTGTCGGTCCGGGTACCGGCGGGCACGGGCTGGCCCAGCTTGAAGTACCGGACGAACTGGCCGATCGCGCGTGCGAGCAGCGCGACGCCGACCACGGTCAAGACCAGCGACACGATGATCGCGGCGAGTTGCATGGGGGCTCCTCGGGCCTGCGAGGGGTTGGTCGGGGGAACCTGTCGCTCTTGAGGGTTCCCCGAGATTACTAAGCGGTAACTTATGCAGTCCGTCTGAGACTACCCCTATCCTCCGCCGCACTGTAGCCGGGTGGGCAGTGATCTGAATCGCTGAGGGTTGCCTCAGGAGCCATCCGGATTCGGCTCGCGATCCCGTCGTGTTATTCATACCGAATTGTCATAGTGGCGCCTAACTTATATCCGTGCTCTACGGGATCACCGCCGCCGCCACCGCCCTGCTGCTCACCGCCCTGCTCGCTGCCGTCCTCCGGGCCCCCGCCCGCTGGCTGCGCCTGATCGAGCGGCGGCGGCAGCGGGAGGTGCCGCTGTCCGGGGGTGTGGCCGTGGTGGTCGTCACCGGGGCGGTCGCAGGGGTGAAGGAGTGGTCGTCGGCCGGCGGCGGGACCGCCGGGCTGCTCGTCGCGGGTGGCGTGGTCGCCCTGCTCGGCCTCGTCGACGACGTGTGGCGGCTGCGGCGGTGGGTGCTGGTCGCCGGTACGGTCGTGGCGGCCGCCTGTGTCGTGCCGTACGCGGAGACGGGGGTGGGGACCGGGCTGCTCGGGGTCGTGTGGGCCGTGGGGGTGACCTTCGGGTTCCGGGGGCTCGACCACGCCGACGGGCTCGCGGGGACGGCCGGGGTCGTCGCGGCCTTCGGGGTGGCGGCCTGCGCCGCCGTCGACGTGATGGACGGGATCGCGGTGCTGACGAGCGTGCTGGCCGCCGCGCTGACCGGGTTCCTGCTGCACAACTGGCATCCCGCGCGCGTGGCGCTGGGCAGCTGCGGGTCCATGTCCGCGGGGTTCGTGATCGCCATGAGTGCCGTGCACGTCCGCGCCGGGTTCGGCGTCGGGGAGAGCGCCGGGGTGCTGTTCGCGCTGACCACGCTGGCGGCTGCCGATGCCGTACTCGTCCTGCTCTCGCGGCGGTCGGGCGGCCGGCCCCTCGTCCGCAGCGGGCCGGACCATCTCGCGCACCGGCTGCGGCGGCTCGGGCTGACCGTGCCGGGGGCCACTCTGCTGCTGGGGATCGGGGCGTTCTCCGGAGTGCTCGTCGGGGTACTCGCGCACGCCGGCCGGGTCGGGAGTGACGCCCTGTGGTGGGTGGCGGGATCGGCTCTCCTGGTCGTGTTCGCCCTTTTGTGTGTCCCCGTGTACGCCGATCGACGCACGCTGTCGTCGCAGGTCAGAGCGCCGTTGCGTGTAAGGAGCGGATAAGAGTTGAGTCCCGTCGACTCAGCTCTGTTGACCGGTTGGGAGCCGTCGTGCACACTTGAGTCCGTTCCACTCAAGTCAGCTGGAGGAATCAACCATGGCACGTGCGGTCGGCATCGACCTGGGCACGACTAACTCCGTCGTCAGCGTTCTGGAGGGCGGCGAGCCCACCGTCATCACCAACGCCGAGGGCGCCAGGACCACGCCGTCCGTCGTCGCCTTCGCCAAGAACGGTGAGGTGCTCGTCGGAGAGGTGGCCAAGCGTCAGGCGGTCACCAACGTGGACCGGACCATTCGCTCGGTCAAGCGGCACATGGGCACCGACTGGAAGATCGAGCTCGACGGGAAGCCCTTCAACCCGCAGCAGATCAGCGCCTTCGTGCTCCAGAAGCTGAAGCGGGACGCAGAGTCCTACCTGGGCGAGAAGGTGACCGACGCGGTCATCACCGTCCCGGCGTACTTCAACGACGCCGAGCGCCAGGCCACGAAGGAGGCCGGTGAGATCGCCGGCCTGAACGTGCTGCGCATCGTCAACGAGCCCACCGCGGCCGCCCTGGCGTACGGCCTCGACAAGGACGACCAGACCATCCTCGTCTTCGACCTCGGTGGCGGTACGTTCGACGTCTCGCTGCTGGAGATCGGCGACGGTGTCGTCGAGGTGAAGGCCACCAACGGTGACAACCACCTCGGTGGTGACGACTGGGACCAGCGCATCGTCGACTACCTGGTCCAGCAGTTCCAGTCCGGCCACGGCGTGGACCTGGGCAAGGACAAGATGGCCCTGCAGCGTCTGCGCGAGGCCGCCGAGAAGGCCAAGATCGAGCTGTCCTCGTCCACCGAGACCTCGATCAACCTGCCCTACATCACCGCCTCCGCCGAGGGCCCCCTGCACCTCGACGAGAAGCTCACCCGCGCCCAGTTCCAGCAGCTGACCGCGGACCTCCTGGAGCGCTGCAAGACGCCGTTCCACAACGTCATCAAGGACGCCGGCATCTCCATCAGCGAGATCGACCACGTCGTCCTCGTCGGCGGCTCGACCCGTATGCCCGCCGTCGCCGAGCTCGTCAAGGAGCTGACCGGCGGCAAGGAGGCCAACAAGGGCGTGAACCCGGACGAGGTCGTCGCCATCGGCGCCTCGCTCCAGGCCGGTGTCCTCAAGGGCGAGGTCAAGGACGTCCTGCTCCTCGACGTCACCCCGCTGTC
>NZ_WWIQ01000022.1:58676-126795 GCF_009862985.1 Streptomyces sp. SID5464 | reverse complement strand
GACCAAGCTCATCGAGCGCAACACCACGATCCCGACCAAGCGGTCCGAGATCTTCACGACGGCCGAGGACAACCAGCCGTCCGTGCAGATCCAGGTCTACCAGGGCGAGCGCGAGATCGCGGCGTACAACAAGAAGCTCGGGATGTTCGAGCTGACCGGTCTGCCCCCGGCGCCCCGCGGCGTCCCGCAGATCGAGGTCTCCTTCGACATCGACGCCAACGGCATCATGCACGTGACCGCGAAGGACCTGGGCACGGGCAAGGAGCAGAAGATGACCGTCACCGGCGGCTCCTCGCTGCCGAAGGACGAGGTCGACCGCATGCGCCAGGAGGCGGAGCAGTACGCGGAGGAGGACCACAAGCGCCGCGAGGCCGCCGAGTCCCGCAACCAGGGCGAGCAGCTCGTCTACCAGACCGAGAAGTTCCTCAAGGACAACGAGGACAAGGTCCCCGGCGAGATCAAGACCGAGGTCGAGGAAGCCGTCGCCGAGCTGAAGGAGAAGCTCAAGGGCGAGGACACGGCCGAGATCCGCACCGCCACGGAGAAGGTCGCGGCCGTCTCGCAGAAGCTCGGCCAGGCCATGTACGCCGACGCCAATGCGGCCCAGGCCGCCGGTGGTCCCGCCGGTGACGCGGGCGCGGCCGGTGGCGCCAAGGCCGACGACGACGTCGTCGACGCCGAGATCGTCGATGAGGACCGGAAGGACGGTGCCGCGTGACGGAGGAGACCCCGGGCTTCGACGAGCAGCAGCCCGACGTCCCTTCCGGCGCCACCTCCGACGACGCCGAGCCGAAGGCCGACTCCCCCTCTCCGGAGGAGGGGGCGGCCCCGGCCGGGGACACGGGCCAGGACGTGGCTCTGGTGGCCCAGCTGGACCAGGCCCGCACGGCGCTGAACGAGCGCACGGCGGACCTCCAGCGCCTCCAGGCCGAGTTCCAGAACTACCGCCGCCGGGTCGAGCGCGACCGGATCGCGGTCAAGGAGATCGCCATCGCGAACCTCCTGACCGAGCTCCTGCCCGTGCTCGACGACATCGGCCGCGCGCGTGAACACGGCGAACTGGTCGGCGGCTTCAAGTCCGTCGCCGAGTCGCTGGAGAGCACGGCGGCCAAGATGGGCCTCCAGCAGTTCGGCAAGGAGGGCGAGCCCTTCGACCCGACGATCCACGAAGCCCTGATGCACAGCTACGCACCGGACGTCACCGAGACGACCTGCGTGGCGATTCTGCAGCCCGGGTACCGGATCGGCGAGCGCACCATCCGCCCCGCGCGGGTGGCGGTGGCCGAGCCCCAGCCAGGGGCCCAGACGGTCAAGGCGGACGAGACCGCCGACGCCGACGACAAGGAGAGCGGTGGCCCGGACGAGGGCTGACGACATAGCGGACGAAGGGAAGGAGGGGCGTCGAGGATGAGCACCAAGGACTTCATCGAGAAGGACTACTACAAGGTCCTCGGCGTCCCCAAGGACGCCACCGAGGCCGAGATCAAGAAGGCGTACCGGAAGCTCGCCCGCGAGTACCACCCGGACGCCAACAAGGGCAACGTCAAGGCGGAGGAGCGCTTCAAGGAGATCTCCGAGGCCAACGACATCCTCGGCGATCCCAAGAAGCGCAAGGAGTACGACGAGGCACGCGCCCTCTTCGGCAACGGCGGCTTCCGCCCGGGGCCCGGCGCGGGCGGCGGCTCGTTCAACTTCGACCTCGGCGACCTCTTCGGAGGCGCCCAGGGCGGCCAGGGAGCCGGCGGTTTCGGCGGTGGACTCGGTGACGTCTTCGGGGGCCTGTTCAACCGTGGCGGCGCGGGCGCGGGGACGCGCACGCATCCGCGGCGCGGCCAGGACATCGAGTCCGAGGTCACGCTGAGCTTCACGGAGGCGATCGAGGGCGCGACCGTCCCGCTGCGGATGTCCTCGCAGTCGCCCTGCAAGGCCTGCTCGGGCACCGGCGACAAGAACGGCACACCGCGGGTGTGCCCGACCTGCGTCGGCACCGGGCAGGTCGCCCGGGGCAGCGGCGGTGGCTTCTCCCTCACCGACCCCTGCCCGGACTGCAAGGGCCGCGGCCTGATCGCGGAGAACGCCTGCGAGGTCTGCAAGGGCAGCGGCCGGGCCAAGTCCTCGCGGACCATGCAGGTGCGCATCCCGGCGGGCGTCAGCGACGGCCAGCGGATCCGGCTGCGCGGCAAGGGAGCGCCGGGCGAGCGCGGCGGCCCGGCGGGCGACCTGTACGTGGTCGTGCACGTCGACTCGCACCCGGTGTTCGGCCGCAAGGACGACAACCTCACCGTCACCGTCCCGGTGACCTTCGCCGAGGCGGCCCTCGGCGGCGAGGTCCGGGTGCCGACGCTGGGCGGCCCGCCCGTCACGCTGAAGCTGCCGCCGGGCACGCCGAACGGCCGTACGATGCGTGCCCGGGGCAAGGGCGCGGTGCGCAAGGACGGCACCCGCGGCGACCTCCTGGTCACCGTCGAGGTGAGTGTTCCGAAGGACCTGACGGGGAAGGCTCGAGACGCACTCGAGGCGTATCGCGAGGCGACCGCGGGTGAGGATCCGCGGGCGGAGCTGTTCCAGGCCGCGAAGGGAGCATGAGTCAGATGGACGGTCGTCGACGCAACCCGTATGAACTGACCGAGGAGACCCCGGTCTACGTCATCTCGGTGGCGGCCCAGCTGTCCGGCCTGCACCCGCAGACCCTGCGCCAGTACGACCGTCTGGGCCTGGTGTCCCCGGACCGCACCGCCGGCCGGGGCCGCCGCTACTCGGCCCGCGACATCGAACTGCTCCGCCAGGTGCAGCAGTTGTCGCAGGACGAGGGCATCAACCTGGCGGGCATCAAGCGCATCATCGAACTGGAGAACCAGGTCGCCGCGCTCCAGGCCCGGGTGGCCGAGCTGGAGGACGCGCTCGACGGCGCGGCGGCGGCCATGCGCCAGCGCGAGGCGGCGGTGCACGCGTCGTACCGCCGTGACCTGGTGCCGTACCAGGAGGTCCAGCAGACCAGTGCGCTGGTGGTGTGGCGGCCGAAGCGGCAGCAGCAGTCGGACTGACGCGCACACACCTGTGAAAGGGGCCGGGAGGCGACTCCCGGCCCCTTTCGCGTGCCTTGGGGTTCCTTGGGATGCCTTGGGGTGTTTTCGCGGGTCCTCCCGTGGATGACTGGATGGTGCAAGGCGCTTGGAGGCGATTCCGCAGAGTCTTCACAACGCTCGCGGAACGTGGTGTTGCCATCTCGTTAAGTGGTTCCGCTTGACGCTGGGGGGCGCACCCGCGTTGGCTTTTCAGTCACATGGGCCACAAAGTGTGCCCACGTCCGAATCACACGCGAAGTGAGCTCCCGCATGCGTCGTCGTATCTCCATATCCGTGGCCGCGGCCACGATGTCCGTCACGCTCGCCGGCTGCGGCGTGCTCAACGCGACCGGGAGCAGCGACGACGCCAGCCCGACCAAGGGCAACGACATCACGGTGGGCCTGCTGCTGCCGGAGACGGCGAACACGCGCTACGAGAACTTCGACTACCCGATCATCAAGCGGAAGGTCGAGTCCCTCACCAACGACAAGGGCCGCGTCGAGTACGCCAACGCCGAGGCGAGCGCCGACAAGCAGGCGAGCCAGCTGCAGCAGATGATCGACGACCGGGTCGACGTGATCCTGCTGGACGCCGTCGACTCGCACGCCATCGCGGGGGGCGTGCAGAAGGCCAAGGACGCCGGCATCCCGGTCATCGCCTACGACCGGCTGGCCGAGGGCCCGATCGACGCGTACATCTCCTTCGACAACGAACTGGTCGGCGAGGTCCAGGGGCGTACCCTGCTGGAGGCCATCGGAGAGAAGGCGAGCCTCTCCGACAAGATCGTCATGATGAACGGCTCGCCGACGGACCCGAACGCCAAGCAGTTCAAGGCCGGTGCGCTGTCCGAGCTGAACGGCAAGGTGACCATCGCGCAGTCCTTCGACACCAAGGACTGGAAGCCGGAGAACGCGCAGGCCAACATGGCCAAGGCGATCGAGAAGATCGGCAGGGACAACATCGCCGCGGTGTACTCCGCCAACGACGGCATGGCGGGCGGCATCGTCAAGGCCCTGGAGGCCGCGGGCGTGACCGACCTGCCGCCGATCACCGGGCAGGACGCGGAGCTCCCGGCGGTGCAGCGGATCATCACCGGTGACCAGTACATGAGCGTGTACAAGTCGTACCCGCAGGAGGCCGAGAACGCCGCGGAGATGGCCGTGGCGAAGGTCCAGGGCCGGGACATCCAGTTTGCCGCCCTCACCCGCGACAAGGTCGACAGCCCCACCCACAAGGGCATTCCGGCCCAGCTCGTGCCGGTGGTCGCCCTCACCAAGGAGAACATCAAGGACACGGTCGTCGCCGACGACATCTACAAGCTGTCGGACATCTGCACGGCGAAGTACAAGTCGGCCTGCGAGGCGATCGGCCTGAAGTAGCCGATCGCTCCGCCGCCTTCCGCCCTCCCCCTGCCCTTCCATCCACCCCTTCCGTTCTCCCCGGCCTCCTCCGCCTCACCCCCGGAGGGGTCCGGCGGGATCCGGTCACCCCCCGGCCATTTGTTGCAAGGTGAGGAGCTGAGGCGCGGGAATACCGGGATGTACCGGTGGTTTCCGGCGAGGGTGGTGCGGGGAGCCGTGTTGCGGAGCAGGTCCGGTCCGCGCATAGTTGCGCTGCGGAAAGACGGCGAAACCGGGGGTGGGATCGGCGATGGCCGGGCGCGGGGCGGAGCAGCATCCACATGGTGCCGACCGACTGTGCGAGGCCGGGGATCGCGTGTACTCCCGGGCCGTACGGCGGGGCCGCGTGCCGCGCCGGGACGCGGATCCGGTGCCCTGTCTGCTGGAACTCGCCCTGCTGCACCCGGACCCCGACGACATGGACTGGCTGGTGCCGACCTCTCCGCAGGAGGTCATGACCCGGCTGCTGCGCGGGATGTACGACGAGGTCAGCGCGAGCCAGCGGCGGGTGGGTTCGGCCGTGGCGGCGTTCGAGTGGTACGCCGGGCTGGGACGACAGGTGCAGCCGGCCCCGCTCGCGGCCGAGGGCTCGGCGATCCGGGTGCTGGACGGGCTCGCCCGGATCCAGGCCGCGATGGACGAGGCGACCCAGGCGTGCACGACCGAGGTGCTCACGGTGCAGCCGGGCGGCATCCGGCGCGAGGCGGAACTCTCCGAGGGGCTGCACCGGGCACTGGCGTTGCGCGGCCGGGGCGTGCGGATGCGGGACCTGTACACGCATGTCGCCCGGCACGGGCAGGGTCTGATGACCTATCTGGAGCTGATGGGCGACGCGGTGGAGGCGCGCACACTGGACGAGGTGATCGACCGGCTGATCCTCTTCGACCGGACGGTGGCCTTCATCCCCGCCAACACCGACCGCACGATGGCCCTGGAGCTACGGCACCCGGCGATCGTCGAGTACCTGGTCACGGTGTTCGAGCGACTCTGGCGCCTGGCCATCCCGCTGACGGCGCCGCTTCCCGACACCGGCATCGAGGGCATCTCGCACCGGGAGCAGTCCATCGCCGCGCTGCTGGCGGAGGGCCACCAGGACGCGGTGATCGCGGAACGGCTGGGGATCAGTGTGCGGACGTGCCGGGCGCACATCGCCCGGCTGTCGGAGACGCTCGGGGCGGCGAGCCGTACGCAGTTGGGCGTGCGGATCGCCCAGGCGGGCCTGGACGGTCCGCTGCGGCCGGCTGCTTCGCCGACCCTCAGCGTTCCTGGTCAAGAATCCCGGACTGCCCGATGAGGTAGCCGAGTTGGGCCCTGCTCTGACTGCCCAGCGTCGCGGCGAGCTTGGCGATGTGGACGCGGGCGGTGCGGATGTTCATGCCGAGGCGGTCGGCTATGACGGCGTCGGTGTGGCCTTCGGTGAGGAGGGCGGCTATGGCGCGTTGGCGGGGGGTGATGCCGTTGGGGGAGGGCGGGGGGACGGCTTCGGGGTACATGGGGGTCGCCAGGCGCCACAATCGGTCGAAGGTGGTGGCCAGATGGCGGGCGATCGCCGGGTGTCGGATCTCCAGCGCGACGGTGCCGTCCGGATCCACGGGGATGAAGGCGACAGCAGCATCGATGAGGATCATCCGGTCGGTGACCTCGTCCAGACTGCGGGCCTCGATGTCTCCCACCAGTCGCTCGTGACGGGCCGCGATGCTGGGGAAGTGGCGCAGGGTGTGCGGGTAGAGAGTGCGCACACGTGCGCCGCGATCCAGTACGTCCTGGTCCCGGACCAGGGCGATCGCGTCGGACTCCTCACCGCGTCGTCCGGTGAGCCCGGTACGGGGCTGGATCGTGAGCACCTCCCGGGACGCCTGGGCCATGGCCTCGGTGATGGCCCCGTTGATCTGCTCCGTGCCGGAGAGCGTGCGGAGGTGCGAGGCGTCGGTGGCCTCCGGATAGCCGCCGAGTCGTAGGAGGGGGTCGAATGTCTCCGTCAGCCGTGCCTCGCGCCGCCGTTCCCGGGCGATCTGTTCCTCGGAGGCACGCAGGAGCCGGTGCAGAGCGACGACCGGCGCAACCGGCTCCAATCGGCTCAGGCTGTCGGCGCTGGGGCGGAGCAGTCCCAGGTTGATCAGGCATGGGGCCGCCTCGGTCACCTCGATCGGCAGGTACCCCTGACGGAGCGCCTGTTCGTACAGCCTTCTTCCCGTCGAGCACAGTTGTTCTGCGCTGTGTCGCTGATGGGGAGCCGAGGTCACTCGGCTGCTCCCTCGCGCTCCAGGATTCCGGACTGGGCGATGAGATAGCCGAGTTGGGCGCGGCTGCCGCTCCCCAGGGCATGGGCCAGCTTGGCAATGTGGGCCCGGCAGGTGCGGACGTTCATACCGAGGCGGCGGGCTATGGCCTCGTCGACGTGCCCTTCGACCAGGAGCTTGGCGATCGAGTGCTGGATCTCCGTGATGCCGTCGGGGGCGGTTTCGTAGGGGGCGCCGGCGCTCAGCGGGACTGCTCGGTCCCACATGAACTCGAAGACCTTGATCAGGTAACAGACGAGGCCCGGGTGACGGAGTTCGAGCGCGATCTTCTGGTCGTCGCGGGTGGGGATGAAGGCGACGGTCTCGTCACAGACGATGAGCCGCTCGACCAGTCCGTCGATGGTCCGGTGCTCCACCTTGCCGTCGGAGAGTTGGCCCGCGTAGGCGAGCCTCTCAGGGTTGTACCGGGCCGTGTGCGGATACAACGTCCGTATGCGCACACCACGTTCGATCAGCGGCCGGTCGCGCTCCAGGCCCTGGATCAGGCTGCGCTCGGGCCGGTGGCCGCTCGGCTGGATCGTCAGCATCTCGGTCTGACACTGGGCCGTGGCCAGGTTGAGCGCCGCATTGATGCGCTCGCTGCCCTCCAGCACCGTGATCGAGTCGCTGGTCATCGCGTTCTGGGCGCTGAGTGCCATGAACGGGGCGAAGGCATCGGACAGTTCGACCGACACGCGCCTGCGCTCGGTGATCTCGTTCTCGATGGGATTGAGCCGCTGGGCGAGTGCCACGGCCGGGGGTATGGGCCGCAGCCAGTCCGGGTCGTCGGGATCCGGGTGGAGCAGGGCGAACTCCATCAGGCAGGGAGCCGCTTCCACATCCGTCCGCAGGATTCGTCCCGCACGCAGGGCGTTCGCGTAAAGTCGGCCACCTTCCTCGCACATCTCGGTCACCACATGGGGATGTGTCACCTTGGTCCGATTCGTTGTCAAATCTCCACCCCCCAGGGTCCTGAACATGCAGGAACATGATGCATTGATTCTGTGGCCATGACGTGCCCGAATGAGCCATCGTCGTATTCGACGGGGGAAGAGGGGACCTTCAAGTGAGGACGAAGCCGACTATGCGTAACAGAATGCTTCGCTTGGGGCTTGTCGCCGCCTTCTCTGCCGTCGTGGCCTTCGGGGCTGTGAGCGGCCTCTCGGGTGCGAAGGGCGATGACCGGGCGGACAGTGTCTGGCCTGCGGCTACCAAGAGCCATGTTCTGGCCGACAGTGTGTGGCCGGCTGCGGCCACGGCAGACGGAGCCGGGAGCTGACCTTGACCACTCCACCCGACGACCGCTCCTTCCGCCGTGAGATGGCCACCGCCTACCGTTCCGGCTGGCACTTCATCGACCTGGTCACCGCCATCCCCCACAGCGGCGACTCGTTGATGGTGACCGTTTTCGGCGAGCCGGTGGTCGTCACGCGGGACGAGGACGAGGACGTACGGGCTTACCGGTGTCTGCGGCGGCCTCGGGGGGCGCCGCAGCCTGTGCGGTGTGCCGTACGGTACGGAATGATCTTTGTGAATCTGGATAAACGGGACCACGAGCAGGTGGAAGCCGACTCACCTGTCCCGAGGACCATCTCTGCCACCCCCCGCAGTGCCTGACGCGATTCCCCCGTCGTAACAGATCGCTCAGGTGCTTCCCCCCGCAGCGGCGTCACCGTGACCTGAACACGGTGACGCCGCTGCAGTTTCTGGAGACATTTCCGGGTATCACCCCAGTCGCGCAGTGGCCGGATCCAGTCGATCACCGGTGTGGATTTTCACTTCGATCAACCGCGTCGATCAACCGCGCCCCATCGCTCGCGTCAGCTCGATCTCGATCACCACACGTGCGGGGTTCGGCGAGGGGGTCCGTCCGTAGCGTTCCGCGTAGCGGCGTTCCGCCTCCGCCACCCGCTCCGGTTCCGTGCGGACGAAGGCCCGGCCCTCCAGCGTCGCCCAGCGCCGGCCCTCCAGCTGGCAGACCGCGACCGCCGCGCCCTGCTCCCCGGCGGCCAGGACGTGCCGCACCTTGGCGCTCGCCTTGTTCGTGATCACCCGGGCGAGCCGGGCCGCGGGATCGTATGTGACCCCGACGGGTACCACGTGCGGAGTGCCGTCCGGGCGGGGAGTCGTCAGGGTGCACACGTGCCGCTCCCGCCAGAAGGTGAGATACGGCGGGTCCGGGGCGCCCGGATCGACGGAGTACTTGGTCGCCATGCCCCGGAACTTAACCCCTGCCTCCTCCCCGAACCGGCCTTGAGTGGACTAGACTCAACTTTGTGCAAGTCGTTCGGGTCAGTGCAAGGAGGAGAACGCGAACGTGGACGCCGAGCTGACCAACCGGAGCCGGGACGCCATCAACGCGGCCAGCAACCGGGCCGTGACCGAGGGGCACCCCGACCTCACCCCAGCCCACCTGCTTCTCGCACTGCTCCAGGGGCAGGAGAACGAGAACATCACCGATCTGCTCGCCGCGGTCGACGCCGACCAGGCGGCCGTACGCGCCGGAGCCGAGCGCGTGCTCGCCGGGCTGCCCAGCGTGACCGGGTCCACCGTGGCGCCGCCCCAGCCCAACCGCGAGATGCTCGCCGTCGTCGCCGACGCGCAGACCCGCGCCAAGGACCTCGGGGACGAGTACCTCTCCACGGAGCACCTGCTCATCGGCATCGCCGCGAAGGGCGGCGCGGCCGGCGAGGTGCTGTCCCAGCAGGGCGCCGACGCCAGGAAGCTCCAGGACGCCTTCCAGAAGACGCGAGGTCAGCGGCGCGTGACCACGGCCGACCCCGAGGGGCAGTACAAGGCCCTGGAGAAGTTCGGCACCGACTTCACCGCCGCCGCGCGGGAAGGAAAGCTCGACCCCGTCATCGGGCGGGACCAGGAGATCCGGCGCGTGGTGCAGGTGCTGTCCCGGCGCACCAAGAACAACCCCGTGCTCATCGGCGAGCCCGGTGTCGGCAAGACCGCCGTCGTCGAGGGGCTCGCCCAGCGGATCGTCAAGGGGGACGTGCCGGAGTCCCTCAAGGACAAGCGGCTCGTCGCGCTCGATCTGGGCGCCATGGTCGCCGGGGCCAAGTACCGCGGCGAGTTCGAGGAGCGGCTGAAGACCGTCCTCGCCGAGATCAAGGACTCCGACGGGCAGATCATCACCTTCATCGACGAGCTGCACACCGTCGTGGGGGCCGGTGCCGGCGGCGACTCCGCCATGGACGCGGGCAACATGCTCAAGCCCATGCTCGCCCGCGGTGAGCTGCGCATGGTCGGTGCCACCACACTGGACGAGTACCGGGAGCGGATCGAGAAGGACGCCGCCCTGGAGCGGCGCTTCCAGCAGGTGCTGGTCGCCGAGCCGAGCGTCGAGGACTCCATCGCGATCCTGCGCGGCCTCAAGGGCCGCTACGAGGCCCACCACAAGGTGCAGATCGCCGACAGCGCGCTGGTCGCGGCCGCCGCTCTCTCCGACCGGTACATCACCTCCCGCTTCCTGCCCGACAAGGCCATCGACCTCGTCGACGAGGCCGCCTCGCGGCTGCGCATGGAGATCGACTCGTCCCCTGTCGAGATCGACGAACTCCAGCGCGCCGTCGACCGGCTGAAGATGGAGGAGCTCGCGATCGGCAAGGAGACCGACGCGGCCTCCCGCGAGCGCCTGGAGAAGCTGCGCCGCGACCTCGCCGACAAGGAGGAGGAGCTGCGCGGCCTCACCGCCCGCTGGGAGAAGGAGAAGCAGTCCCTCAACCGGGTCGGTGAGCTGAAGGAACGCCTCGACGAACTGCGCGGCCAGGCCGAGCGCGCCCAGCGCGACGGCGACTTCGATACCGCCTCCAAGCTGCTCTACGGCGAGATCCCCGCCCTGGAGAAGGAACTGGAGGCCGCCTCCGAGGCCGAGGAGGAGGTCGCCAGGGACACCATGGTCAAGGACGAGGTCGGCGCCGACGACATCGCCGACGTCGTCGCCTCCTGGACCGGCATCCCCGCCGGGCGTCTGCTGGAGGGCGAGACGCAGAAGCTGCTCCGCATGGAGGACGAGCTCGGCAAGCGGCTCATCGGCCAGACCGAGGCCGTGCGGGCGGTGTCCGACGCCGTGCGGCGCTCGCGGGCCGGGATCGCCGACCCCGACCGCCCCACCGGCTCCTTCCTCTTCCTCGGCCCGACCGGCGTCGGCAAGACCGAGCTGGCCAAGGCCCTCGCCGACTTCCTCTTCGACGACGAGCGGGCGATGGTCCGCATCGACATGTCGGAGTACAGCGAGAAGCACAGCGTGGCCCGGCTGGTCGGCGCGCCGCCCGGATACGTCGGCTACGAGGAGGGCGGCCAGCTCACGGAGGCGGTGCGCAGGCGGCCGTACTCCGTCGTCCTGCTGGACGAGGTGGAGAAGGCGCACCCCGAGGTCTTCGACATCCTGCTCCAGGTGCTCGACGACGGGCGTCTCACGGACGGGCAGGGCCGTACGGTCGACTTCCGCAACACGATCCTCGTCCTGACGTCGAACCTGGGCAGCCAGTTCCTGGTCGATCCGCTCACCAGCGAGGTGGAGAAGAAGGAACAGGTCCTGGAGGTGGTGCGGACCTCCTTCAAGCCGGAGTTCCTCAACCGCCTGGACGACCTGGTCGTCTTCGCCGCCCTGACCAAGCCCGAGCTGGAGCGCATCGCGAAGCTCCAGATCGAGCGCCTGGCCAAGCGGCTCGCCGAGCGGCGCCTCACGCTGGACATCACGCCCGAGGCCCTGGCCTGGCTCGCGGAGGAGGGCATGGACCCGGCGTACGGCGCCCGCCCGCTGCGCCGGCTCGTCCAGTCGGCCATCGGCGACCGCCTCGCCAAGGAGATCCTGTCCGGCGAGATCAAGGACGGCGACACGGTCCGGGTGGACCGCTACGGCGACGAACTGCTGGTGGGACCGGCGACGGGCAAGACGCTGTAGGACGTCACAGGACGTCACATGGTGAACGCCGAGAAGCGCACCCGCGCTGTCTCGGCGTTCTCGTACTCCCCCCGCACCTGCACCACGTGCGCCCCGGCCGCGGCGGGCGGGCCGTCCTCGTGGCTCACGTCGAGACAGAGCGCCCCGCAGGAGCCGTCCGAGCGGGCCTCGGGCGCGTTCGGATACGTCTCGCGCAGCCAGCCGCGGACGTCCTCGCGCGGCATCCGCTGCACCGCCGTGTACGCGGCGTCGATGCCCTGCTGCAGGGTGCAGGTCCCGACGTGGGCGTGCGCCGGGGGCGAGGCGCCGCCGGAGGCCGGCGCCTGCCCGCGGGGCACCTTCCGCAGGGCCCCCTCGCGTGGATCCCCCTCGTCCGGCAGAGCCCGGACGAAGAGGCCGGCGATCAGGAACCCGAGGACGAGCACCGGCACGGCCAGGACGGGCAGGATCAGCCGCCACCGCGTGCAGCCCCTGTCCGGTTCCGCCGCCGTCGCCCCCTCCGTCCGTCATTCAGGAGGACGGCGCGCGGCACCTGGAGGTTGCGGTTGACCGGATCGTGTCAGCCATGGGCTTAGAGGGTCTGTCGGGGCTTGCCACCCCCCTCCCCGGATGGGGGAGGATGGCGGAATCCGTACGAAGGGAAAATCACGGTGACCATCGACCCGTCCTCGATTCCGAACTTCGGGGGCCAGCCCGAGCCGCAGCCGCAAGGACCGGCGGGCCCCGTCGTCCCGGATCAGGACCTCGTGAAGCAGCTCCTCGACCAGATGGAGCTCAAGTACGTCGTCGACGACGAGGGGGACCTCGCGGCGCCGTGGGAGCAGTTCCGCACCTACTTCATGTTCCGGGGTGAGGGAGACCAGCAGGTCTTCTCCGTGCGGACGTTCTACGACCGGCCCCACGAGATCGAGGCCAAGCCGCAGATCCTGGAGTCCATCGACGACTGGAACCGCCGCACCCTGTGGCCCAAGGTCTACAGCCACACCCACGACGACGGCACGGTCCGCCTGATCGGCGAGGCCCAGATGCTGATCGGCATGGGTGTGAGCCTGGAGCACTTCGTCTCCTCGACGGTCAGCTGGGTGCGGGCCGCGATCGAGTTCGACAAGTGGCTCATCGAGCAGCTCGGTCTCGAGGAGGAGATCAACGAGGCGGAGAAGCCCGAGGACGAGGAGTAGGACCGGCAGGCCTCCGCACCGGCGGCGCGTCGGCGCGTACGAGCAGGTACGTGCTGTACGCGCCGTATGCCTTTTTCGGTGCCTTCAGGCCCCCCGACGCCCTTCAGTCCAGGGAACCGGGAGTTTCCCGGAGGTGGGAATTCCGGGGGCGCGTTGGTATCAACGGTGATGGAATCGTGCAGGGCCTCGCTGAGGAGAATCGTTGAGCGCGCGCATCCTGGTCGCCGAAGACGACGAAAAGCAATCTCGTCTCATACGGATTTATCTGGAACGGGAAGGCAACGCCGTGCAGGTCGTGGGCGACGGCAGGGCAGCGCTGGAACGGGCACGTTCGACGGGGCTGGATCTCATCGTTCTCGATGTGATGCTGCCGCTCGTCGACGGCCTCGACGTATGCCGCATTCTGCGTGCCGAGGCCTCCGAGGTGCCGATTCTGCTGCTGACCGCCCGCAGCACCGAGGAGGACATGCTCCTCGGCCTTGATCTGGGGGCCGACGACTACCTCACCAAGCCCTACAGTCCCCGCGAACTCACCGCGCGCGTACGGGCGCTGCTGCGGCGCTCCAGGAAAGGCGGCGCGGCCGGGAGCGAGGTGCTGCGGGTCGGCGCGGTCGAACTGGACACCGCCCGCTTCGAGGTCCGGGTGGCGGACCGTCCGGTGGCGCTGACCTCCAAGGAGTTCTCCATCCTGGAGGCTCTGGCCCGCAAGCCGGGGCGGGTGTTCACCCGGGCCCAGATCATCGAGAGCGCCTTCGGCTTCGACAGCGATGTACTCGAGCGCACGGTGGACGCCCATGTGCGCAACCTGCGCCGGAAGCTGGGGGACGACCCGGCCCGGCCACGCCATCTGGAGACCGTGTACGGCCGGGGGTACCGCCTGCTGGACAGCTCGGCCCCCACCCAAGCGCTCCCGGGATCCTGACCGGGTTGATCAGTCGGCGTCGGCCCGCGGCCGGGCCGTGGAGAGCGCGACGGTGAACGTGGTGCCGACGCCGACGGCGCTCTCCACGTCGATCGTCCCCTGGTGATCGGTCACGATCTGGCGGGCGATGGACAACCCCAGGCCACTCCCTCCGGTGGCGCGGCCCCGTGCCGCGTCCGCCCGCCAGAAGCGGTTGAAGAGATGCGGCAGGTCCTCGGCGGGTATGCCCTTGCCGGTGTCCCGCACCTGAATGATCGCAAGATCGCCGCTCCGGACCAGGGCGAGTGTCACCGTGCCGCCCGGTGCCGTGGCCCTCAGGGCGTTGCCGACCAGATTGCCGACGACCTGACGCAGCCGGTCGGCGTCGGCGATGACGTACACAGGCTGCGGCGCCTCCAGCCTCAGCGTGACACCCGCCGCGTCGGCCTGGGCGCGGTGGGCCGTGCCGGCGGCTTCGAGGAGCTCGCGCAGGTCGACGCGCGCGCGGTGGTAGGTGAGTGCACCGGCCTCGGCCAGCGCGAGATCCTGCAGGTCGTCCACGATCCGCTGCTGCAGCAGTGCCTCCTCGTGGAGGGAGTCGAGCAGCTCGGGGGTCGGTTCGACGATCCCGTCCCGCAGGGCCTCCAGATAGCCGCGCAGATTGGCCAGCGGGGTGCGCAGCTCGTGGGCGATGTCACCGGTGAGGCGGCGCTGGCGTTCCTCGCCGGCCTGTATGGAGTCTGCCATCCGGTTGAAGGCACGGCCGAGTTGGGCGATCTCGTCCCGGCCGGAGACGGGGACCCGCCGCCCCAGGTCTCCCTCGCCCAGCCCCCCGGCGGCCAGGGTCATGGCACGGACCGGGCGCAGCACGGCCCGGCTCAGGAGCAGGGCGCCGACCACGGCGGCGAGGGCGACGCCCCCGGCGACGGCCACCGTGGGTGCTGCGGCCAGGGTGGGCGGGGACTCGTCCCGGACGCCGAGACGGATCTCCAGGCGTGGCGGGGCGGCGGAGCCCACGCGCTCGTTGAACACCCGCTGCAGACAAGTGATGAACTGCTGCTCGGACTCGCACGTCCTGATCGCCGCGAGGTCCTGCGCAGTCCGGGGGTCCGGTTCGCCCGTCGGCTCCTTGCACTGTTTCGGCCGGCGCTCCGTGCGGATCCGCGGCACGCCGGTGTCGTCCGGCCGGGCCGTCACCTCGGCCCCCGCCCGGGTCAGACAGGCCGCGTACGCCGCTTCGGCGCGGTACTGTGCGATCGCCGTCGCCGTGAGCTTCATCGAGGTCCGCGGTATCTGTCCCGCGGGGATCCGCAGGAGGGGACGCGGGTCGACCAGCACCGGCGGCTGGCTGCTCACCGGGCGGGGGGCACGGCCCTGGAGCGCGTCGGAATCGGCGAGCAGGACGTCGTTCTCGGTGGCGACCCGGATGCGCTGGCCGGTGTCCTCGGCCAGGCGGCTCACCGTCGGTGAGAGGCCCTCCCAGGTGCCGTGCGCGACCCCGTACGCGCGGAGCTCGCCGGTGATCCGGGAGACCTCCTGCCGTCCCGCGGTGACACTCTCCTGCACCTGGCGGTTCGCCTGACGCAGGGTCAGCCAAGCGGTGGCGGCGGTCGCGGCCATCGCGACCAGCATCAGCAGGCCGAGTACCCGGAGCCGGAAGCTCATCGCGTGCCGCCACTGGGAGTCGTGAGGTGCGGGCGCCGGATGCTCGTCAAGGGGGCGCCTTGGGCCAAAAAGGCGCTAGAGCGGCGCATTTTCGCTCGTGACATTTTTCGGTCCCCCGTCGACACAATCTGGACAGTTGCGGGCGGAATTATTTCTTCAGGATTTTTGTGACTGCGATTGTACTGACGCCACTTGCACACCGATTGATGCAGTGGTGGCTGTTTTGCTCAGGTGCCAAGCGGTGCCCGGGCAAGCAGTGCCAACAGAAAATGGATTCATGGGGGTACAGAAATGAAGCGTCGACTCGCGGCTGTCGTACCTGCCCTTGCGGCGGTGGCCATGGCCGTCCCGCTCGCCCTCTCCACCCCGGCCTCCGCAGCCGCGTCCTGCGGCAGGACCGCCTCGGACATGGACAGCAGCTCCTGGGACAGGACGGCCAACGGCGCCAACCAGAGAAGCGGCTCCAGCACCGGCTGCGCCATCCTCGGCATCGCCTACAACACCCACAACCTCGACTACCACTGCTACACGCGCATCGGGAACACCAGTGAGACCTGGACGTACCTCCGGAACGACACCACCGGTACGACCGGCTGGGTCCGCGACGACCTGCTGAGCGACGGCGGCAGCCTCACTTACTGCGGCTTCTAGTACGCCCGCCGGCACTCCCGCAGCAGTGCTGAGCAGGCCGGACTCATAGTGCGTCAGGGGCGGTCTCACCGAGGCCGCCCCTGACCCGTACGACGGGCGGGCCGCTCAGGAGCCGGACAGGGCCTCCGTAGGTGACAGTCGGCTCGCCCGTACCGCTGGATACAGTCCGGCGATCATGCCGATGACGAGGGTGCAGCCGATCCCCGCCGCACTCGCCCACACCGGGACGACCGTCGGCCAGTCGCGGCTGAGGGCGTAGGCCGCCGTGATCGCGGTCCCCAGCACCGTCCCGCCGAGGCCGCCGATGAGCGACAGCAGCAGCGACTCCGTGACGAACTGGGTCCTGATCTGGCCGCGGGTCGCCCCCAGCGCCCGGCGCAGGCCGATCTCCGGGCGCCGCTCCAGGACCGAGATGACCATCGTGTTGCCGACCCCCACGCCACCGACGAGCAGGGCCACGCCACCGAGGCCGAGCAGCAGCCCGGTCAGCGCCGACTCGGTGGCCTCGCGGGCGGCGAGCGCGTCGGAGGGCCGGGAGATGCGGACCTGGCCCGGTTTCTCCGGGTACGCCGTGGCCGGCAGCACGGCCCGTACCTCCGCGACCTGGCTGTCCTCGGCGCGGACATAGACCGTGGACGGATGGCCGTCGAAGCGCAGGTACGTCCGGGCCGCCGGCCAGCCGACCAACGCCGCGCTGTCGAGCTCCGGCGCGAGCGGTACGGGATCGAGGACGCCGACGAGGGAGAACCAGCGGCCGCCGAGCCAGACCCGGGTCCCCGGCGTGTACACGTCGAGCCGCCCCGCGGCCGTGGAGCCGAGCACGACCGCCGGGTACTTCTCGGTCGCGGAATCCAGCCAGCGGCCCCGGCGGACGTGGCCGCCGACCGCCGGCAGCAGGTCCGTGCCGGCCGCGAGGACCTCGAGGGAGCCGGTGCGGCCGATGGCGATGTGCTCGTTGCGGTAGATGTGCGCGTCGGTTGCGCCGGTGGCGGCGACCTGCTGCACGGGCGGGACGCGGCCGATCATCGGGACTGCCTCGTGGGGCAGCTTCGCCTCCGTGCCGTCGAGTGTGTCGCCGGGGGCGACCCGCAGCAGATTGGTGCCGAGCGCGTCGAGCCGACGGTCCACTTCCGCCCGGCCGGAGCCGGAGATTCCGACCACCGCGATCATGGCGGCGACGCCGATCGCGATCCCGAGCGCGGAGAGGAAGACCCGCAGGGGACGAGTCCGCAGCCCGGTCCCGCCGAGTCGCACGATGTCCTGGGGACCGAGGCGGGCGGCCCGCAGCCCGCCGTCCGTGCCGCCGACGGCACCGCTCGCCCGTCCGCGGCCACGTCCGGCGTCCCTGCGGCGGCCGGACGGCAGGGTGGGTGGGGCGTCGTCCATGGGGAGGCCGTTCGTCGTACCGTCGGTCATCGGACCGCCTCGCTCGGCGCGTCCGTGGTCGTGGTGTCCGCCACCACGCGGCCGTCGCGCATCTCGATGCGGCGGGGCAGGCCGGCCGCGATCTCCCGGTCGTGGGTGATGATCACGACCGTGGTCCCGGCGGCGTGCAGCTCGCGCAGCAGACCGAGTACGGCCTCCCCGGAAGCGGAGTCCAGGTTGCCGGTCGGCTCGTCCGCCAGCAGGACCGCCGGTTCGCCGATCACCGCCCGGGCCACCGCCACCCGCTGGCGCTCGCCGCCGGACAGCTGGTGCGGGAGGTGGTGGACGCGGTGGCTGAGGCCGACTCGTTCCAGCGCCACCCCCGCCCTGGCCCGGCGGCGGCGTAGCGGTACCCCGGCGTACAGCAGCCCGTCGGCCACGGAGTCCAGGACCGGAACCCCCACCGCCAGATGGAACTGCTGGAAGACGAAGCCGATCCGGGTGGCCCGCAGCGCCGACACCTCACGGTCCGTCAGCTTCGCCACGTCGTGGCCGTCGACCAGCACCCGCCCGGCGGAGGGCCGGTCGAGGCTGCCCATGAGGTTCAGCATGCTGGACTTGCCAGATCCCGACGGGCCGACGACCGCGACGAGTTCGCCGCGCCCGATGCGTAAGGTCACGTCCCGTACCGCCGCCACACCGCCGGGGTACGTCTTGGAGACCCCGTCGAACTCCACGACGGCCGGCGCTGCGCTCACTCGGGGATCCTCACCTTCATGCCCTCGCGGACCGCGTTTCCGCTCACTTCCACCCGGCCGTCCGCGAAGAGCCCGGTCTTCACCGCGACGAACCGGCCGTCCGCGGTCTCCAGGCCGTGGCCGCCCTCGGCGAGGGCGACCAGCGCGGCGACCGGGACGGTGAGGACGTCCGCCCGTTCCCGCCCCACGTACTCGACGGTGACCGGCGCGCTCTGAAGCCTTCCCACGGATTTCTGGTCCTTGATGGTGATGGTCACCGGAACCGTCGGTGCCCCGGAGCCGCCCTCCCCGCCTCCCTCCTCGGGGGCGGTCGCCTTCTTCCCCACCGAGGCCACCTCGCCCTTCACCGATTTCCCGTCGGGCAGCCCGATCGTGACGGCGGCGCCGCGCACGGCCCAGGAGTCCTCCGCCGCCGAGGCGTTGACGACGACCTTCCGAGACGTACCGGTGTACGTGAGGACGTCCTCGGTGACTGCCGAGCCGAGCCGGACACCAGCGTGGCCGATCCGCACCCTGCCGGTGGAGTAGACGACGTCCCCGACGCCGACCCTGCCGGTCCGGGGAAGCCCGAGGGACTCCTGCCAGCGCTTGACCGCGCGGGCGGTGGCGTCGGTGAACTCCTCGTCGATCGTGAAGCCGGTGTAGCCGAGGGCGGCGAGATTGCTCTCGAACTGCAGGACGTCCATCCCGCGCAGAGTGCCCCCTGTCCCTCCGGCCCCGGCGCCACCCGGCGTCGGCGATCCGGCGGGAGCCGGGGCCTTGGAGGTGGCGTCCGTGGGGCCCTGGCCACCCGTGCCCTGGGCGTCCCCCGTGTTCCCGGCGTCCTGCCGGGTGCCCTGTCCGGTGTCCGCGGTCAGGCCCAGGTCCCGGTACATCGGCAGCGTCCCGTACAGCAGCACCACCGGCCGGTCGTCGACGCGCAGCAGAGTGCCGCCGCGCTCCACCGTCCTGCCCTCCGTGGGCAGCCAGGTCACGGTGCCCGTCGACTTGATCGGCAGCGGTATCTCAGTGCCGTAGCCCAACTGGCCGTCCACCGTGGTGCGTTCGGTCAGTGTTGCCCGGGTGACCGGGACGGTGGAGCCTGAGCGGGGCGGGGCGGAGGAGCCGTCCTCCGACCCGCCTCCGCCGAGGCCCAGCGCACCGACCACGGCGACTGCCGTCACGACGACCAAAGCCGAGGCCACCAGGACCGTACGCCGGCCGCGCCGTCCGCGCGGCGGCGGCGCGGGAGCCGCCCCGCGCTCGTGATCGGTCTGCATGACCGTCTCCGTCATCGTCAGCCCTTGCCCTCGGGCTGGTCCACCGGGTCGCCGATGATCGGAGCGCAGACACGGGTGGCACGCTTGGCTCCCGCCGACGTCTGGTCCCACTCGGAGCCCTGCGCGGTCCCGTCGGGGCCGGGATCGGGGAAGTCGGGCGCGCCGTTCTTCTGCATGCAGTCGGCGTAGTCGCGCTTGACCTTGATCTGCTCGGGGGTGAGCTCGGGCTGGTTGGCGTTCTCGAGGCTCTCGGGGACGGCCGCCACGAGCGAGGCGCACTTCTCGGAGGCGTTCAGGAACTTCGTGTCCTTCTTCAACGCCGCGTTGTCGCCGAAGTCGACCTGCCCCTTGGCGTCCGGGTCGGGGGCGTCGACCCCGTTCTCCCGCAGGCACTTCACCCACTCGCGCTGGGCGTTCACGTAGGCGGACACGTCGTCGCCACCGCTGGGGGCGGCCGTCTTGCCGGACGCCGCGGACGCGTTGTCGCCACCGGCCGTGGGGACCTTCGGAGCGTCGCCCTCGCCGCCGCAGCCGGCCAGGGTGATCACCATGACCGACGCCGTCACCACGGCCGCCAGCACCCGGTTCGTCCTCATCGGTTCTCCCGCCTCCTGTCGGGCCCGACCGCGGGCGCGGCGGGCAGCCCGACCGTAGGCCGGAGGTGATGAAGAACCTTTGAAGAACCTGTTACCCGATCATGCGGGCGCGCTTCGCACGGTCATGCCGGCTGGGGAGGTGATGTCACGAAGCCAGGCGCCGCAGCCGAACGGCGGCCTCGTGCAGAACGTCGTCCCTCTTGCAGAAGGCGAAGCGGACCTGGCTGCGGCCGGCGGCCGGGTCGTCGTAGAAGACGGAGTTGGGGATGGCGACGACGCCGCAGCGTTCGGGCAGCGCGCGGCAGAAGCGGTGGGCGTCCTTCTCACCGAAAGGAGTGATATCGGTGGTGATGAAGTACGTGCCCTTGGGTTCGTAGACCTCGAACCCGGCCGTGCGCAGGCCGTCGCCGAGCAGGTCGCGCTTGCGGCGGAGGTCGGCGCGGATGCCGTCGAAGTACGAGTCCGGCAGGCGCAGCGCCTCGGCGACCGCGTACTGGAACGGGCCCGCGCTGACATAGGTCAGGTACTGCTTGGCCGTCCGGACGGCGGTCACGAGTTCCTGGGTGCCGGTCACCCAGCCGACCTTCCAGCCGGTGAACGAGAACGTCTTTCCGGCCGACCCGATGGTGACCGTACGCTCGCGCATCCCCGGGAACGTCGCCAGCGGCACGTGCTCGGCGTCGTCGAAGACCAGGTGCTCGTACACCTCGTCCGTCACCACGAGCAGCTCCCGCTCCACCGCGAGCTCGGCGATCGCGGCCAGCTCCGCGCGGGTGAGGACCGTGCCGGTCGGGTTGTGCGGGGTGTTGATCAGCAGCAGACGGGTGCGGTCGGTGACGGCGTCCCGCAGCTCGTCGAGGTCCAGGCGGAAGCGTCCGTCGTCCGGGCGGAGCGTGACCGGCACCCGGCGCCCGCCCGCCATCGCGATGCACGCCGCGTACGAGTCGTAGTAGGGCTCGAGGGCGATCACCTCGTCGCCCGGCTCCACCAGGGCCAGCAGCGCGGCGGCGATGGCCTCGGTGGCCCCGGCGGTGACCAGGACCTCCGTGTCGGGGTCGCAGGACAGGCCGTAGCGCCGCTGCTGGTGGGCGGCGATCGCGGCGCGCAGCTCGGGGACGCCGGGGCCCGGCGGGTACTGGTTGCCGAGGCCGTCCCGCAGCGCCCGTACGGCGGCCTCCCTGACCTCCTCGGGGCCGTCGGTGTCGGGGAAGCCCTGCCCGAGGTTGATGGCGCCGGTGCTCAGGGCCAGGGCGGACATCTCGGCGAAGATCGTCGTCCCGAACTCGGCGAGCCGGCGGTTGAGGAGGGGGCGCGCGCTGGAGGTCATGCGGGTCATCCTCCGCCGAAGCTCTGGAGTTCCTCAACTGTGCTTTGGGCCGCACGCGCGGCGGGCATCCCCTGTTCACGCTAGAGCGAGGCGCCCACGGGGGGCCGCTTCGGGGGAAACGGAAGGAGGGTGACGCCATGGTCGTCGGCATCATCCTGGCGGTGATCGGAGTCCTCTTGGTCGGGGCGTTGGTGTCCAAGGCCCGCAGCGGCGGATCCGGACGGACGGCCCGTCGCGGGGGGTGGGCGTCCACCGGGTCGTCGCGCCACGACAGCGGCGGCAGCTGGTGGGCCGGGGGCGGAGACTCCGGCTCGTCAGGCGGACACCACGGGGGACACTCCTGCGGCGGCGGCTCGTCCTGCGGAGGCGGTTCGTCCTGCGGCGGGGGTGGTGGCGGAGGTGGCTGCGGCGGCGGAGGCAGCTGACAGACGTCAGCCGCGCTCCCCGACGGGTAAGCCGCAACCACCGAACGCGGGGTCCGCACCTGGGGCGGGCCCCGCGTTGCGTGTCGGCGGGGGGCCAGGGGTTCCCGTGCCGGGCGGAGTTCCCGGGTTTCTGTGCCGGCCGCAGTCCCAGGGGCCCTGTGCGGCCGGAGGTCCGGAGTCCGTGTGGATCGGAGGCCCAGGGTCTCGGGGTCGGCGGGAGCTCCGGGGTCCGTGCGGGCCGGAGGTCCGGGGTGTCGGTGTCGGCGGGAGGTTCCGAGTTTCTGTGCCGGCCGCAGCCCCAGAGGCCCTGTGCAGTCGGAGGTCCGGAGTCCGTGCGGGCCGGAGGTCCGGGGTGTCGGTGTCGGCGGGAGGTCCCGGCTTCTCGTGTCGGGCGCAGTCCCAGGGCCCCCGTCCGGTCGGCGTTCCGGGGGCCGTGCGGGCCGGAGGTGCAGGGTCTCCGTGCCGATCTGGGGCTCAGTGCTCCTGTGCGGCCGAAGGCCCAGCATCCCCGTGCGGCCGGCGTCCGAGGTTTCCGTCCGGTGGAGGGGTCGAACGGCTGTCGGGCGGCTCGGAGCGCGTTCTGGCAATTTCGCATGCCTGTAGGACAACTCTGGCCGTGGAGCGTCGGGGCGAGGCGTGACTGCGGCAACTGCGGCCGTCAAGCTGGCACTTCAGGGGCCCGTTCGTAGCCCGGGCTTCGATCCGTCCCGGCTTGCGGTGGGAGTCGCGGCGCGCCGGCGCACGCCTCCCCGGCGCCGGCGTACGCCGTAGTTGAACAGTTGAGCTGTGGAGCCCTCTGAGGGATGGAAACCCTACGAACTTGGGTAAAAACGCTGTTGCGACGCGACAGTTCATGATTCCCTCTCAATCACCAACGCAGCCTCTCGGACGCCCTGCGGACATCTTCCCGAAACAAACCGGCCGACCGGGCTGGCCCGGGCCCAATCCCCCGGCGTGACCGGGGTGCAGCGGACCCACTCCCTCTCCTTGTGTGCTTGCGGAGCCGATCCATGCTCACGACCCTGAACACCTCCTACACCGACACGCGCGCGGCCGATCTCGCCTGGGCCCTGGGACGCGAGCCGCTTCCCGCACTGGCCACGCTCGACCTGGAACTGGCGGGCGCCAAACTTCAGTTGCGACTTCTCGGCGCGTCCCACCAGGTCCTGCTGGAGGGGGAGCGGGGCATCTGCTCGGAGACGGTGGCGTGCATCGCGGGCAGCAGCACCCCGCTTCCGCTCGGCGTCGCCAAGCGGGTGGGCGACTGGGAGTACGAGTTCGCGGCCCGGGTCGAGGTCCTCTCGCCCGGCTCCTTCGCGGGCCGCGCCCAGGAGTTGCTGGCCCTCGTCTCCGACCACCCGCACGGTCTGGCCGGCGTCTTCCCCGGCAGCCCGCACGCCTTCACGGCACTGCTGGCCCGGCACCACGAGGGCCAGGTGCACTGGCGGACCTGGCATGCGTACCCGCAGGACGGGCAGTTGGTGGCGACCCGCACGAAGGTGGGCGTACGGGTGCCGACGGCGGTCGCCGAGCTGCATCTCCCCCGCACGTCACTCACTCGGCGAACCGGATCCCATACCGTTGCCGGGCCTCTGTAAACCAGCACCACACGTGTGGGTGACGATCCGCGGTCGAGACGTGACGTAACGTCGCAGCGTGATCGAGCCGCACGTGCCCGCCCCGCCCGGTTCCCCGCCCGTCTGGAGCGCCCCGGACGGCCCCGGCGGCCCGGCGCGACTGCCCGTCCGGCCGGGCACCGGACGGTTCCTGGTCCTCGCGGGCGTGTTCGTCTGCGCGGCGTGCGGACTGGTGTACGAGCTGGAACTCGTCGCCCTCGCCTCGTACTTGATGGGCGACTCCGTCACCCAGGCGTCCGTCGTGCTGTCCGTCATGGTCTTCGCGATGGGCATCGGCTCCCTCGCCGCGAAGCGGCTGCGCGGGCTCGCCGCGGCCGGCTTCGGCGCGGTCGAGGCGACCCTCGCCCTCGTCGGCGGGTGCAGTGCGATGGCCCTGTACGCGGTCTTCGCCTGGACCGGCGACTGGGGCGGGATCTGGGCCAGCGGGCCCCGCTGCCTCCTGGTCGCCTTCTCGCTCGCGACCGGGCTGCTCATCGGCGCCGAGGTCCCGCTGCTGATGGAGCTGATCCAGCGCATCCGCCGCCAGGACGCGGGCGGCGCGGTGGCCGACCTGTTCGCCGCGGACTACGTCGGTGCCCTCGTCGGCGGACTCGCCTTCCCCTTCCTGCTGCTGCCGTTCCTCGGCCAGCTGACCGGCGCGCTGCTCACCGGCGCCGTCAACGCGGTCATCGGGGGCGCGCTGGTGCTCGGCCTGTTCCGGCGGGACCTGACCCGGCGCGCCCGCTGGCTGCTGCTGGCCGCCAACGTGCTCGTGCTGGCGGTCCTCGCCTCGGCCGCCGTCCTCGTCGACGACTTCGAACGGGCCGCGCGGCAGGCGGTGTACGGCGGGGACGTACGCGTGGCGCTGCAGACCGGCGTGCAGGAGGTGGTCCTCGTCGGCGGTACGGACGGCCGGCCCCTCGACGTGTACCTCGACGGCCGGCTGCGGGTCAGCGGGCGCGACGAACTGCGCTACCACGAGGCCCTCGTCCACCCGGCCATGACCGGACCGCACGCGCGCGTGCTGATCCTCGGCGGCGGTGACGGACTGGCGGCACGCGAGGCGCTGCGGCATCCCGGGGTGGAACGGGTCGACGTCGTCGAACTCGACGAGGAGGTGGTGCGGCTGGCCCGCACCGACCCGGCCCTGTCGGCGCTGAACAGGCACGCGTTCGGCGACCCGCGCGTGCGCGTGACCACGCAGGACGCCTTCGGCTGGCTGCGCGGAGCGCCCGCGGGGGCCTACGACGTGGTCCTCTCGGATCTGCCGGACCCGGGCATCACGGCGAGTACGAAGCTGTACTCGCAGGAGTTCTACGGCCTGGCACGGCGGGTGCTCGCCCCCGGCGGCCGGCTCGTGGTGCACGCCGGGCCCGTCACGTCCAGCCCGCGGGTGTTCTGGACGGTGGAGGCGACCGTCCGCGCGGCCGGTTTCCGCACCGCCCCGTACGGCACGGGTGGCCGCCACGCCGGTTTCGCCGTGGGCCCCGACCGCACTCCCGCCGACCGCTCCCGGGCGGCCCGGGACTGGGGCTTCGTCCTGGCCGCCCGTACGGAGCCGCGACCGCGCCTCGATCCGGACGGCCCGCGCCCGTACGTCCTCGACGACGCGTCCCTCGCGGCGGGGGAGCGGGCGGCGCGGGCCACGCGGATCGCGGGGCTGCCCGCGTCGACGCTGGTGCATCCGCGGTACTGAGCGGGCCGGGATGGCCTGGTGAGGGTGGGCGAGGGCGGGTGAGGATACGCCTGGCGGGGGCGGTTCGGGAGTGAATCCCGAAGGCGGGGGTGCGTTTCGGCGTGTGCTGGGTAGAGTCCGTCGACATGGAGCACGAGGTGTTCGTTCCGGTTCCGGCCGAGCGGCTCAGGGAGGTGCTGGACGACCCCGCGCGGGTCGCCCGGGCGGTTCCGGGGCTCCAGCAGGACGCCGGCGCCGAGCCCGTCGCCGGGCGGCTGAAGATCCGGGTCGGCAGCCACTCGGTCACGTACCGGGGTGCCGTACGGGTGTCCCGGGGGGACGACGGGGTGTACGCCGTCGAGGGCGACGCCACGGAGGCCCGCGGCACCGGGTCGGTGAAGCTCGCGCTGCGGATCGCCCTGCGCGACGCGGAGGACGGCACGACGATCGTGTTCGACGGCACGGCCGCCGCGGACGGACGGATCAAGGACCTCCCGTCCGACGCGGTCGAGGGCGCCGCCACCCGCCTGCTGAACCGTTTCGCGGAACACCTGGCCGCGGCGGCGCCGGAAACGACCACGCCCCTCGCCACCCAGGACTTCGAACCCCGGGCCACGACCGACTACGAAACGACCCCGGACGCGGACGACCCGGCCCCACCGCCTCCGGCGGGGACCCCGGGGACTGCGAGGGCCGAGGACGCCGGGACGTCGGGTCCCGCGGACGGGCCCCCGGCCCCCGAGCCCCCCGCCGTCTTCGGCGCCGATATTCCGCCGTCTTCTCTCGGGCCCTCGGACGAGGATGACCAGGATGAGGAGCACGACGTGGACGACGTGGACGACGAGGACGATGTGGACGAGCAGGACGACGAGGACATCGCCGAGGCGGCGCATGCGCGGCGCACGATGATCGGGCGGAGCGCCGAGGAGGTCGATCACGCGCCGCCGCGCGGGCGGTACGCGCCGGTGCCCGCGCCGCAGACCGTGATGCCTTCCGCCCCGCTGCGCTGGGCGGCCCCCGCGGCGGCGCTCGCGCTGGCGTCGGCCGTCGTGGCCGTCCGGGCCCTGCGCCGACGCCGCTGAAAACGCACCGCACCACGTGAGGCCCTCTTGATCACCCCAGTAGGGTCGTCCCGTGAGTGACGAAGACATCACGCTGACCGCGGGCGACGCGGAGGTGACCGTGCAGCCGGGCAACGGCGGCCGGGTCGGAGGGCTGCGGATCGGCGGCGTGGAGATGCTCCGGCAGGGGGAGCGGTTCGGCTGCTTCCCGATGGTGCCCTGGTGCGGACGGATCCGGGACGGGCGGTTCCTGGACGGCGCCGCCGTGCGGCAGATGCCCCTCAACGCCCCGCCCCACGCCATCCACGGCACCGCACGCGACGGCGCCTGGCGCACCGCCCGCACGAGCACGGCCGAGGCCGTCATCACCTACGAGCTCGTCGACCCCTGGCCCCACCCGGGCCGCGTCACCCAGGTCGTCGCCCTCACCGAGGACGCGCTGACGCTGACCCTGTCCGTGGAGACGTACGAGTCGTCGTTCCCGGCGCAGCTCGGCTGGCACCCGTGGTTCAACCGGAACCTCGGCGGCGAGGACGTGACGCTCGACTTCCACCCCGCGTGGCAGGAGGAGCGCGGCGACGACCACCTGCCCACCGGCAACCGCGTCGAGCCGAAGCCCGGCCCCTGGGACGACTGTTTCGGGATGCCCGGTGGCGTCGACGTGACCCTCACCTGGCCCGGGCAGCTGGAGCTGAGGGTGACCAGCCGGGAGGAGTGGGTCGTCGTCTACGACGAGCAGGACGCGGCCGTGTGCGTGGAGCCGCAGACCGGCCCGCCCAACGGGCTCAACACCCTGCCGCGCCTGGTCACGCCCCTGGAGCCGCTGGAGGCCACCACGACCTGGAGCTGGCGCCGCCTCTAAGCTGGGCGGCATGACGGACACACGCGGCGCGCTGCTGCAGCAGATCAAGGACAAGGCCGTGGTGCACGGCAAGGTGACCCTGTCGTCGGGTCTGGAGGCGGACTACTACGTCGACCTGCGCCGCATCACGCTCGACGGCGAGGCCGCGCCGCTGGTCGGGCAGGTCCTGCTCGACCTGACCGCCGAGCTGGAGTTCGACGCCGTGGGCGGGCTCACCATGGGCGCCGACCCGGTCGCCGCCGCCATGCTGCACGCCGCCGCCGCGCGCGGGCAGCGCCTGGACGCCTTCGTCGTGCGGAAGGCCGCCAAGGCGCACGGTCTGCAGCGGCGCGTCGAGGGCCCGGACATCGCGGGCCGCCGTGTGCTGGTCGTCGAGGACACCTCCACCACCGGTGGCTCCCCGCTCACCGCCGTCGAGGCCGTGCGCGAGGCCGGGGCCGAGGTCGTCGCCGTCGCGACCATCGTCGACCGGGCGACCGGCGCCGCGGAGAAGATCCAGGAGGGCGCCGGGGTGCCGTACCTCTTCGCCTTCTCGAAGGACGAGCTGGGCCTCGACTGACCAGGGCGTGGACGGTGGCCTGGACCTTCCGGCCAAGTCTGGAAAGATGGGGCCGACGATGACGTCGCACCCCAAGGTCTAGGTCAGGGCCGACAACGCAGTACGCCAACCCGCAGATACAAGGAGCGGACGCATGCCCATCGCAACTCCCGAGGTCTACAACGAGATGCTGGACCGGGCGAAGGCAGGAAAGTTCGCCTACCCGGCCATCAACGTGACCTCCACCCAGACCCTGCACGCGGCACTGCGCGGTTTCGCTGAGGCGGAGAGCGACGGCATCGTCCAGATCTCCACGGGTGGCGCCGAGTTCCTGGGCGGCCAGTACAACAAGGACATGGTGACCGGCGCGGTCGCCCTGGCCGAGTTCGCGCACATCGTCGCCGAGAAGTACCCGGTGAACATCGCGCTGCACACGGACCACTGCCCGAAGGACAAGCTCGACGGGTACGTACGTCCGCTGCTGGCGCTCTCCAAGAAGCGCGTCGAGGCCGGCCTGAACCCGCTGTTCCAGTCCCACATGTGGGACGGCTCCGCCGAGACCCTCGCCGACAACCTCTCCATCGCCCAGGAGCTGCTGGAGCAGGCCCGCGCCGCGAAGATCATCCTTGAGGTGGAGATCACCCCGACCGGTGGCGAGGAGGACGGCGTCTCCCACGAGATCAACGACTCCCTCTACACCACGGTCGACGACGCGATCCGCACCGCCGAGGCCCTGGGCCTGGGCGAGAAGGGCCGCTACCTGCTCGCCGCGTCCTTCGGCAACGTGCACGGCGTGTACAAGCCGGGCAACGTCGTCCTGCGTCCCGAGCTGCTGAAGGAGCTGAACGAGGGCGTCGCCGCCAAGTACGGCAAGGCGTCACCGTTCGACTTCGTCTTCCACGGCGGCTCCGGCTCCACGGAGGAGGAGATCCGCACCGCGCTGGAGAACGGCGTCGTGAAGATGAACATCGACACGGACACCCAGTACGCGTTCACGCGCCCGGTCGCGGACCACATGTTCCGCAACTACGACGGTGTCCTGAAGGTCGACGGCGAGGTCGGCAACAAGAAGACCTACGACCCGCGCACCTGGGGCAAGCTGGCCGAGGCCTCCATGTCGCAGCGCGTCGTCGAGGCCTGCGGCCACCTCCGCTCGACCGGCACGAAGATCAAGTAAGTCCCGGTTCGCTCGCGTGGAGCCCGGCACCTCCTGTGGTGCCGGGCTCTTCCGTATGCTCCCTGCATGCCCGATGTCCGGTTGGCCTCACCGCAGGGCAAGTGGATCCTGCTCACCACCGTCCTCGGCTCCGGCATGGCCCTGCTGGACTCGACCGTCGTCAATATCGCGCTGCCCCGCATCGGCCGTGACCTCGACGCGGACCTGGCGGCCCTGCAGTGGACCGTCAACGCGTACATGGTCACCCTGGCCGGGCTGATCCTGCTGGGCGGGGCGCTGGGCGACCGTTTCGGGCGCCGGAAGGTGTTCGTCGTCGGCGTGGTGTGGTTCGCCGTGGCGTCCCTGCTGTGCGGGATCGCGCCCAACGCCGGGGTGCTGATCGCCGCGCGTGCCCTGCAAGGGGTGGGCGGTGCCCTGCTCACCCCGGGGTCGCTGGCGCTGATCCAGGCGTCCTTCCATCCCGACGACCGGGGCCGCGCGGTGGGCCTGTGGTCCGGCTTCGGCGGGATCGGCGCGGCGGTCGGGCCCTTCGTCGGCGGCTGGCTGGTGGACGGGCCGGGCTGGCGGTGGGTGTTCCTGCTGAACGTTCCGCTGGCGCTGCTGTGCGTGCCCGTGGCGCTGCGGCACGTGCCCGAGTCGGGCGGCGAGCGGGCCCGGGGCCGGTTCGACGTGCTGGGGGCGGTGCTGGGCGCCTCGGCGCTCGCGCTGCTGACGTACGCGTTGATCGAGGCGGCCGGGGAGGGCGGCCTCGTGGTGGCCGGTACGGCGGTGGCGGGGGCGGCCGCGGCCGTGGCGTTCGTGGTGGTCGAGCGGCGGCGGTCCGAGCCGATGATGCCGCCGGACATCTTCTCCTCCCGCCAGTTCACGGCGGTCAACCTCGTCACGCTGTGCGTGTACGCGGCCCTCGGCGGGTTCTTCTTCCTCGCCGCGCTCCAGCTCCAGGTGGTGGTGGGTTATTCGGCCCTCGCGGCCGGTACGGCGTTGCTGCCGACGACCGCGCTGATGCTGGTGCTGTCGGCGCGCTCCGGCGAGCTGGCCGACCGGATCGGGCCGCGGCTGCCGCTCACGGTGGGGCCGCTGCTGTGCGCCGCGGGAATGCTGCTGATGCTGCGGGTCGGGCCGGGGGCGTCGTACGTCGCCGATGTGCTGCCGGCGCTGGTGGTGCTCGGCCTGGGCATGGTCACGCTGGTGGCGCCGCTGACGGCGACCGTGCTGGGGTCGGTGGATGTGGCCCGGGCGGGGCTGGCCAGCGGGATCAACAACGCGGCGGCTCGCGCGGCGGGGCTGGTGGCGGTGGCGGCGTTGCCGCTGCTGGCGGGGATGGGGGAGGAGGCGTACCGGGAGCCGGGGGCGTTCGATGCGGCCTTCGGGAAGGCGATGGCGTGGTGTGCGGGGGCGTTGGTGGTGGGGGCGGTCGTCGCGGCCGCGGTGGTACGGAGACCGCCGCCGGGCTGCAAGCGGCCGGAGTGTCTGCGGCACGGGGGTGTGACGGCACCGCCGCTGGAGGGGGAGCCGGTGGGGAAGCGGCTGTCGTAGGGACGGGGCGTTCGGGCTCGCGCCGGGGTGTTGCGCAACCCGGCGGGGCGGGGTGCCGCTTCTTCGGGACGGGTGCCGCCCCAACTGGCACGACTGCCCGCAGCTCATGCCTGCGGCAGACTTGGGGCATGTCCATTCACGAGAACCTCCTCGGGGGCCCGCCCCCGACCCACCTCCCCGACGACCCCGGGCCACGGGAAATGCTCGCGTCGGGTACCGCGCCGGTCGACGTCGCCGCCGCGCACCCCACCTCCTCGCTCGCCTGGGCGCAGCTCGCCGACGAGGCGTTCGAGCGGGGCGCGACCGTCGAGTCGTACGCGTACGCCCGTACGGGCTACCACCGCGGCCTCGACGCGCTGCGCCGCAACGGCTGGAAGGGCCACGGCCCGGTCCCCTGGGAGCACGAGCCGAACCGCGGCTTCCTGCGTGCCCTGCACGCCCTCGCCCGTGCCGCACAGGCGATCGGCGAGCAGGAGGAGTACGAGCGCTGCTCCCAGTTCCTCAAGGACTCCTCGCCGGAGGCGGCGCAGGTCCTGGGCTGACAGCGGTCCGTGTGTGAGGCCCGTCCGCCGAGCGGGCGGGCCTTGCGGTTTCGGGGGACGATTGCGGAGTATGCCCCTGGGGACCGGGGCCCCCGTGCCGGCATCGGCAGGGGCGGACCGCTACCCGGAGTTATCTGCAGGAGACAGCGATGTCCCACGAGGCTCACGAGCCCGAGACCCCGCATCTCGATTTCCATGGCACGACGCCGTACGAGGACTACGTCAAGGCGGACGTGCTCACCCACCTCCAGCACACCCTCTCCGACGACCCCGGAGAGATGGTCTTCCTGGTCACCACCCAGGTGATGGAGCTGTGGTTCACCGTCATCGTCCACGAGTGGGAGACGGCGGCACACGCGCTGCGCGGCGACGACGTGCCCACCGCGATCGCCGCCCTGAAGCGGTCCGTGCGCGAGCTGGAGGCGCTCAACGCCTCCTGGAAGCCGCTCGGCCAGCTCACGCCGGCCCAGTTCAACTCGTACCGGTCCGCCCTCGGCGAGGGCTCGGGGTTCCAGTCGGCGATGTACCGGCGGATGGAGTTCCTGCTCGGCGACAAGTCCGCGTCCATGCTGGTCCCGCACCGGGGGGCGCCGCGCGTGCACGCCGAGCTGGAGAAGGCGTTGCACGAGCCGAGCCTGTACGACGAGGTGGTGCGGCTGCTGGCGCGGCGCGGGTACGACATCCCCGAGGCCGTGCTGCGGCGTGACGTGTCGCTGCGCTACGAGCCGTCCCCGGAGGTGGAGGCGGCCTGGACGGCCGTCTACTCGGGTGACGAGAGCGGCGAGATCGCCCGGCTCGGCGAGGCGTTGACCGATGTCGCCGAGCTGGTGTGGCGCTGGCGCAACGACCACCTCGTCGCCACCCGCCGCGCGATGGGCGCCAAGACCGGCACGGGCGGTTCCGCCGGGGTGGCCTGGCTGGAGAAGCGGGCGCAGAAGAGCGTGTTCCCCGAGCTGTGGACGGCGCGGTCCTATGTCTGAACTCGCGATGCGCGCGGAGAAGCTGGACGCCGCCGACGAACTGGCGGACAAGCGGGGCGAGTTCGTTCTCGACGACGTCGCGTACCTCGACGGCAACTCGCTCGGCGCGCTGGCGGCCGTCGTCCCCGGGCGGGTCGAGGACGTCGTACGCCGTCAGTGGGGCGAGCTGCGCATCCGGTCCTGGGAGGAGAGCGGCTGGTGGACGGCGCCCGAGCGGATCGGTGACCGGATCGCCCCGCTGGTCGGGGCGGCGCCCGGGCAGATCGTGGTGGGCGACTCGACGAGTGTCAACGTCTTCAAGGCACTTGTGGGGGCGGTGCGAATGGCCGGGGAGGGCCGCGACGAGATCCTCGTCGACGCCACGACCTTCCCCACCGACGGGTACATCGCCGAGTCCGCCGCCCGGATGACCGGCCGCACCCTGCGTCCGGTGGCACCGGCTCAGGTGCCGGACGCGCTGGGCGACCGTACCGCCGCCGTGCTCCTCAACCACGTCGACTACCGCACCGGCCGGCTGCACGACCTGCCGGCGCTGACGGCCGCCGTGCACGAGGCCGGCGCGTACGCCGTCTGGGACCTGTGCCACAGCGCGGGCGCGCTGCCCGTGGGCCTCGACGAGCACGGCGTGGATCTCGCGGTCGGCTGCACCTACAAGTACCTGAACGGCGGGCCGGGTTCACCGGCGTACCTGTACGTGCGCCGGGGGCTTCAGGACCGCTTCGACTCCCCGCTGCCGGGCTGGAACTCCCACGCCGAGCCGTTCGGGATGCGGAGCGGGTACGAGCCGGCCCCCGGCGCCCTGCGCGGCCGGGTCGGCACACCGGACATCCTCTCCATGCTCGCCCTGGAGGCGGCCCTGGAGGTGTGGGACGGGGTGCGGATCGAGGCGGTGCGGGCCAAGTCGCTCGCGCTGACGGACTTCTTCCTGCAGTGCGTGGCCGCCTACGTGCCCGAGGGCAGGGTCGAGTGCCTGACGCCGGTGCCGCACGCGGAGCGGGGCAGCCAGATCGCCCTGCGCTGTGACGACGCCGGTGAGGTGATGAAACGGCTCGTCGAGCGGGGTGTGGTCGGCGACTTCCGGGCGCCGGACGTGCTGCGGTTCGGCTTCACACCGCTGTACGTGGGCTTCGCCGACGTGGAGCGGGCGGCGCGGGTGCTGGCCGGGACGCTGGCGTGAGCGCCGACGGGGCCGGGCCCGCTGCCCAGGCCCGGCCCCGTCGCGCCGGAACGACAGAACCGCTTGAGCTTCACCGAGCGTGACATCCCCGTGTCCGCGCATGTCACGCGCCTGATACCGTCCCGGCCAACGGCCGAATCCCCACCTGGTCCGCCACATACGTTTGAACGCTGAGAGGTTGGCGCATGACGGACGACGTCGCAGCAGCACGGGCCGCCGCCGAGGAGAAATCGGTGTTCTCCCACGCGCCCGTCGACCCCGACGCCACCGCCGCCTACGGCGACCACCCCGACCAGGTGATCGACTTCTACGCCCCGCGCGCGGAGGGCGGCCCGGGCGGCCCCGCCCCGGTCGTCCTCGTGCTGCACGGCGGTGCCTGGCGGGCGCCGTACGACCGGCGTCACATCAGCCCGTTCGCGGACTTCCTCGCCCGGCGCGGGTTCGCCGTGGCCAGTGCCGAGTACCGGCGCGGTGGTGACGACGACTCCGTCGCGGGCCGCTGGCCCGACACCTTCGACGACGTCTCGGCGGCGCTGGACGCCCTTCCGGCGCTCGTCCGGGAGCTGCTGCCGCAGGCCGACCCGCGCCGTACGGTCCTCACCGGTCACTCGGCGGGCGGGCACCTCGCGCTGTGGGCCGCGGCCCGGCACGTCCTGCCGGCCGGCTCGCCCTGGCGCGGCGGCAGCCCGGCGTCCCTGCGCGGTGTCGTCGCCCTCGCCCCGATCGCGGACCTCGCGGTCGCCGACAAGCTGGACGTGTGCGGCGGAGCCGTACGGCAACTCCTGGGCGGGGACGAGCACTTCGCCGAGCGGCAGCCGTACGCGGACCCGGCGCTGCTGCTGCCCACCGGCATCGCCACCACCCTCGTCCAGGGCCGCACGGACCTCGACGTGCCGCAGATGGTCGCCGAGTCCTACGCGGATGCGGCGGCGAAGGCCGGGGAGATGGTGGGCGTGACGCTGCTGGAGGACGTGGGGCACTTCCCGCTCATCGACCCGGCGGCGGACGCGTGCGCGGTGGTCGTGGAGGAGATCGCCCAACTGGCCTGGTGAGCGGCCCCCGGTCCAACCCTTGGGTCGTACCCGTAGTACCTGAGAGCCAGGCCGCGGGTGAGCTCCGCGGTGTGACGCGGACGACGAGTCCCGGTCCGTAACTTCCCTTCCACGCAGACCCGATGGCCGGGTGGGCGGGAGGGGACGACCATGGGGTTCGCGGCGGAACACGGCTGGGGTGAAGGCGCTCGGCGCCGCGGCCACCGATGGCGGCGGGCCGCGCTCGCCGCCCTCATCACCGGTGCGGTGGTGTTCCCCCTCTCCGCGGCGGGGCGCCCGGAGATCCCCGCGCCCGCACCCGCCTCCCTCGCACCGCTCAGCGCGTCGACGCTCGACGAGGCGTACGCGGCCAACCGTGCCAACGCCGCCGAAGCGGCCCGCATGGCCGCCGCCCACCACGACCGGGACCGGGCCGCGACGGACCGTCACCTGGCCGCCCCGGCCCGGCACCTCCTCCTCTTCGACGGCCGTGGTTCCGGCCGGGTGACGGAGGTGCTGGGCGACCTCGCCCGCGCCGACCGCATCGCCGTCCTGGTCCCCGGCTCCGACACGAGCCTCGACACCTACGGCCGGTTCCACGCGGCCGCCGCCGCCCTGTACGGCCGGCTCGAACGGGAGGCCCCCGAGGGCACGCGCACGGCGGTCGTGGCCTGGCTGGGCTACGAGACGCCGGGCACGGTGAGCACGACGGTCACGACGACGGGCAGGGCGGAGCAGGCGGCCCCGCGGCTGCGCGGGCTCGTCGCCGACCTGCGCGCCGTAACGGGCGGCGGACCGCGCATCTCCCTGCTGTGCCACTCGTACGGCTCGGTCGTCTGCGGCCGGGCCGCCGCCGGGCTCGCCGTCGACGACATCGCGCTCGTCGGCAGTCCCGGCACCGGCGCGGACTCCGTGGCCGCCCTGCACACCCGCGCCCGCGTCTGGGCGGCCCGCGGCGGCGACGACTGGGTGGAGAACGTCCCGCACGTCAGCGCGGACCTGTTCGGCACCACCGTCGGCTTCGGCACCGACCCCGTCTCCCCGGCCTTCGGCGCCCGGGTGTTCGCGGTCGGCGACGGCGGCCACAGCGACTACTTCAGACCCGGCACGACCTCCCTGACCAACCTGGCCCGGATCGTCCTGGGCGAGACCAAGGCGGTGACCCATGACTGACGTCGGAGTACGAGGAGTCCGGCACCGGGTGCGCCGTGGCGCCGAACGCGTCGCCGCGGCCACCCCGGCCGACCGTGACCGGGCCGTGGACGCCCTGCGCGCCGCCGCGGTCCTCGGCGTCGTCCTCGGGCACTGGCTGGTCACGGCCCTGGTCGCCGACAGCGGCACCCTGCGCTCGGCGAGTCCTCTCCAGCACATGCCCTGGCTGACGCCCGTCTCCTGGCTGTTCCAGACGCTCGCCGTGTTCTTCCTGGTCGGCGGCCATGTCGCGACCCGCAGCCTGGCCTCGGCCCGGGCCCGTGGCATCCCGTACCACCGCTGGCTGGCGGCCCGGCTGACCCGGCTGTTCACACCGGTCGCGGCCGTCCTCGGCCTGTGGACGGTCGCCGCACTCGCCCTGCTGCTGTCGGGCGCCGAGTTCGGGACGGTCCGGACGCTGGTGAAACTGGCCCTGTCCCCGCTGTGGTTCCTCGTGGTGTTCGCGGCCCTGACGGCGGCGACACCGCTGCTGACCCGGCTCAACCCGCTCTGGCCGCTGGCCGTCGTACTGCACGTGGACCTGTTGCGCTTCGGTCTCGGCGGCCCTTCCTGGCTGGGCTGGGTGAACGTGGCCGCGGGCTGGCTGGTGCCCTTCACGCTGGGCGCGGCCTGGACCCGGGGCGAGCTGGAGCGGCGCCGCGCGGGCTGGATCCTGCTGGCCGGCGGTGCCGTGGCGACCGCGGGGCTCGTCGCGTGGGCGGGCTATCCGGCGTCGATGGTCGGCGTCCCGGGCGAGGGCATGTCCAACCTGGACCCGCCGACGCTGGCGGTCGTCACCTTCGGGCTGGCCCAGTGCGGTCTCGCCCTGCTGCTGCGCGAGCGGCTGCGGCGGGCGATGCGCCGGCCCGTGGCGTGGGCGGCGGTGGCCCTCGTCAACCTCTCCGCGATGACCATCTTCCTGTGGCACCAGACGGCCCTGATGGCCACGACGGCCACCGGCCTCCTCGCCGGCCGGCTCCCCGGTCTGCACACGCCGCCCGACAGCCTCGGCTGGGTCGGGGCCCGGCTGCTCTGGCTGCCCGTGTTCGCCCTGGCCCTCGCCGTCTGCTGGGCCGCCTTCCGGTCCTGCGAGCGGAGTGGTGGCCGGAGCCGGCGGTCGCGGGTGGTGCGGGCGCACCGTCCGTCCGACCGGGCAACAGCGGTGGAGGCGCGCCATGTCTAGGCTGGGGCGCGTGACGGACACGGGGGTGGGCCGCGCGCTGCGGGCGCGCGTCGGGGGCTGGCTGCGGGTGCTGCGCGAGGACCTGTGGACCCTCCGGGCAGATCCGCTGCCGCCCTCCACCTGGCTGCGCTGGCTGCCCCACGGACTGGTGTGCCTGGCGGCATTCGGCGTCACGGTCGGCGGCACCGGCGACATGAACGACAACGGCCATCTCGGCCCCAACCTGGCCTTCCTGGTGGCGGCCGGGCAGGGCGGCGCCATGGTCCTGGGACTGTGGCGGCCGGTGCCGGCGTGGTGGCTGTCCATGGGCGCCTTCGTCGTGGGAGCCGTGGCGGTGCGCGGCCGGCTCGGTTTCGACCCGGAGACCTACACCTGGCCCTGGACCGCGGCCGGCATCGTCGCCGAGATGTTCGTGCTGCTGCTGCTCGCCCTGCGGGTGCCCACCCGCGCGGCGATAGCGACCCTGGCGGTGACCGCGCTGCTCACCTACGGGCTGGAGGGCCTGCGGGACGCGGAGCGCTACGACACCACCGGCGTGCTCTCACTCTCCCTGTTCGCCGTCGTCGTGGTCGTCGGCACCGCCCTGCGCGGTCGCCGCGAGGCCCGCGCGCAACTGGTCGAGCAGACCACGCTCACCGCCGAGGAGCGCACCCGGCGCACCCTGCTGGAAGAGCGCAGCCGCATCGCCCGGGAGCTGCACGACGTGGTGGCCCACCACATGTCGGTCATCTCCATCCAGGCGCAGGTCGCCCCGCACCTCGTCGAGAACCCGCCCGACGAACTCAAGGAGAACCTCGCCGGTATCCGGCAGAACGCGCTGGAGGCGCTGACCGAGCTGCGCCGGGTGCTGGGCGTGCTGCGCTCCGAGCAGGCCGAACCGGGGGATCCCGCCGGCCACGCCCCGCAGCCCACCCTCGACCGGCTCGACGCGCTGGTGGAGAACACCCGGGCCGCCGGCCGCGAGGTCATCACCGAGATCAACGGCGAGCGGCGGCCGCTGCCGCCCGGCGTGGAGCTGTCGGCGTACCGGATCGTGCAGGAGGCGCTGAGCAACGTCCTGCGGCACGCGCCCGGCGCGCGAGCCACGGTCCGTCTCACGTATCAGCCGGACGGGCTGGAGGTGGAGGTCGTCAACGGCCGGCCGACCGGGCCCGCACCGCCCTCGACGGGAGCCGGGCACGGACTGCTCGGCATGCGGGAGCGGGTCGCGATGCTCGGTGGCACCATGACGGCGCACCCGTGGCACTGGGACGGCTTCAAGGTGACCGCGTTCCTTCCGGACACGCCGCCCGCCGACGCCCCGGGCACCACTCGTTCCACCGGCACCACCACCGATCCCCCGGGAGGGACCCCATGACGAGCAGCGCCGGCCGACCCATCCGGGTTCTCATCGTCGACGACCAGGCGATGGTCCGGCAGGGCTTCACCGTGCTGCTCGGCACCCAGCCCGACATAGAGGTCGTGGGCGAGGCGAAGGACGGAGAGGGCGGCGTCGCGAGGGCCGCCGAGACCGCCCCGGACGTCGTCCTCATGGACATCCGCATGCCCGGGATCGGCGGCATCGAGGCCACCGAGCGCATCACGACCGCGAACCCGGACGTCAAGGTGCTGGTGCTCACCACCTTCGACCTCGACGAGTACGTGTACGACGCGCTGCGCGCCGGAGCCTCCGGGTTCCTGCTGAAGGACGCGTCGTCGGAGCAGCTCGCCGAGGCGGTCCGGGTGATCGCGGCCGGTGACGCGCTGCTCGCCCCGGTCATCACCCGCAAGCTGATCGCCGAGTTCTCCCGGCTGGACGACCGGCCCCGCGCCCCGCTCAAGGAGCGGATCGGTGACCTGACCGAGCGGGAGACGGAGGTGCTCGCCCTGATCGCGCAGGGCCTGTCGAACGGGGAGATCTCCCGGCACCTGTTCGTCGCCGAGCAGACGGTGAAGACCCATGTGGGCCGGATCCTGGTGAAGCTGGGCCTGCGGGACCGGACGCAGGCGGCGGTGTTCGCCTACGAGTCGGGGCTGGTCCGGCCGTCGGGGTACTAGGCGCAGGCCCCGTAGTACCTGAGGGGGACTCCGGGGGACCCCTCTCCAAGGGGACGACCGCGACCCGGGGGCGCGCTTACCGTTCTGTACGTGACCGAGACGACTCACATGCAGACCACGCCGCCGGGGGACAGGGCGAAAGCGCGCAGCCCGGAGTACCGGGTGGCCGTGGATTCCCTGCGCGGGCTGCGGCAGGACCTCTTCCACAACGCGTTCGCCTACCGGCCGCTGCCGCGCAGACGCACGGACGGGCGGATCATCCGACGGCTGCCCGCCCGCCTGAGGGAGTACGCGACCTGGACACCGCACGCCCTGATAGCCATGGCGGCCCTGATCACCCTGCTCCTCTCCAGCGTCGACACCGACGGCGAGGTGCTGCTGATCGCTCCGCTGACCGTGCTCCCTGTCCTGCTGACCATGATCCGGCCGGTCGGAGCATTCTGGGCGTCCATGGCATCCACTCCCTTGGCCGCCGTGCTCGGCAGCAACTGGGGCGAGTGGCCCTGGGCGGCAGGCAGTTTCGCCTGCCACCTGACGGTGCTGACGGTCGTGGCCATGCGTACCAGGCCGCGTACGGCCGGGTGGATGTGGGCGCTGACGGCGCTGTACGCGCTCATCGCGGACACCGGCATCGGCCCGACCTACGTGTACGGCACCAACTCCGGTCCGATGCTGGTGTTCTCGGCCATGATCCTGCTCTGCGTCACCGTCTGGCACATCCGCCGCCACGCGGAGCAGGAGGTCACCGCGCAGCAGACGGTCACCGCGCACGAGCGCTCCCGCCGCACGCTGCTGGAGGAGCGCACGACGATCGCGCGCGAGCTGCACGACGTGGTCGCCCACCACATGTCGGTGGTCGCCATCCAGGCGGAGGCCGCACCCTACCGGGTGGAGAACCCGCCGCCGGAGCTTGAGAAGGCCTTCGCCACGATCCGGGAGAACGCGGTGGCGGCCCTGACCGAGCTGCGCCGTGTCCTGGGCGTCGTCCGCGCCGAGGACTACGAGGCCCCGGACGCCCCGCAGCCCACGCTCGCCGACCTGGAGGGGCTGCTGGCCAATGTGCGGGAGGCCGGTTCGGGGGTCGAGAAGGTGGTGACCGGCGCGGTGCGCGAGCTGCCGCAGGGCGTGGAACTGTCGGCGTACCGGATCGTGCAGGAGGCCCTCAGCAACACCCTGCGGCACGCGCCGGGTGCGAGCGCCCGCGTCGAGATCGGGTACGTGCTCGGCGGCCTGGGCCTGCGCATAGTCAACGGGCCGCCGCCGAACCCGAGCCTGATCAAGCCCTCGCCGGGCGCCGGACACGGCATCACGGGCATGCGGGAGCGCGTGACGATGCTGAGCGGTGAGATGACGGCGGGCCCGACGGACGACGGAGGTTACGAGGTGACGGTGTTCCTGCCGGTCGCCCTGCCGGACGAGGACGACGCATGACCATTCGCGTGCTGATCGCGGACGATCAGATGATGGTGCGCGAGGGCTTCTCGGTCCTGTTGAACGCGATGCCGGACATCGAGGTCGTCGGCGAGGCGGTGAACGGCCGGGAGGCCGTAGCGAAGGTCCGCGAACTCGCCCCGGACGTCGTGCTGATGGACATCCGCATGCCCGAGCTGAACGGCATCGAGGCGACCCGCGAGATCGTCGCCGCCGACGGCACGGCGAAGGTTCTGGTGCTCACCACCTTCGACCTCGACGAGTACGTCTACCAGGCGCTGCGCGCGGGGGCCTCCGGGTTCCTCCTCAAGGACGCCTCGGCCCGCCAGCTCGCCGACGGGGTGCGGATCGTGGCCTCCGGTGAGGCTCTCCTGGCCCCCTCGGTGACCAGGCGCCTGATCACCGAGTTCTCCAAGCTCTCCGAGACCCCGCGCCTGATGCCCTCCGCGCAGGCGGCGTACGGCGACCTCACCGACCGGGAGACGGAGGTGCTGGTCCTCATCGCGCAGGGCCTGTCGAACGGGGAGATCGCCGAGCGGCTGGTGGTCGCCGAGTCGACGATCAAGACGCACGTCAGCCGGATCCTGGTGAAGCTGGGGCTCAGGGACCGGACGCAGGCGGCGGTGTTCGCGTACGAGGCGCGGCTGGTGACGCCCGGCTAGCCGGGGGGGGGCGTCGCCCCGCAGGCCCGTGGGCCCGGGGGCGACGGACAAGGCCGGATCAGTCCAGCTGCATCGGCGTGCAGTCGCTCACGTACGACTTGGAAACCCAGCCGGTGGTGCCCTTGGCCAGCCCGCTCTTGGACTTCTGGCCCAGCTTCAGCTTGATCCAGGAGCCCTTGGTGCCGACCTTCTTGCCCCAGTCGTTCTTGTGGAGGAGGCCCTTGGACTTGTAGCCGGTGCCGGGGCCCGTGCGGAAGTTCACGCCACTGCCCTTGTAGACGTAGTAGTAGACGCGCGGCTTGCAGGGCATCTCGGCGGCGGTGGCGGCCGGGGCGGTGGTCGCGGCCGCGCCGGCGGTCAGCGACAGGGCCAGCACGGCCGAGGCGGCCAGACGGGCGGGGACGCGGGTGCGGAGCTTGGCTCGCTGCTGTGTCATGAAGTTTTTCCCTCGCGTAAGGCTTGTGCCGCTCAGGCGGCACGCCCAGCTTAACGATCTTGATTGCTCGGCCGGTCCGCCGGTCCAGCCCGAACCCCCCTGGTCAGGGACGGGGGTGGGGAGCTAGCGTCCGTCCATGGCAGCTGCTCTGGACCTCGCGTTCGACCCGTGGGACCCGGCGTTCCTCGCCGACCCCTACCCCGCCTACGCCGAGCTGCGTGCGCGGGGCCGGGTGCACTACTACGAGCCCACGAACCAGTGGCTCGTCCCGCACCACGCGGACGTCTCGGCGCTGCTGCGGGACCGGCGCCTGGGCCGGACGTACCAGCACCGGTTCACGCACGAGGAGTTCGGCCGCACCGCGCCCCAGCCGGAGCAGGAGCCGTTCCACACGCTGAACGACCACGGGATGCTCGACCTGGAGCCGCCGGACCACACCCGGATCCGGCGCCTGGTGTCGAAGGCGTTCACGCCGCGCACGGTGGAGCGGCTGAAGCCGTACGTGCGGGGCCTGGCGGACGAGCTCGCCTCGGCCCTGGCCGAAGCGGGCGGCGGGGACCTGCTGAAGGACGTCGCCGAGCCCCTCCCGGTGGCGGTGATCGCGGAGATGCTCGGCATCCCCGAGTCCGACCGGGCCCCGCTGCGGCCCTGGTCGGCGGACATCTGCGGGATGTACGAGCTGAACCCCTCGCAGGAGACGGCGGCGAAGGCGGTCAGGGCCTCGGTGGAGTTCTCCGACTACCTGCGCGACCTGATCGCGGCCCGCCGCAAGGAGCCCGGCGATGACCTCATCTCGGGCCTCATCGCGGCCCATGACGAGGGCGACCGCCTCACCGAGCAGGAGATGATCTCGACGGCGGTCCTCCTGCTCAACGCCGGCCACGAGGCCACGGTGAACGCCACGGTCAACGGCTGGTACGCCCTGTTCCGCAACCCGGCCCAGCTGGAGCTGCTGCGCGCGGACCACACGCTCATCCCCTCCGCCGTCGAGGAACTGATGCGCTACGACACCCCGCTCCAGCTCTTCGAGCGCTGGGTCCTGGACGAGATCGAACTCGCCGGCACGACGATCCCCCGCGGCGCGGAGGTCGCCCTGCTCTTCGGCTCCGCCAACCACGACCCGGAGGTCTTCACCGACCCGGGCCGACTCGACCTCGGCCGTGAGGACAACCCCCACATCTCCTTCAGCGCCGGCATCCACTACTGCATCGGCGCACCCCTGGCCCGCATCGAACTGGCGGCGTCGATGGGGGCGCTGCTGGAGAGGGCGCCGACGCTGCGCCTGGCCGCCGAGCCCGTCCGTAAGCCGAACTTCGTGATCAGGGGGCTGGAGGGGCTGGCCGTCGAGGTGGGGTGATCAGCCGTTCCTGATCACCCGCTCAGGTGGTCATGTCCCGCCTCCGCAACCCCGCCAGCCCTGCCGCCACCAGCACCACCGCCAGTCCGGTCAGCACCACGACCGGCCCCCATTCCATGGACCCTCCCGGCAGCTTGGGCAGGTGCCCGAACGGCGAGATGTCCAGCACCGCCTGCGGTACGTCCAGGGCGGGGCCGACCCAGCCGATCAGCAGGACCGCTCCGGCCACGGCCCATGCCGCCGCAGCTCCCCGGGGCAGTACGCCGTGCAGCAGCACCGCCACCCCGCCGATCACCCAGACCGCCGGCAGCTGCACCAGGCACGCGCCCAGGATCGGGCCGGCCTCCTTGCCGTAGCCGGCGGCCAGGCCGAGGCCGGCCAGCAGCATGATCAGGGCGGCCCCGCCGAAGGCGATCACCAGATGCCCGGCGGCCCAGCGCAGGCGGCCCACCGCGTTCGCCAGCACCGGTTCCGCCCGGCCGGAGGTCTCCTCGCCGTGCAGACGGAGCACCGACGCGACGATGTACAGCGCCGCGACCAGGCCGAGCATGCCGGTCATCGAGGCGAGGAACGTGTCCGTCAGCCCGGACCGGCCGCCCATCCGCTCGAAGATCCGCCGGGCGTTCTCGTTGTCGCCGACCAGGTCGGCCGCGCCCTCGGTCATGCCGCCGTAGACGACCCCGGCGAGGAGGAAACCGATGCTCCAGCCCAGCACGCCGCCCCGCTGCAACCGCCAGGCCAGCGCTTCCGCGCTGCCCAGGCGGCCGGACGCGGGGCCCGGCCGGGTGGGCAGGAAGCTCATGCCGATGTCCCGGCGGCCGGCCAGCCCGTACGCGACCGCGCCCTGGAGCAGGACCGCCCCGGCGAGCAGCGCCAGCACCCACCAGCGCTCGCCTGCGTACGGCCGCAGGTTCTCCAGCCAGCCCAGCGGCGACACCCACGTCAGCACCGACGAACCGTCGTCCGTCGCCGCGTCGCCCGCCGCGCGCAGCACGAACACGGCGCCCAGCACCGCCGCCGTCAGACCGCGGGCCAGCCGGGCGCTCTCCGTGAGCTGGGCGACGATCGCCGCCATCGTGGCGAAGACCATCCCCACCCCGGCGATGCCGAGGCCCAGGGCCAGTGCCCCGGCAGCACCGTGTCCGGCCAGCCCGGCGGTCAGCAGCAGCGCCAGGACCGCGTTCGCGACCGCCGCCGCCAGCAGGGCCGCCGTGAGGGAGGCCCGGCGGCCCACCGTCCCGGACGCGACCAGCTCCTGACGGCCGCTCTCCTCCTCGTCGCGGGTGTGCCGCACGACGACCAGCAGGCTCATCACGGCGGCCAGGGCGCCCGCGTAGACGCCGACCCGCCAGGCCGTCAGCGCGCCCAGTGAGTCGTCGAAGACCGGGCCGACCATCGCGCGCAGCGAGGAGTTGGTCCCCATCTGCCGGATCAGGTCGGCACGTTCGGCCGGGGTGCCGTACAGGCCCTCCAGCGTGCCCGGCATCGAGAGGACCATCAGCGCGTTCACCGCGATCCACACCGGGATCACCAGCCGGTCCCGGCGCAGCGCGAACCGCAACAAGGTCCTGGTACCCGCCAGTTGACGTGAGCTGCCGGGCCTCACCGCGAAGGCCGTCATCGGACCGCCGCCTCCGCCTCGTCCTGGTAGTGCCGCAGGAACAGTTCCTCCAGCGTCGGCGGCGTCGACGTCAGCGACCGTACGCCCGACTCGCTCAGGGACCGCAGGACGGCGTCCAGCCCGTCGGTGTCGACCTGGAGCCGGACCCGGCTTCCCCGTACGTCGAGGTCGTGGACGCCCGGCAGGTTCGCCAGCCCGTCGGGCGGGCCCGCGAGTTCGGCGACGACACTGGTGCGGGTCAGGTGGCGCAGGTCGGCGAGCGAACCCGACTCGACGGTGCGGCCGTTGCGGATGATGCTCACCCGGTCGCACAGCTCCTCGACCTCGCTCAGGATGTGGGAGGAGAGCAGGACGGTCCGGCCCCGGTCGCGCTCCTCCTCGACGCAGCGCTGGAAGACCTCCTCCATCAGCGGGTCCAGGCCCGAGGTCGGCTCGTCCAGGATCAGCAGGTCGACGTCCGAGGCGAACGCGGCGACCAGGGCGACCTTCTGCCGGTTGCCCTTGGAGTAGGTGCGGCCCTTCTTGGTGGGGTCGAGTTCGAACCGCTCGATCAGCTCCGCGCGGCGCCGGGAGTCCAGCCCTCCGCGCAGCCTGCCGTACAGGTCGATGACCTCGCCGCCGGAGAGGTTGCGCCACAGCGTCACGTCCCCGGGGACGTAGGCGATCCGGCGGTGCGCCTCCACCGCGTCCGTCCAGGGGTCGTGGCCCAGCACCTGCGCGGCGCCCGAGTCGGCACGCAGCAGCCCGAGCAGGATCCGGATGGTGGTGGACTTCCCGGCGCCGTTGGGGCCGAGGAAGCCGTGGACCTCGCCGGAGGCGACCTCCAGATCGAGCCCGTCGAGTGCGTGCGTCCGCCCGAAGGACTTGTGCAGCCCGGAGACGGTGATGGCCTTCGTCATGCTTCAGAACGTACGCTTCCTTCAGAAATTTGTGAAGTTAATGAAGCGTATGAATCATGGATACGATGGGCGCATGACGCAATCAGCCGGGAACGCGCGGGACGCGGAGGCCGTGTCGAGGTTCGTGGAGTCCTTCGCGGCGCAGCTCGTCGAGGCGGGACTGCCGCGGATGCCCGCCCGGGTCTTCGCCGCGCTGCTCTCCTCGGACGAGGGTGCGATGACCTCCGCGGACCTGGGCGAGCAGCTGCGGATCAGTCCCGCGGCGGTGTCCGGGGCCGTGCGGTATCTGGCGCAGCAGCACATGGTCTCGCGCGAACGGGAGCCGGGTTCGCGCCGGGAGCGCTACCGGGTGCACGGCAACCAGTGGTACGAGGCCCTGACCAACCGGGAGGCGGTCATCCAGCGCTGGGAAGGCGCCCTGCGTGACGGCGTCACCAGCCTCGGCGCCGACACCCCGGCCGGCCGCCGGATGGCCGAGACGCTGGCGTTCTTCGAGTTCGTGGAGGCCGAGATCGTGGCGATGATGGAACGGTGGCGGGTGCACCGGGAGAAGACGTTCGGGGCCGAGTGAGTACCTCCCGGAAACCGATCACGGATGCGTGAGCAGTTGACTACGCTGAGTGGCGTCTGGTCCGGGTCGAAGGGGAGGGCGCATCATGACACTCATGGCAGAGCGACCGGTGATGAGCGGCACCAGGCCCCGCAGTGACTTCGAGGAGCTTCTGGACCTCCTCGACGAGCTGAACGTGCCCGACGGCTACAAGGCCGAGATCGTCAGGGGGAGCATCGTCGTGTCGCCGTGGTCCAAGGGGTACTACCTCGACGTCATGGAACTGGTCTGTGACCAGCTGCGGCCCCATCTGCCCGAAGGGCACCGAATCAGCTGCGCGCCGTTTCTGTATGCGTTTCCCGGGTCCGAATCCGCGTACGGACCCGACATCCACGCAGCTCACCGTCGGGCGTACCGGACCACGAGCAACCGGCTTGACCACGAAGCCCTGTCCTTCGTCGCCGAGCTCACCTCCCCCTCCACCCGGACCGACGACCTGACCGACAAGGCCGATGTCTACGGCAAGGCGGGCGTCCCCGTCTATCTGATTCTCGACATGCAGGAGCAGCAGGCCGTCGTCCACGGGTCGCCCTCGGCCAAGGGGTACCAGCTGCGCCTCACCAAGCCCTTCGGCGAGAAGCTCGCCATCCCGGACCCGTTCGGCTGCACACTCGACACCGCCGGTTTCACGGCCCCCGAGCAGGAGGAAGCCGAGGGCTGACTCACGGCGCCGCCGGCACCGTCAGCCCCCACGCCCCTTCCCGCACCACCCACGTCCGTGTCCGTACGGGCCCCGACACGACCGTGTCCGCGCGGTACCGGAAATGCGCCCCCGAGACGGTCACCGACCGGCCCTCCGCGAGCAGGGGCGAGGCCTCGGCGCCCACCGACACCGGGCGGACCTCCACCGCCGCCAGACCGGAGGCCGAGGGCGACACCGACACCGCCTCGACCGGCTGGTGCAGGTCGACGAGGGTCTCGCCGTCGACCTCGACCCGCAGCCGGGACGGCCCGGGCTCGGGCGCGGAGGCGAGCCGGGACGGCCGGGCGGCCGGGACCAGGGTGCGTACCAGGGACTGGCAGGTCCGCAGCCAGGGGCGGCCCGGCACGGTCTCGGGGTCCGGCGCCTCAGGGCCGGCCGTCACCGGAGGTATCCGCAGCGCGCCGAGCACCACCCCGTCGCTGTCGTCGACCAGCAGGTCCATCCGCCGCTCGACCCCGTCGAGCACCGCCCGCGCCGCCGCCACCGTCCCCGTCGGCACCCCCAGCGACCGGGCGAGGGACAGCGCGCCCCCGACCGGCACCACCGACAGCGCACACCCGGCCAGCTCCCGATGCCGGTGCAGCAGGGACACCGCGCGGATCAGGGCCCGGTCGTCGCCGACCAGGACCGGGCGCCGCGAGCCCCGCCGGGCCAGCGCCCGGGCGAACTCCTCCGGCCCGTCCGGCAGGCACAGTTTCACGGCCGCACCCGCTCCGAGCACGTCTTTCGCGATCCGGACGGACTCGCCGTCCGACCGACGGGCGACCGGGTCGATGACCACCAGCAGCTGCTCGGACGTCGCGGAAGTCGCCACCTCGGCCATGCCTCGCTTCCTCGGGTAGCATCTTTGTGCAAGAGCCCCTTGCGCTATTGCGCCAGGGGCTTCGTCTATTCCGGGGCATCCGGTCCGACGGTTGGCGGCCAACGGCGGTCGCGGTGCACGCGGTTTCCGAACCTCCGCGTTCGCCCTCGACCATGGACATGCCCCGCCCGGAAGGGGTGTACGCGCGTGCCCGCACTTGTGCTGCTCGGTGCTCAGTGGGGTGACGAAGGCAAGGGAAAGGCCACCGACCTGCTCGGTGGCTCGGTGGACTATGTAGTGCGCTACCAGGGCGGCAACAACGCCGGCCACACCGTGGTCGTGGGCGACCAGAAGTACGCCCTCCACCTGCTCCCTTCCGGAATCCTGTCTCCCGGCTGCACGCCGGTCATCGGTAACGGTGTCGTCGTCGACCCGTCGGTCCTGCTCTCCGAGCTGAGCGGTCTGAACGAGCGTGGTGTCGACACCTCCAAGCTCCTCCTCAGCGGAAACGCGCACATCATCACGCCGTACAACGTCACGGTGGACAAGGTGACGGAGCGTTTCCTCGGCAAGCGGAAGATCGGCACGACCGGGCGCGGCATCGGCCCGACCTACGCCGACAAGATCAACCGCGTCGGTATCCGCGTGCAGGACCTGTACGACGAGTCGATCCTCACGCAGAAGGTCGAGGCGGCCCTCGACGTCAAGAACCAGATCCTCACCAAGCTCTACAACCGGCGCGCGATCGCCGTCGACCAGGTCGTCGAGGAGCTGCTCGGCTACGCGGACAAGCTCGCGCCGTACGTCGCCGACACCGTCCTGGTCCTCAACCAGGCGCTGGAGGAGGACAAGGTCGTGCTGTTCGAGGGCGGTCAGGGCACGCTCCTCGACATCGACCACGGCACGTACCCCTTCGTCACCTCGTCCAACCCGACCGCGGGCGGCGCCTGCACGGGCGCGGGCGTGGGCCCGACGAAGATCAGCCGCGTCATCGGCATCCTCAAGGCCTACACCACCCGTGTCGGCGCGGGCCCGTTCCCGACGGAGCTGTTCGACGAGGACGGCGAGGCGCTGCGCCGGATCGGCGGCGAGCGCGGTGTCACCACCGGCCGTGACCGCCGCTGCGGCTGGTTCGACGCGGTGATCGCCCGCTACGCGACCCGGGTGAACGGCCTGACCGACTTCTTCCTCACCAAGCTCGACGTCCTCACCGGCTGGGAGCAGATCCCGGTGTGCGTGGCGTACGAGATCGACGGCAGGCGCGTCGAGGAGCTCCCCTACTCCCAGACCGACTTCCACCACGCGAAGCCGGTCTACGAGATGCTGCCGGGCTGGAGCGAGGACATCAGCAAGGCCAAGTCCTTCGCCGACCTGCCGAAGAACGCCCAGAGCTACGTCAAGGCGCTGGAGGAGATGTCCGGCGCCCCGATCTCCGCGATCGGCGTGGGCCCGGGCCGGGACGAGACGATCGAGATCAACTCGTTCCTGTAGCCGGACCGAGCGGCGAACACCCCGCGTCCCGGTGACCCTCGTGGTCGCCGGGACGTTCCGCTGTCTGCTCCCGTTGGAGCAATCAAAGGGCCTATCGGACAAATCGGGCCATACGCTGAGCTTGCGAATCGCAGCAGTCACCACCACGACGAGACAGAGGAAGTGAGTGCCATGCGCGTGATGGTCAAGGCGACGCTGGACACGGAAAAGGGCAACGAGGCGATCCTGGGCGGCAAGATGCCGCAGATCATCCAGGGGGCCATGGAGAAGCTCAGGCCGGAGGCGGCCTACTTCGGCCCCGCGGGCGGTCGCAGGACCTGTTTCATGGTCTTCGACATGCAGGACAGCTCCCAGCTCCCGCCCATGCTCGAACCGTTCTTCAACGATCTCAACGCCGAGATCGAGGTCTTCCCGGTCATGAACGGCGACGACCTGCAGAAGGGCCTCTCCCAGATGCGCTGACCTCAGCTGAAGACGATCATCGACCCCTGGGCCAGACTCCGCGTCACGGCCGCGTGCAGACCGAGCCAGACGTGGCGTTCCCTGGCGAAGGGGCTGGGATCGTACGGGGCCGGGACGGCGGGTTCCTCCAACTCCGTGGGCACGAGCGGCGGCTGGGGCGCGGCCGGCGGGTTGGACGGGTCGATGCCGATGGCCGGGGCGACCAGCTCCAGCTCCCGCAGCAGGGCGTGGGAGGAGCCCAGCGGACCGCCGCCCGCGAGGAGATCGTCGTCGGCGAGCGGGCTGGGGAAGTCGACGGGGACGTAGGCGCCCGCGTGGTCGTAGTGCCAGACGAGGTGCGACTGCTGGGCGGTCGACTCGAACATCTCCAGCAACTGCTCGTAGTCGCCGCCGAGTTCGTCCACGGGCGTCACCGGCAGGCCGCACACCTGGAGCAGGTAGGCGCGGCGCAGGAAGTGGAGCGCGTCGTAGTCGAAGCCCGCGACCGGGGCGACGTCGCCCGACAGTCCCGGCATGTACTGGTACACCGGCACCGGCGGCAGCCCGGCCTCGGCGAGCACCTTGTTGTATTGCGCGAGTTCCTCGGCGAACGGGTTGTCCGGCGTGTGGCACAAGACGTCGACGAGCGGTACCAGCCACAGGTCACAGGCCAAAGAAGGCTCCTCGCTCAGCTCGGTGGTCGGGTGGCGCGGTGGTCAGGGAAGGGTATCGGTGCGGCGCGGAAGCGGCTCCCGCCGTGCATGTCCCATACCCATACGGACAGATGCGACGCAGGTCATCCTGAGGCGAGGCGCTCGATCAGGGCGATGGAGTGGGCGTTGTAGCCGGCGATGATCGACCGGGCGGTGTCGGTGTCGCGGGAACCCAGGGCGTCGACCAGCTCGGTGTGGCCGGCCCACAGCTCGCCCCGCAGGTCGGTGAGCCGGCGCAGATGCTGCACCGCGCAGACCCAGGTCTGCACGCGCAGCCGGTGCAGAAAGTCGGCGAGGTAGGGGTTGCCGAAGAGGGCGGCGAGCTCGCGCCAGAAGCGCAGGTCGTAGCCGATGAGCACGGTGAGGTCACCGGCCGCGGCGGCGCGCTGCGCCTCCTCGCCGCGGCGCCGGACCCCGGCGAGCACGGCGGCGACCCGGGGATCGCCCGGCTGCACGGAGGGGTGCTGCCCGGCGGTGAGGGCGTGGAACATCCCCTCGATGACCAGGTCGCGGGCCTCGATCATGCCGCGGAAGTCCTCGGCCGAGTACTCGTGGACGCGGAAGCCGCGGTGCTGGTCGGCGTCGAGGAGCCCCTGCGCGGAGAGGTCGACCAGCGCCTCCCGGACCGGCGTGGCGGACACCCCGTACTGCTCGGCGATCTCCTTGACCGTGAACTCCTTCCCCGGCTGGAGCCGCCCCGCCAGCACCTCGTCACGAAGCGCGTCGGCGATCTGCTGCCGCAGGGTGCTGCGTGTCACGGCGCCGTTGCCGGAGCTGCGGGGCATGGTCAGGGCGTCTCCCTCGTCGCGTTCGGGTGGCGTGCACGTATATGTCTACGGGCACGCCACCTTACGCGTTCGAACGAGGGGGAAGGTGGTCGGCTACTGACGGGTTGTGGTCGGCTGCCGGCGGGATGACGGCTGTCTACTCGGTGTACTCGTCAGCCACCGAGAGCGCCGCGTCCAGGGCCGCGAGACCCTCCTTCAGCTCGGCCTCGGTGATGGTGCAGGGCGGAACCACGTGCGTCCGGTTCATGTTCACGAACGGCCACAGTCCGCTGCCCTTCGCGGCGGCGGCGAAGGCGGCCATCGGCGCGTTCGCCTCCCCGGCCGCGTTGTAGGGCACGAGCGGCTCCCGCGTCTGACGGTTCCGGACCAGCTCCAGCGCCCAGAACATGCCGACACCGCGCACCTCGCCCACGCTGGGGTGCCGCGCGGCCAGCTCCCGCAGCTCCGGACCGACGACGGAGGCGCCCAGCCGGGCCGCGTTCTCGACGACGCCCTCCTCCGCCATGACGTCGATCGTCGCGACGGCGGCGGCACACGCCAGCGGATGCCCGGAGTAGGTCAGACCACCGGGGTACGGCCGCTTCCCGAAGGTCTCCGCGATCGCGCCGGAGATCGCGACACCGCCCAGCGGCACGTACCCGCTGTTCACGCCCTTGGCGAAGGTCAGCAGGTCGGGCGTGACGTCGAACAGGTCCGCAGCGAACCACTCACCGGTCCGCCCGAACCCGGCCATGACCTCGTCCAGGACGAAGACGATCCCGTACTTGTCGCACAGCTCCCGCACCCCGGCGAGGTAGCCGGGCGGCGGGACCATGATCCCGGCCGTCCCCGGGATCGTCTCCAGGATGATCGCCGCTATGGTCGAGGGCCCCTCGAAGGCGATCGTCGTCTCCAGGTGCTCCAGCGCCCGCGCGCACTCCTGCTCCTCGGTCTCGGCGTAGAAGCGGGAGCGGTAGAGGTAGGGCGCCCAGAAGTGCACCACCCCGGCCGTGCCGCTGTCGGAGGCCCAGCGGCGCGGGTCGCCGGTGATGTTCACGGCCTGCTGCGTACCGCCGTGGTACGAGCGGTAGGCCGAGAGCACCTTCGGGCGGCCCGTGTGCAGCCGGGCCATCCGGATCGCGTGCTCGACGGCGTCGGCGCCGCCGTTGGTGAAGAAGATCTTGTCCAGGTCGCCCGGCGTCCGCTCGGCGATCAGCCGGGCCGCCTCCGACCGGGCCTCGATCGCGAACGCGGGGGCGAACGTCGTCATCCTCGCCGCCTGCTCCTGGATCGCGGCGACGACCTTGGGGTGCTGGTAGCCGACGTTCGTGTAGACGAGTCCGCTGGAGAAGTCGAGGTAGCGCCGGCCGTCGTAGTCCCAGAAGTACGCCCCTTCCGCCCCGGCGACGGCGAGCGGGTCGATGAGGTCCTGAGCGGACCAGGAGTGGAACACATGGTCACGGTCGGCGGCCTTGACGGCGGCACCGGCTTCGGGGTTCGGCTGAGGGGTCATGCGGGCGAGCGTAGGTGCGGGGGAGAGGGCGGTGATATCGGCGGCCTGTCTGCCGTCGGCGGCATTCCGCGACAGGTTGTCCAGACGGGGCGCAAGCGTTGACAGAGTTCTGTCGGACGTTGCTTGACAGCGTGCTGTCTAAATGTCAGGATGCTGTCATAACCCTTCGGGGGTCGAGCTTCGGGTTTCAGGAGGAGCCATGAACGCCATCGCAGACCGCAAGCCCGTCCATCTCGCCGTCTACGACACCCTCGCCGACTGGGAGACGGGCCACGCCACGGCCCATCTCGCCCGCGCCGGATTCCGGATCCGGACCGTCGGCCCGTCCACGGCCCCGGTCACCAGCATCGGCGGACTGCGCATCCAGCCCGACACGGCCCTGGACGACGTACGGCCCGAGGACAGCTCCCTGCTGATCCTCCCGGGCGCCGACCTCTGGGACACGTCCGACGACCTGGCACCCTTCGCCCGCAAGGCCCGGGCGTTCCTCGACGCGGGCGTGCCGGTCGCCGCGATCTGCGGGGCCACCGCCGGGCTCGCCCGCGAGGGCCTGCTCGACCACCGCGACCACACCAGCGCGGTCTCCTTCTACCTGGCCGCGACCGGCTACGCGGGCGGCGAGCGCTACGTCGAGACCGACGCCGTCACCGACGGAAACCTCGTCACCGCGGGCCCGACCGAGCCTGTCGCGTTCGCCCGGGAGATCTTCCGGCTGCTCGGGGTGTACGAGGGCGAGGTGCTCGACGCCTGGTACCGGCTGTTCCACGACTCCGACGCGGCGGCGTACGCCGTGCTGGAGAAGGCCGGGGCGGCATGAGCCGGGAGCGTCAGGACCTGCTCAGCCGCAGCGCCCTCGGGGTGTTCCGGCTCAACGGCCAGTTCCTCGCCGTGGCGGAGGAACTGGCCCGGCCCGCCGGGCTGACCGCCGCCTGGTGGCAGGTGCTCGGTGCGGTCCTGGGGGAGCCGCTGCCCGTCTCCGGCATCGCCCGCGCCATGGGCATCACGCGGCAGAGCGTGCAGCGCATCGCCGATCTGCTGGTGGACCGCGGGCTCGCCGAGTACCGGCCGAACCCCGCGCACCGCCGCGCCAAGCTCCTCGCACCGACCGGGCAGGGGCGTGCGGCGATCGCCCGCATCAATCCCGGGCACGCGGCCTTCGCCGACCGGCTGGCGGAGGCGTTCGGGGAGGCGGAGCTGGCGGAGGCGGTGCAGGTGCTGGAACGGCTGTCGAAGGTGCTCGACGAGGTGGGACCGCCTGTTACGGAACCGTAGACATCGTTCGGGCCTGCCTCGCCCGGGCCTCGCACTATTCTCGATCTGTTGCTCACGTGTGGGGGGAAGGCGGCTGAGCGATGGAGAAGCTGGGGCCCGGGGACCCTCCGGGCATCGGTGCCTACCGGCTGCTGGCGCGGCTCGGTGCGGGGGGCATGGGGCACGTGTATCTGGCCCGCTCGGAGCGGGGCCGTACGGTCGCCGTGAAGCTCGTGCGCGAGGAACTGGCCGCGCAGGAGGAGTTCCGCGAGCGCTTCCGGCAGGAGGTGCGGGCCGCGCGGCGGGTCGGCGGGTACTGGACCGCGCCGGTGCTGGACGCGGACACCGAGGCCGCCGTGCCGTGGGTCGCCACCGGGTACGTCGCCGGGCCGAGCCTCCAGCAGGTCGTCGGGTACGACCACGGGGCCCTGCCCGAGCGGACGGTCCGCATCCTCGCGGCCGGGCTCGCCCACGCGCTCAAGGACATCCACGCGGCCGGCATCGTCCACCGCGACCTCAAGCCGTCCAACGTCCTGGTCACCATCGACGGCCCGCGCGTCATCGACTTCGGTATCGCCCGGGCTCTGCAGACCGTGACGGACGGTGGGCTCACCCGCACCGGCGCGCTCGTCGGATCGCCCGGTTTCATGGCGCCCGAGCAGGTGCGCGGCGACCGCATCACCCCGGCGTGCGACGTCTTCTGCCTCGGCTCCGTCCTCGCCTACGCCGCCACCGGCGCCCTGCCCTTCGGCACCGCCAACAGCGGCGTGCACGCCCTGATGTTCCGCATCGCCCAGGAGGAACCGGACCTGGAGGGCGTCCCCGAGGGCATCGCCGACCTGGTCCGCGACTGCCTGCGCAAGGACCCGGCCACCCGCCCGTCCCTCGACCGCGTCCTGGAACGCACCGGCGCGGACGACACCGTCTCCGACGGCCGCGCCCTCGACCCCTGGCTCCCGAGCGGCCTGGTCGCCCAACTCGGGCGGCACGCGGTGCGGTTGCTGGACGCGGAGCATCCGGAGGGGGCCGGCTCCGCTGAGGGAGCGGGCGCTGCCGAGCCGCCTGCCGAGCAGCGGGGTTCCGGCCCCGACGAGAACCCCGGCCCCGGCCCCACCCCCGAACACGCCCCCGCCGCCGACGAGTCGTCGCGCCCCGCGCTGCCCCCGGCCCCCGCGACGGCGCCCGCCGCGGCCCCCGGGCCGCCCCCGCCCGGCCTGCCGGGCGAGGGTCCGCCGGTGAACCATCTGCCCACCATGGTCGCCGGTCAGAGCGCGCCCCCGCCGCCCCAACTCCCGGGCACGGGCGCCCCGTCCCACCCGCAGCCGCAGCCGCAGATGCAGACGCCCCCGCCCCCGTACCCGGCGTACGGCTACCCCCAGCAGCACCCCCAGCCCGGCGCCCCCGGCACCCCGGGCGCCGCCCCGCCGTACCACCCGGCCTACGGCGGCCTCGGCTCCACCCCGCCCTACGGCCCGCCGCCGTACGGCACGACTCCGCCCTACGGCCCCACCCCGCCCTACGGTCCGCCGCAGGAGCCGGGGCGCGGAAACGGCCGTTCCACCGCGCTGCTCGTCGTGATCGCCCTGGTCGTCGCGCTGGCCGCGGGAGGCTCGGTGTACGCGCTGATGCAGGGCGGCGCCGGCGGCCAGGCCGGGGGCGACCCCACCCCGACGCAGAGCACCGGCGCGCCCCCGACCACGCCGGGCCCGTCCCCGACGACCTCGGAACCGGACACCTCCGCCTCTCCGGCGGACGGTTCGATTCCGACGGCGTACCTGGGCACCTGGACCACGACCATCGACAACGCCGACGGCGGGCACAGCCGTTCGCTCACCATCCGGCAGGGCGAACCGGGCGACACGGTCCTGTCCCTCGTGGCCGACGGCCCGACCAAGGGCGGCGGCACCTACCACTGCGTGTTCGAGGGGCGGCTGACCACGGCACCCGGCGCCGACGGCGCGCTGGAGATCGGCCCGTCCACCGTGAAGGTCGGGCAGCCGCGCACCGCGTGCACCCCGGGCGCGGCCACCGAGGTCACCCTCCTGTCGGACGGCACGCTCCAGCGCGTCAACACGAGCAGCGGGGAGCGGCTGACGTACACGAGGCAGTGACCGACTCCCGGTGGCGGGGGAGCCGTTGAACGTCCGGCGAATTCAAGCCGACGAATCCCGGATACCCGCTCGTACAGCCGTACGGTGACCGGACGAGCGCATTCGTCCGGCAGCGGGGGCACCGACGATGGAGTGGCTGAGCGCGGAGAACCTGGTGGCCGTGGCGACGGCCGTCCTCGGCATCATCGCCTCGGGCGTCATGGTCTGGTACGAGCGCCGGGTGCCGCGCCGCAAACGCATCGGCTACCGCGTGCAGATGGACAACCCCATCGGCGACGACGTGCGCTCGGGCCGCGCCAACCGCCGCCTCGGCCTGTTCGACGAGGCGCCCGGCATGGCCGACGCGACCCTGGTCCTGCTGCGCATCGAGAACGACGGCTCGCAGGGCATCGACCGCGACGACTACACCGGTCCCGAACTCCACGGCCTGACCGCGGTGTTCGCGGGCCGCACCGTCCGCGGCGTCTCGGTCACCCAGCCGTCGGACACCGACCACCTCATGGACCACTTCACCGCGGCGGGCGGCTTCGCCTACGACGGCAACGCCCTGCGCATCCCGCGCGTCCCGCTCAACCGCGGCGACCACTTCAAGCTGCTCGTGCTGCTGGCCGGCGGCGACGTCGGCGACGAGATCCGGCTGGTCGGCGGTCTGCGCGACGGCGAGGTGCACCCCAACCGCAGCGCCACGCCGGACGACAAACCGCCGCTGTTCAGCCGGGCGGCGCGGCTGATCACCATCGCGCTCACGGCGAGCGTCGTCACCCTGGCGGCGATCGTCGTCGCCCAGGACGACACCCCGCCCCCGATCGGCTGCGCGGGCGGCAGGCTCACCCTCACCGGTTCGACCGCGTTCGCGCCCGTGCTGCGCGAGGTGGCCGGGAAGTACGAGCGGGACTGCGGCGGTGACCCGGTCATCGACGTGGACACGCACGGCTCGACGGCCGGGATACGGGAGCTGGCGGCGGCCGGCGCGCAGGGGTCGCGGGACGGGCAGGGCTCCCCGCCGGTGGTCGCCCTGTCGGACGGCCCCAAGCCGGCCGGCCTGCCCGAACTGCGCGAGAACCGGGTGGCGGTGTCGGTCTTCGCGCTCGTGGTCAACGACGACGTACGCCTGACGAACCTGTCCACGAACGACGTGCGGCGCCTCTACCGGGGCGAGATCCGCAACTGGCGGCAGCTCGGCGGCCCCGACCTGCCCGTGCACCTGGTCAGCCGGGACGCCAACTCCGGGACGAGACAGGTGTTCCAGCGCCGGGTGCTGGGGCGGGGCGAGATCGCCAACTCCTCCGTCGACTGCGTCCACAAGGACGACCCGACGGCGGCCGTCATCCGCTGCGAACTCGACTCGACGGACCAGGTGCTGGCCACGGTCGCCGACCTGCCGGGCGCCATCGGCTACAGCGAACTGAACCTGGCCGCCCGCGCCAAGGGCCTGCACTCCCTGCGCCTGGACGGCGACCCCGCCTCCGCCGACGCCATCGAACACGGCACGAGCGACTACCCCTACCGCGAGATCCAGTACGCCTACACCTACGGCCGCCCCCCGGCCGACTCCCTGGCGTCGAGCTTCCTCACCTACCTGGCCCGCGGCAACGGCCAGGACGTCATCCGCACGCACGGCCACCTGCCGTGCTGGACCCCCGAGGGCCTGACCCTGTGCGCGCAGGACTGAACGTCGATCTCCCGGTCACCTGGGCTCCGGAGGCCGCTGCCGAGGCATGTTCGGCCTCGCGCCCCCCGCCGGCGGCACGGAGAACCGCCCGTTGAAACCGCCCGCCTCGGCCCCGCGCCCACTCCCGGAGAACACCACCGCCTGCAAACCCACCGGCGCACCACCGCTCCGGAACTCCCCCACCCACTCCGCGGTCTCTCCGCGCACCAGCTCACTCACATCCTCGGAGAACCTCCGCAGCACCCCGAGGCACCGCTCCGCCGCCTCAGCCGCCGTCCCCTCCGCCGGGCCGAGAACCTCCCGCACGCACTCCGCCGCCCAGTCGAACTGAAGCGCCTGCAACCGCCGCTGCACGGCCTGCGCGGTGGCCACATCCCGCATCCACCCCGACGTCACCCCGAAGTACCGGTCGACGGCGACACACGCCACCCCCAGCAGCAGCGCCAGACACCCCCAGGGCGCGATCCCGCCCGCGAGCCCGGTCAGATCCAGCAGGGGCAGCGCGACCCCGGTGACGGCCCCCAGCGCGGCCCCACAGCGCAGCACCCGCGCGCACCGCCGCTTCCACACCCGGTCCAGGAGATACCAGGCCGCCGTCTGCAGCGCCCCGCGCTCCACCCACCGGTACAGCTCGTCCAGCCGGACCGCCGGCTCGCCCCAGTCCCCGAGCGGAAAGGCCCGCCCGGTCAGGTCGCCCGGCCGCAGCCGGGCCGCCCCCTCTCCCCGTCCGTCCTGAGGCGGCCCCTCGGGCTGCATCTCCGGCTGACCCACCCGGCACTCCCTACTGACCACGCTGCGTGACAAGCGACACACACGACGCGCATGCGCCGGACCCTTCCTACCCCCCAACGGGTGGCGAAGATGTAGCTTTCACCGCTTTTCCGCCCGGAAGTATTCCTTGATCGGTTATAGGGCGCGAGGCAAACTCACTCGAAAGAGTGCTGGGGCGACGGCAGGTCCGACCACGTAGGCTCGTGCCGAACGGGAAAACCCGTACCGAGCAAGGAGCTGATCGTGATCCCCGGTGGTGGCCAGCCCAACATGCAGCAGCTGCTCCAGCAGGCCCAGAAGATGCAACAGGACCTGGCACAGGCGCAGGAGGAACTGGCGCAGACGGAGGTCGACGGCCAGGCCGGCGGCGGACTCGTGACCGCGACCGTCACCGGCGCCGGCGAGCTGCGCAACCTGAAGATCGACCCGAAGGCGGTCGATCCGGAAGACACCGAGACCCTCGCCGACCTGGTCGTGGCGGCCGTGCAGGCGGCCAACGAGAACGCGCAGGCGCTCCAGCAGCAGAAGCTGGGCCCGCTGGCGCAGGGTCTGGGCGGCGGCGGCTTCCCGGGTCTGCCGTTCTGAGACGCGTACCGCCTTCCTCGGACAGGCGGCTGACAACTACGGTACGTACGGGAAGGCCGTACGGCGTGAACGACCTCGATGAGCCAGGAAAGGCAGTCCGTTGTACGAAGGCGTGGTCCAGGACCTGATCGACGAGCTGGGGCGGCTGCCCGGCGTCGGTCCGAAGAGCGCGCAGCGGATCGCCTTCCACATCCTGCAGGCCGAGCCCACGGACGTACGGCGGCTCGCCCAGGCCCTCATGGAGGTCAAGGCGAAGGTCCGCTTCTGCGCGACCTGCGGCAACGTCGCGCAGGAGGAGCTGTGCAACATCTGCCGCGACACGCGCCGCGACCCGGCGGTCATCTGCGTGGTCGAGGAGCCGAAGGACGTCGTGGCGATCGAGCGCACGCGTGAGTTCCGGGGCCGGTACCACGTCCTGGGCGGCGCGATCAGCCCGATCGACGGGGTGGGGCCGGACGACCTGCGGATCAGGGAACTCCTGGCCCGCCTGGCCGACGGCACGGTCACGGAGCTCATCCTCGCCACGGACCCGAATCTCGAAGGCGAGGCGACCGCCACGTACCTCGCCCGCATGATCAAGCCCATGGGCCTGAAGGTCACCCGCCTGGCCAGCGGCCTCCCGGTGGGTGGCGACCTGGAATACGCGGACGAGGTGACCCTCGGTCGCGCCTTCGAGGGGAGACGACTCCTAGATGTCTGACGCCACGCTGCACGCGACCGACCAGAACCCGGACGACTTCGCCGTCCAGATCGCGGACCAGGTCGAGAGCTTCCTGGTCGCCGTCACGGAGATCGCGAAGGGCGACGAGCCGGAGTCGGCCGTCCCCTTCCTGCTCCTGGAGGTCTCCCAACTCCTCCTGGCCGGCGGCCGTCTCGGCGCGCACGAGGACATCGTGCCCGACGAGCGCTACGAGCCCGACTCGGGCCCCGAGCCGGACGTCGACGAACTGCGCGAGAACCTGGCCCGCCTCCTCGACCCGATCGACGTCTACTCGGAGGTCTTCGACCCCTACGAGCCCCGCAAGGCTCCGGTCCCGGCCCGTATCTCCGACGACCTCACCGACGTCATCACCGACCTGCGCCACGGCATGGCCCACTACCGGGCGGGCCGCACCACGGAGGCCCTGTGGTGGTGGCAGTTCTCCTACTTCTCCAACTGGGGCTCCACCGCCTCCGCGACCCTCCGGGCCCTCCAGTCGGTCCTCGCCCACGTCCGCCTCAACCAGCCCCTGGCCGAACTCGACGGCCTCGACACGGACCAGGACATGGGCGACGACACCCTGGAGATCGAGGCGGGCAGGGTGATGGCGGAGGAGATCGCGGGCCCGCTGGGCCTCGGCCCGGCCAAGTAACCGCCCTCCGCCGCAACGGCTTTCCTCACCACAGCCGGTCCCCGAGCGCGATGATGGCCGTATGACCGGTCAGTCGAAGGTGTTGATGTGGACGGGCATCGGGCTCTGTGCCGCCGGTGCCGCGGGGCTTGTCGTCGGAGCTGTCCTGGACGTCGAGGCGGCGGATCCCTGGGCCAGTGTGGCCGGCGGCGTCGCCGCGCTGATCGGGCTGGCGCTCGCGGTGTACGCCGGATTCCAGGGCCAGGACGGTACGTCCGGTGGTACGACGGTGAACGCGAGCGGTACGAGGTCCGTCGCCGCGGGCGGGAACATCGGAACGGTCTCGACCGGTGACGGCCCGGGAGCCCCCGCGTCCGCCCCGCCGGCGAACCCCTCTCCCGCCCCCGCCCCTCCGCAGCCCCGGAACGTCACCGCCTCCGGCGAGCGTTCCATCGCCGCGGGCGGTGACATCGGCTCCGCCTCGACGGGAGACACCTGAGCACGTCGGCGGTGGCCTTTCGCCCTGCCGGACGTAACGGATGCCTCACCCCGAGTGAGTTGGCCACATCCTGGACGTCCCCTGTACGACACCTGCACGGCCCCTAACCGGTGAAAAGCGAACCTGGAGTCACTTCCACCGCAGAAGAAGCGGAGTAAGTCAACTCCCCTCGATCTCACCGGAGATGATGATGACCCGTCGCCCCGCAGCCACGTCCATACGCAAGCGCGTCGCCGTCACCACCGCGGTGGCCGTCCTCGCCGCCGGCACCTTCGTGGCCGGCGCCGGAGTCGCCGGAGCCGACTCGCGCGGCAGTTCCGCGAAGAAGTCCGCCAAGACGGCCACCAAGGCGCAGGTGCTCGGGCTGTTCGACCAGTGGAACGCGGCGCTGCAGACCGGCGACCCGCAGAAGGTCGCCGACCTGTACGCGAAGGACGCCGTCCTGCTGCCGACCGTCTCGAACAACGTCCGTACGGACAGAGCCGAGATCGTCGACTACTTCGAGCACTTCCTCCAGAACAAGCCGGTCGGCACGAAGGTCGAGTCGGTCGTCAACGTTCTCGACCACAACACCGCCATCGACGCCGGTGTGTACGAGTTCGCGCTCACCGACCACGAGACGGGCGCGAAGAGCACCGTCAAGGCCCGCTACACGTACGCCTACGAGAAGCAGCCGAACGGCACGTGGCTGATCGTGAACCACCACTCCTCGAAGATGCCGGAGGGGTGAGTCGGGGTCAGCCGGCACCCCGGTGGGCCGCCCGGAGGGTGATCGTCACGCACAGACCGCCCCCGGGCGCGTCCGTCAGGGCCACGGTCCCGCCGTCGTCCGTCGCCAGTTGCTTGACGACGGCGAGACCGAGACCGGAACCGCCCTTCCCGGTCAGCCCCTGGCCGCGCCAGAAGCGGTCGAAGGCGCGGGACTTCTCGGCGTCCGTCATCCCGGGTCCCTCGTCCAGGACCGATACCCCCACCACATCGCCCCGGGGGTCCACCCGCACGGTGATCGTCCCGCCGTCCGGTGAGACCTCCAGGGCGTTGGAGAACACGTTGTCCAGCATCTGGTCCAGATGACCGGAGCTGGACAGCACAGCCGGCCGGCCGTCGACACTCCCCCTGAGCGCGACGGTGACTCCGCGCTCGTCGGCGGCCGGCCTCCACACGGCGAGCCGCTCCCGCACGATGTCCAGCAGCGGGAGCGGCTCGGCGACCGTCACCTTCGCCTCGGCCCGGGCCAGCACCAGCAGGCCGTTGACCAGGCGGTTCATCCGGACCACCTCGGCGGTGGCCTGCTCCACGTCCTCCCGTACGAACTCGTCGTCCACACCGTCCGCGATGTTGTCCAGGGACAACCGCAGGGCCGTGAGCGGGGTGCGCAGCTGGTGCGAGGCGTCCGCCACGAAGATGCGCTGGGCCGCGATCAGCGTGTCCAGGCGTTCCGCGCCCTGGTTGAGCGTGCGCGCCAGCGTCTGGGTCTCCGGCGGACCCGTCACGGGAGAGCGGGCGGTCAGGTCGCCGTCGCTGAACTTGCTCGCCATGTCGTTGAGCTGGCGCAGCGGGCGGGTGAGGCGGCGCGCCACCCCCGCGCCGAGCAGGGCGGCCACCACGAGGACCAGCACCGCGAGGATCGCCCGGAAGCCCCAGATCGTCCACAGGCGGTCGGTCATCTCGTCCGTCGAGTAGACGATGCGCACGGCACCGACGACCCGGTCCTCGGCGGCCGTCTTGGCGGGGACCGTGATCACCAGCTCGGGACCCCAGATGAAGGAGGAGCCCCAGTCGGTCGTCACGTGGTTCCGGTCGAGGGCCGCGGTCAGGGCCGCGTCCTCCCTCGGGCGGAGCAGGCCCGTCGCGCAGCCCGGTGCCCCGGTCACCTGGACGTCGCCGGGCGTCTCGGCGGCGTACGCGGTGGCCATCTTCTGGAGCGCCTCGCACGAGGTGGAGTCGCCGTTGGCCAGCAGCAGCGCCATGGTCTTGGCCTCGCGCAGCACGGACCCCTCGGTGTCGCCCCGCAACTGGGCGGTGAGCGAGAAGGCCACCGGCACCGTGAACAGGGCGATGGCGATCGCGACGAGGAAGATGTAACTGCGGACGAGCTGGCGGATCATGAGGCGCCGCTGTCCGTGCTCGCGTCGCCGCCGCCGTCCTTGACGATCTCCAGCCGGAAGCCGACCCCGCGCACCGCCTCGATCGTGATCGCGCCCGCGAGCTTCCGCCGCAGCGCCGCCACGTGCACGTCCAGCGTCTTCGTCGGACCGAACCAGTTCGCGTCCCAGACCGCTTCCATGATCTGCTCGCGCGACATCAGCGCCCCGGGCTCCTCGGTGAGGAAGGCCAGGAGGTCGTACTCCTTGGGTGCGAGGGCCACCTCCTGGCCGTCGAGCCGTACCCGGGCCGCCTTGCGGTCGACGGTCAGGCGGGGGCCGTAGCGGTCGGGGCCGTTCTCGGGCGCGTCGGCGGCGGGGGTGCGCGGCTGCGCGCGGCGCATGACCGCCCGGATGCGGGCGATGACCTCGCGGACGCCGAACGGCTTGGAGACGTAGTCGTCCGCGCCGATCTCCAGGCCCACCACCCGGTCCGTCTCGTCGCTGCGCGCGCTGATCACGATGATCGGGACGTCGCCGCGTTCGCGCAGTACCTTGCAGACGTCCAGGCCGTCGGTGTCGGGCAGGCCGAGGTCCAGCAGGACGACGTCGTAGGGGCCCGTGTGGTCCAGGGCCGCCTGGCCCGTGGTGACCCACTCGACCTCGAAGCCGTAGCGCTTCAGGCCGCGTCTGAGGGACTCGGCGACCGGTTCATCGTCTTCCACCAGAAGTACGCGCACAGGCGAACCATAATGCTTGAAAGTTGAGTCACCATGCCGAGCCCACGTGCGATTGTGACGCCGGGCACTTTCTCGCGTGGCCTGTGCCCAGATGGGCATGAGCAGCTCTGGACGAGTGGCCCGGAAATCTCAGCATGCGATATCGCGGAAGGGTTTTTCGGACGCTCGTTAGACTGAGCCGACCGCAGTACGAATGCGTATGAGCGGATAGAGACGGATTGAGCGAGGAGCGCACGTGGGCCTTGTCGTGCAGAAGTACGGAGGCTCCTCCGTAGCCGATGCCGAGGGCATCAAGCGCGTCGCCAAGCGGATCGTGGAAGCGAAGCAGAACGGCAACCAGGTGGTTGCCGTCGTTTCCGCGATGGGCGACACGACGGACGAGCTGATCGATCTCGCCGAGCAGGTTTCCCCGATGCCTGCCGGGCGCGAGCTCGACATGCTGCTGACCGCCGGAGAGCGGATCTCCATGGCACTGCTGGCCATGGCGATCAAAAAGCTGGGCCACGAGGCCCAGTCGTTCACCGGCAGCCAGGCAGGTGTCATCACCGACTCGGTCCACAACAAAGCCCGGATCATCGACGTCACGCCGGGCCGGATCAAGACCTCGGTGGACGAGGGCAACATCGCGATCGTGGCGGGTTTCCAGGGTGTCAGCCAGGACACCAAGGACATCACCACGCTCGGCCGCGGCGGCTCCGACACCACCGCGGTGGCCCTCGCCGCCGCCCTCGACGCCGACGTCTGCGAGATCTACACCGACGTCGACGGCGTGTTCACCGCCGACCCGCGCGTGGTGAAGAAGGCCCGGAAGATCGACTGGATCTCCCTCGAGGACATGCTCGAGCTGGCGGCATCCGGGTCGAAGGTGCTGCTCCACCGCTGCGTGGAGTACGCCCGCCGGTACGACATCCCGATCCACGTCCGGTCCAGCTTCAGCGGACTTCAGGGCACGTGGGTCAGCAGTGAGCCGATTCAGCAAGGGGACAAGCAGGTGGAGCAGGCCATCATCTCCGGTGTCGCGCACGACACCTCCGAGGCCAAGGTCACGGTCGTCGGCGTGCCGGACAAGCCGGGCGAGGCGGCCGCGATCTTCCGTACGATCTCGGACGCCGAGATCAACATCGACATGATCGTGCAGAACGTGTCCGCCGCCTCCACGGGTCTGACGGACATCTCCTTCACGCTCCCCAAGGCCGAGGGCCGCAAGGCCATCGACGCCCTGGAGAAGAACAAGGGCGCCATCGGCTTCGACTCCCTGCGCTACGACGACCAGATCGGGAAGATCTCCCTGGTCGGCGCCGGGATGAAGACCAACCCGGGTGTCACGGCCGACTTCTTCAAGGCGCTGTCCGACGCCGGTGTGAACATCGAGCTGATCTCGACCTCCGAGATCCGCATCTCGGTCGTCACGCGCGCCGACGACGTGCCCGAGGCCGTCCGTGCCGTGCACACCGCGTTCGGGCTCGACTCCGACAGCGACGAGGCCGTCGTCTACGGAGGCACCGGCCGCTGATGGCCGACCTCCGACGGGCCGACGGGCCCGGCCGGTCCGGGCGGCCGACGCTCGCCGTCGTGGGAGCGACCGGGGCCGTCGGCACGGTCATGCTCCGGATCCTGTCCCAGCGGGCGGACATCTGGGGCGAGATCCGACTGATCGCCTCCCCGCGCTCGGCCGGCCGCAAGCTGGCCGTGCGCGGCGAGGAGACCGAGGTCGTGGCGCTCACCGAGGAGGCCTTCGACGGGGTCGACGTCGCCATGTTCGACGTCCCCGACGAGGTCGCCGAGCGGTGGGCGCCGCTGGCCGCCGCCAAGGGCGCGGTGGTGGTCGACAACTCCGGCACGTTCCGGATGGACCCGGAGGTGCCCCTCGTGGTGCCCGAGGTCAACCCGCACGCCGTGCGGATGCGCCCGCGCGGGATCATCGCCAACCCCAGCTGCACGACGCTCTCCATGATCGTGGCCCTGGGCGCGCTGCACGCCGAGTTCGGGCTGCGCGAGCTGGTGGTCTCCTCCTACCAGGCGGTCAGCGGCGCCGGCCGCGCGGGCGTGGCGACGCTGCGGCAGCAGTTGTCCCTGGTCGCCGGCACGGAGCTGGGGACCAGCCCCGGTGACGTACGGCGGGCCGTGGGGGACAGCACCGGGCCGTTCCCGGAGCCGGTCGCGCTGAACGTCGTGCCGTGGGCCGGGTCGCCGCGCGAGGACGGCTGGTCGTCGGAGGAGCTGAAGGTCCGGGACGAGTCCCGCAAGATCCTCGGACTGCCCGACCTCCCCGTGGCCGTCACCTGCGTGCGGGTGCCGGTGATCACCACGCATTCGCTGACCGTGCACGCCCGCTTCGAGGGCGAGGTCACCGTCGACAAGGCCCGCGAGATCCTTGCCACAGCGCCCGGTGTCGTGCTGTTCGACAACCCGGCCGCGGGGGAGTTCCCGACCCCCGCCGACGTGGTCGGCACCGACCCGACCTGGGTCGGGCGGGTACGGCGGGCGCTGGACGACCCGACGGCGCTCGAACTCTTCGTGTGCGGCGACAACCTGCGCAAGGGCTCCGCGCTCAACACCGCGCAGATCGCCGAACTGGTGGCCGCCGAGCTTTCGTGAGGCGCCGGGTGGTGGCTGCCGGGTTTTCGTGAGGCGCCGGGTGGTGGCTGCCGGGTTTTCGTGAGGCGCCGGGTGGTGGCCGCCGGGCTTCCTCGACGTGCCGAAGTGACGGTCGCAGAGCTCTCCCGGCGTGCCGGACTGACGGCCATCGCGATTTCATGAGGTGCCGGGCTGGTGCTTCGCCGGGCTTTCGTGAGGCGCCGGCCCCGCTCCCCGCCGAGCCTTCGTGACGTGCCGGACCCGCTCTCCGCCGAGCTTCCCTGACCTGACGAAGTGACGGCCGCCGGCCTTCGTGACGTGCCGAGCCGGTGGTCGCCGGGCTTTCGTGAAGTTTCGCCACGCCGAAATCCCCCGCCATGTGTCATAGGGGGTTTGTAGGATCTGTGTACGACATGTGAGCCGGTCGATGGTCCGGACCACTTGTCCCGGACCCCATCGGCATCCGAGGATTTACCTCCCCGCCCTCCGCAACCGCGCGGAAGGCGGGGAGCGTCTTTGCGGTCGCCCTTCCGGGCCGCGGGACGTGCATTCAGGCGTGGGGACGCCTGGAACCGGGCGTGGGGACGCCCGATCACATATGGACATAGGGGAAGAGCGGGACGCATGAGGGCATTTGATGCACCACCGGTTGTGCTGCCTGAGGCGGGTAGACCGTCGACGACGAAGGTCGGCGTGAAAGTGATGCCCGGCACGTACAACCCTCACAGGGGTGAGCGTGTCCAACAGACGTGGCAGAGGTACTCGACTTCAGCGCGGCACGCGGCACGGTCCTTCGACCGCCCCGTCCGGCGGCTCTACGACCCCGCATGCCCGGTACTGCCGGTGGCATGCCGGTGATCGCGCCCGTGCCCGCAGCGCGGCCGGCCCGCATCCCGAACCAGCGTGACGGCGCCGAGGACGGTGTCGCGGCCGGGACCACCGTCGACCACCTCACCGAGACCTACCGGGCGCACTACCGCTCGCTGCTCGGTCTCGCCGCCCTCCTCCTCGACGACACGGCCTCCTGCGAGGACGTCGTCCAGGAGGCCTTCATCCGTGTCCACTCGGCCCGCAAGCGCGTCCGCGACCCCGAGAAGACCCTGGCGTACCTGCGTCAGACGGTCGTCAACCTGTCGCGCTCCGCGCTGCGCCGCCGCATCCTCGGCCTCAAGCTGCTGTCGAAGCCCATGCCCGACATGGCGAGCGCCGAGGAAGGCGCCTACGACCAGCTGGAGCGCGACTCCCTCATCAAGGCGATGAAGGGCCTCCAGCGCCGCCAGCGCGAGGTGCTGGTGCTGCGCTACTTCGCGGACATGACCGAGGCCCAGGTCGCCGAGACCCTCGGCATATCCCTGGGCTCGGTCAAGGCCTACGGTTCGCGCGGCATCGCGGCGCTCCGGCTGGCCATGGAGGCGCCGGCATGAGCGACGGCAACGGCGCGCCCCGCGACGGGCGCGACCGGCACGAACCCTTCGAGTGGCACGAGCCGACAAGGCTGCACGGGCAAGATCCGAAGCAATCGCACGCTGGGAACGGAACTGTGAACCACGGCCTGGACGACCCGAGCCCCCAGGGGCTCGACTCGGACGAGCTGGATCTGCGCAGGATGCTGCACCAAGTGGTGCAGGAGGTGGAACCGCGCGACGGCACGCTGGACTATCTGCGGAAGGCGGTGCCGCAGCGGCGGACCCGCAAGCGGCAGGCCGTCGTCGGCATGGCCGCCGCCGCGCTGTTCATCGGCACGGCCGTCCCCGCCCTGGTGCACGTCTCCAACTCCACCGGCTCCGAGGCCCATCCGTCCGTCGCCGGCCACGCCTCCCAGACGCAGGGCGGCGCGAGCCAGGGCAAGGGCCCGGACGGCGGCGAGAGCACCGCGGGCGGCTCCCCCGGCAAGACCGAGGGCAAGGGCAAGGGCGACAAGAAGGAGAAGGACAAGGAAGGCAAGGGCACCGGCGCCTCGACCGGCGCGTCCCAGGGTGCCGGCCCGTCCTCCCCGACCACCGCAGGGGTCCCGGCGTGCACCGCCGCCCAGCTCGGCCCCGCCGCCGGCAGCAGCGTCGCCCCCGACTCCACCGGCGCGGTCTACGGCTCCTTCCGCGTCACCAACGTCTCCGGGGCGAGCTGTACGGTCACGGGCCCCGGCGGCGTGAGCGCCCTGGCGCAGGGCTCGGCCGACACGAGCAAGGTCGGTTCGGCCCGGCACACGGCCGGGGACCCGGCGGCCGGCCTGCCCGACCCGTCCCTGGAGGCCGCTCAGCTGGTGCTCCAGCCGGGCGCCGCCTACGACGTGAAGTTCGCCTGGGTCCCCACGGAGACCTGTCCCACCCCCGGCGGTGACCCGGGCGACCCGGGCGACCCCACTCCCGACCCCACACCGACGCAGGACAGCGGCGCCACGGGCGGCACCTCCACCGGCGGCGACACGGGCACGGCCCCTCAGCTGGTTGGCGAGGACGGCACGGCCGAAGGCAGCGTGGCGGTGACGTACACCCCGGCAACCGGCTCGGGCGCGGCCTCGGTGACCGTGTCCAACGCGTGCGCGGGGACGGTCTACTGGACGGGCGTGCTGGCGGCGTCGTAATCGCATGGCCCGCGGGCATGCGTGCCGCCTGGGGCGATGGGGATCTCCCTGCTCGAGCGAAGCCGAGAGCTCGGGGGAGG